>DATHLN010000195.1:0-10221 GCA_035488115.1 Candidatus Limnocylindrales bacterium | reverse complement strand
TACGAGCGGCTCGTGCGCGTACGTCCGATAGACGATCGCGTCGCCGTAGCGCGACAGCGCGCGCGCCGCGTCTTCGGGCGTCTCGCGCGAGCCGATACCGACCTCGCTGCCGTGCACCGCGATCGCATGGCCGCCCAGCTGCGTCATCCCGGCCTCGAACGAGACGCGCGTCCGCAGCGACGGCTTCTCGAAGAGCATCACGAGCGTCTTGCCGCGCAGCAGCGTCATCTGCTCGCGCCCGCGCGCCTTCAGGTTCTGCGCGAGCGCCAGCAGGCTGGCGAGCTCGTCAGCCCCGAGGTCGGTGACCGAGAGGACGTTCCGGCCGCGCAGCCGCGCCGCCACCGGCAGGGTGACCATGATGCATAATTATACACGAACCGTATAAATATGCAACCGACGTTGGTCGCTGCTAAACCCTCCCAGTGGGCCATGGGCGCTAGCTTGCCTTCCGCTCGTGCAGCCAGACTTGGTTCCCGTCCGGGTCGCGGACGACCGAGATCCGGCAGAACTTCAGGTCATGCGGCTCGGTCGTTTCGATGCCGCGGCCGGCGAGCGTCTTGCGGTAGCCGTCGAGGTCGGCGACCTCGAGCGCGAGGGACTGCGCCGAGCCGGGCGTCCCGACTTGCTCGAAGTTGCCGATCCCGAAGGTGCCGCCGCCGACGTCGAACTCGGCCCAGAAGTCCGCGGCGACGTCGGTGGTCCGCAGGCCGAGGGCGTCGCGGTAGAACGCGAGCGCGCGCTGCATGTCGCTGACCGGATACATCGTGAAGGCGATTTCGCTGACTGCCATGGCAGGAGCGTACGGCACCGATCACCGAGCGCCCCGTGTGCTGATCGTCCTGAAGTACGGTGGGAACGCGATGGCCCCGCCGGGGAGCGAGGACCCGACCCTCGACGAGGTCGCCGCCTTCGCGGCGCGCGGCGAGCGGGTCGTCCTCGTCCACGGCGGCGGACCGCAGATCGACGCCGAGCTGGAGGCGAAGAGGATCGACGAGGTCCGCGTCCAGGGCCTCCGCGTGACCGGCCGCGCGACCCGCGACATCGTCGAGTACGTCCTCTGCGGGACCGTGAACAAGGCCCTGGTCCGCGCCCTCGCCGCCCGCGGCGCCCGCACCGTCGGGATCTCCGGCGAAGACGGGAACCTGCTCGGCGCCCGCCGCGCCGGGACCGTCAACGGCGTCGACCTCGGCTACGTCGGTGAGGTTTCCGGCGTCGATCCGGCAGCCGCGCGCGCGCTGCTCGAGGCGGGCTTCGTGGTCGTGGTCGCCCCGCTGGCGCTCGACGTCGACGGCGGCGGCGCGCTGAACTGCAACGCCGACACCGCGGCCGGCGCCCTGGCCGGCGCGCTGCGCGCCGACGTCTACCTCGTGATCACCAACGTCGCCGGCGTCCGCCGCGACGTGAACGACCCCGACTCGCTCATCGAGCGGCTCACCGTCGCGCAGGCCGAGGCGTTCATCGCCGACGGCACCTTCACCGACGGGATGATCCCGAAGATGCGGGCCGCGATCGCCGCGGTCCGAACGGGGGCCAAACGAGCCGTCTTCGCGGGGGCCGGTTTCGGCGCGATCGACGCCGCCCTGCGCGGGCTCGGGACCGAGCTGGTCCCGTCATAGTGCGCAACTCCCCTAGGACTTTCGGAGTAGAGTCTGCTACGCTACTGAAGCGTCCAGCGACGGCCCTTTGCCGCCGCGGGTTTATGCATCGTTCAAGCGAGGGAGGCCCGTGCCGCGTCCGCACGTCGTTTCATTCAACGGCGAGCTCGACATTTGGAAGGAGAGCGAGGTGGAAGCCCGCCTCGCCGTCCTCGACGGCGGCGTGCCCATCACGATCGACCTGTCCGAGGTGCGATACCTCGACAGCGCGTTTCTCAGCGCGCTCGTCCGCCTGCGCCGGCGCCTCCCCGAGTGCCCGATCACCCTCGTGGTCGAGTCGCCTTCGGTCCGCCGGGTCTTCGAGCTGACCGAGATGCACAAGCTCTTCGAGATCAGCTCCCTTTCGGCCGAGAACCGCTCAAAACCCTAACTAGGCGATAGACTTCGCGCGCCGGACCTCCCTAGGCTCGTCCTCGGGGGCCCGGTACGTTTTGTACCGATGCTCCTAAACGGACCGGTGCCCATGCACCGGCCTTAGCTTCCTTTTGTGAAGAGAGAGCAGGTATCGACGTGCATTTCATCATCATCACCCTCACCGCGCTCCTGGGCCTCGGGCTGATCGGCCACGGCGGGTTCGTCTCGACCCACGGCGGGTCGTCGTCGGCAACGGCGCCGCACGCGCGCGCCGCCATGGACGTCCAGCCCGGCGGCGGCCCGTCCTGACGGAACCTTCGCCTAGAAAGGCGAACGTCGCAACGATGCTGGGTGTGGGGCGTGATTTCGCAACAAGCACATAGGACGCGGCCGGTCGGCCGCGCGACGTTCTCGGAAGCGATGCGGGCGTGGTTCGCGGGCGACTTCGAAGGTTGTCTCGCGCTCTGCGACCGCGTCCGGCCGAGCGACGTCGACATGGTCTCGCAGCTCGCGCTCTTACGAGCGCGAGCCCTGCTGCGTCTGAGCCGCGCGCAAGAAGCGGTCGCGGTCGTGAGCGGCGCGTTCATCGCGCACGGAACGCTCGACGCGTCGCTCACCGCGCGAATGCTGCTCGGCCAGGCGTACGTGCGCCTCGGCGAGCACGACCGCGGGCTCGCGATGCTGCGGGACGCGTACGCGGGCGCGGACGACGCGCATCCCACGATCCGTTCCGAGATCGCGCTGAACGTCGCGCTCGGATACTACGGGCTCCGGAAACTCGACGAAGCCGACGCCGCGCTCGAGCTCGTCCACGACGGCGCCGACATCGTGCACGCGCGCGCACTCGAGTACCGCGGCTGGGTTGCGGTCGCACGCACCGACTACGCGGCGGCGACTCGGTTGTTCGGCGATGCGCTGCGGCGGCTCGACGGCTGCCGCCACTACGACCGGTTCCTCGAAGCGACGGCGATCCACGGCATCGCGCTGCTCGCCTCCGAGCGCCTGGACCGTACCGCCTGGCTGCAGGCCGAGCCGCGCGCGGCGCGCTTCGACTGGAGCGCCGACGGGCTCGCGTTACCGTATCATCTCATGGCGATCCACGTCTCGGTGCTCTACGAAGCCGAAGGCCGGATCCGCGAGGCGCTGCGCGCGACGCACGACGCGGAGCGCATCGCGATCTCTCCGGCGCACGCGCTCTACGCGCAGATCCGGCGCGCCGCGATCCTCCGGGTGATGCGCGAGCGCTATGCCCACGACGATCTCGTCGCCACGATTCGCCGGGGTCTCGACGAGCTCGCACCCTCGTCGCTGCAGGGAGATCTTCGCTGGCTCCCGCTCGCGCTCGCGGAGGAGATCGCGTACGCCGGCGACGTGTTCGGTGCGCGCGCGCTGGTGAAACGTTTCCACGACCTGCCCTCGCCTTCGCGAATGAGCGCGATGGCCGACGACCCGCGCGACGAGGCCTACCAGCTCTTCGTCGACGCGGTCGTCGCCGATGCGGCGGGGGATTTGCACGACGCGCACGCGCGGTATCAGCGCGCGTTCCAGATCTACCACCGCATCGGCTACGAGCGGCGCGCGCTGCTCGCCGCGCTGCGGCTCGGCGAGCTCACCGGACAGACGTATCTGCTGGAATACGTCGACCGCACGCTGCGCAAGCTCTCCGCCCGCTCGCCGCTGCGCGAGCGCGCGCGCCTCCACGACCGCCCGCTGCTCGAAGAGGAGTAACGCGCCGCTACTGGTGCGCCTCGCCGCGGCGCGCGTGCTCGTCCGCGTTCGGATCGGGCTTCGTCTTCGGCGGCAGCGCGTTCAAATCGAGCGCGACCAGGCCGGCGGCGCGCAGCGCGTCGCTGAGCGGGCGCACCTCGCGCGCGACGAAGGTGCGGTAGCGCGCGAGCGCGGCGTCGCCCTCGCGCCGCAGCGCCGCGCCCTCGGCGAGCTGCGCCGCGGTCGGCGCGCCGGGCGTCAGGTCGGAGATGAACGTGAGGACGCGCTCGCGCAGCAGGTCCTCGAGAAAGTCGTCGTCCTGGTCGTTGACCGGCTGCGAGCTGATCGTATCCTCGACGCGCTTCGCTTCGCCGAGCACGGCGCGCGCCCGCGCGGCCAGCGCCGCGTCGGCGACCTTCTCGATGCGTGAGGGCAGCTGGTCGCGCACGTTGTCGAGCCCGTTGAGCGCGTCGTCGAGCGCGGAGAGCTCGTCGTACATCGCGACCTGGAAGCGGTAGCCGCGCAGCTCGTCGGCCGCCGAAGCGACGCGGCGGTCGCGCAGCACGCGTATCGTCCGCGCGTACGTGACGCCGTCGCGGTGCATCCGCACGGTGTACGTGCCGCTCGGCACCGGCGGGCCGTTCTCCGGCCCGCGGTCCCATTTCGCGATGCGGCGCCACGGCGTCGGCGGGTCGCGGTCGAGCTGCCACGCGACGCGGTTGTAGCCGGCCGCGTTGGGGACGTTCGGCACGTCCTCACCGTCCTCGTCGTGCGTCCCCTCGATCCGGCGCACGACGTTGCCGCGCGCGTCGACGATCTCGAACGCCGGCGCCTTCGCCGCCGGCGCTTGCTGCCAGAAGGTGAACGCCGCCGGCGGCGCGTCGGCGGCGCCGCGCTCGTTCACCGTGGGCGTGTAGCGCTGCAACGGCTGCGCGTCGCGCGGCGGGAACAGCTTCGCGACCGCCGGCGGGCTCGCGCGCTCGCGCAGTGCGGCGAGATCGTCGAAGACGTACATCCCGCGCCCGTGCGTCGCGGCGATCAGGTCGCCGGAGCCGGGCTGCACGGCGAGATCGCGCACCTCGACGCTCGGGAGCGGGGCAGGAAACGCGCGCCACGACGCACCCGCGTCGGCGCTCCACCACACGCCTTTCCCCGTGCCGGCGTACAGCACCGCGGGGTTGCGCGGGTCTTCGCGGACGACGTGGACTTCGGCGTGCGGAAGATTCGCCGCGATCGAGCGCCAGGTCTTGCCGAAGTTCGTGGTGACGTAGACGTACGGCGCGCGGTCGCCGACGAAATGGCGGTCGACGACCGCGTACGCCGTCCCGGCGGCGCGGTGCGACGGCTCCACCGACGGCACGCGCCCGTCGGCGTCGACGCCCGGGATCGAGACGTTCGACCAGTGCGCGCCGCCGTCGCGCGTGAGCTGCACGAGGCCGTCGTCGGTCGAGACCCAGAGTTGCTTCGCCGCGAGCGGCGAGGGCGCGACGCACAGGATCGTGTCGAACGTCTCGGCGCCGGTGACGTCGAGCGTGAGCGGTCCGCCGGAGAGCCCCTGGCGCTCTTTCATGTTGCGCGTCAGATCGGGGCTGATCGTGCGCCAGCTCATTCCGCCGTCGGTGGTGCGGAAGACGACGTTTCCGCCCGCGTAGAGCGTGCGCGCGTCGAACGGGTCGAACGCCATCGGCGTCTCCCAGTTGAAGCGGTACTTCAGCCGCGAGGGCGCTACCACGTTCTGGTCGCGCAGGTACGGCGAGACGTCGACCGCGGTCCCCGTGCGGCGGTCGAAACGGAACATCTCGCCTTCGTTGTCGCCGCCGCCGGCGGTGGACCAGATCGTCGCCGGGTCGCGCGGGTTCGGCACGACCCAGGTGCCGTCGCCGCCGCCGACGCGGAACCAGTCGCGCGGCAGCACGCCGCGGTCGTCGCCCGTGCGCGTGGGCGCGCACCACGATCCGTTGTCCTGCAAGCCGCCGCAGACGAGATACGGTTTCTGCAGCGTGTAGGCGACGTGGTAGAACTGCGAGATCGGGAGTACGTTGCGCCAGGTCCAGGTCGCGCCGCCGTCGTGCGAGAGCGCGACGCCGCCGTCGTTCCCTTCGACGATGCTGCGCCCGTTCGCGGAGATCCACAGATCGTGGTGATCGCCGTGCAGCCGTTTCCCGCTGACGTGCCAGGTCTTTCCGCCGGTGTTGCTCTCGGCGAGCAGCACCGAGACGGAGAACAGATGGTCGGCGTCGTGCGGGTCGACGACCAGCCGCGTGTAGTAGAACGGCCGCTCGTCGATGAGCGTGTTCGTCGACGTCGCCTTCCACGTCGCACCGGCGTCGTCGGAGCGGAACAGCAGCGCGACGCGAGACTCCACGATCGCATAGATGCGCCGCGTATCGCTGGGCGCGATCGCGAGCGCGATCCGACCGGAGAGCGCGGCCGCCGGAAGACCGTTGCCGAGGAGGAGCTTCCACGTCGCGCCGCCGTCGGTCGATTTGTAGATCCCGTCGTCCAGGCCGCCGCTGCTCAGGCTCCACGACGAGCGGCGGAAGCGCCACATCCCGGCGTAGAGCACATCCGGGTTCTTTGGGTCGGCGACGAGATCGCAGGCACCCAGCCCGGGATCGAAATAGAGCGTCTTCGTCCAGGTGCGGCCGCCGTCGGTGCTGCGGAAGACGCCGCGCTGCTCGTTGTCGCGGAACGGATCGCCGAGCGCGGCGACCAGGACGCGCTTCGGATCGCGCGGGTCGAGGACCACCCGCGCGATCTGCGAGGTCTGCTCGAGGCCGAGGTGCGCCCAGGTCTTTCCGCCGTCGGTCGAGTGGTACACGCCGTCGCCCGGGATGACGTCGTTGCGCGGCCACGGCTCGCCGGTTCCGACCCACACGTCGTTCTTGTCGCGCGGCGCGATCGCGATCGCGCCGATCGATTGCGTCCCGGCCTTGTCGAAGACCGGCGCCCAGTCGATCCCGCCGTTCGTCGACCGCCACATGCCGCCGCCCGCGGCGCCGGCGTACAGCAGATTGGGATCGAGATCGGTCCCGGCGACCGTCGCGACGCGCCCGCCGGAGACCGCCGGCCCGAGCGCGCGCCACATCATCGACGGCCCGGGCGTCGGCGAAGGCGACGCCGACGGCGAGGCGCTCGGCGCGGGCGACGGCGGCGTCTCGGGTTCCGCGGCGAACGCCGCCGAACAGGCGAAGACAATCGCCGCGCCCACGACCGGCGCGATGCGTGCGACGGCCGGCACGATCGTGGCACGCATCATGAGGTTTCGCCCGGCGCGACGACCGTCGACGATCCGCCGCGCCAGCTCTTGAACAGCGAGCCCAGCGTCCCGAGGACACCGATCAAGGCGCCGAGCAGGCCGCCGAGCGCGGTCGTCTGTTCTTGCAGCGACGCGAGCGTGGTCGGCTGCGACACGACGACCCGGCTGAGCGGTATGACGATGCTGTCGCCGACGAACGTGAGGCGGACGTCGAGCGGCTGCTCTCCGCTGCCGAACTTAACGAACCACCGCCACACGCGTTCGTTCTGCCGCAGCGTCTTCGCCCCGGCGAACGAGGTCACGACCTTCGCGGCGGGGTCGCCGCCGGTCTCCGGGCCGAACGAGGCGGTGACGGGCGGCATCTGCTGCGGTGCCGCGTCCTTGCAGTAGACGCTCAGGTCGATCGGGACGCGATCCTCGGTGGTCGCGATCGAAGGCGCCAAGATCGTCGCGGCGCACGCCTTCACGTCGCCTTTCTCGCGCAGACCGAAGGTCGTCGTCGAGCGGAGATGGCCGAGCCGGTTCGACGAAACCAGCGCCAGGCTGAACGCTATGATCGCGAGCCCCGCGAGCGCGGTTCCGCGCCAAGTTCGGGTGGATACGAGCATCGGCGCCGATCCCGCCGGCGCGGCCGCCTGCGCCGTCGCTTGGGCCTGTGCGACGCGCACCGCGTGGCGGCGCTCGGCGCCGTCCGCGATCACCGACGCGCACGCGGTGACGACCGCGAGCAGCGTCCAGGCGAAGATCGGGTCGGCGACCTCGCGGATCTCCGGCCAGCTGTTCGAGGCGCGGTACTGAATGGTGATCCACCCGATGGAAACCAAGAACACGAGCGCTGCGATGATGACGATGATCGCCACCGTGCGCCGCACCCCCGTCGTCGTATCGGACCCGAGTTGCTCGATGACTCCTTTCAGCATCGCGAGCACGGTTCGGACCGCTCCCCTAGACGCCTCCGAGTTCTCTGTGATACAAAGCTAACGATGAGATCACGATCGATCGTCCCGCCCATGGCCGCCGCGGTCGTCGCCGCACTCGCGCTCGTGCTCCCGCTCGCCGGCGATGCCGATCCGCTCTCGGTCTTCCAGCCGGCGCCGGTCCGCGCGGTCTCCGTCCGCCCGGTCGACGTGTCGGCGCTGCGCGCGCTTCCGGCGCTCGATGATTTCGGGACGATCCAAGGCGCGGTTTCCCCCGGGATCGACGAACCCGAGTCGGCCGCCGTCGCCGCGCGCGACGCCGGTTACCCGCTGCGCCTGCCCGCGGCACTGCCCGCGGCGCTCTCCAACGAGGCGCATTACCGCGTCACGCGCAGATCGCGGACCTCGTTCACGTTCTCGCGTGCGAAGGCCGCGCAATGGGCGCGCCAGCACAAGGTCGCGCTCCATCCGCTGCCGGCCGGGCTCGACGGCGCGACGTACACGATCGCGCTGCAGCCGATCGTGGTCGTCACGTACGGCGCGTTTTCCGAGGAGGGCTCCGGGCACGCCGTCCGCACCGCGCGGTTCGTCGCCGTCGCGCAGGGCCCGGTCCCGACCCTGACCGCGACGGGCGCTCCGCTGCGGGCGCTGACCGGCTGGTTCGCGGCGCAGCCCGGGATCTCGAAGCGGCTGGTCGCGCAGATCGAGGCACTCGGGGATCCCGCGCAGGCGATCCCGGTCCCGGTCCGCTTCAACGAGCAGACCGCCTCGAAGATCGCGGTCGACGGCGTGCAGGGGCTCGTGATCGGCGATGAGACCGGGATCGGCTCGGCGATCGTCTGGACGAAGGCCGGCCGGCTCTATGCGGTCGCCGGAACGCTGCCGCAGAGCGAGATCGTCGCGCTCGCGAACGACCTGAAGTAGTGCCCGGCGACGCGATCGTCGCGCGGGGTCTGGCGAAGCGCTACGGCCGCATCGACGCGCTGCAGGATCTCACGCTGAGCGTCGAGCGCGGCGAATGCCTCGGATTCCTCGGGCCGAACGGCGCGGGGAAGTCGACCGCGGTGAAGATGCTGGTCGGCCTCGTGCGCCCGAGCGGCGGCGGCGCGGACGTGCTCGGCAAACCGCTCGGCGACCGCGCGACGCGCGCGCGGATCGGCTATCTCCCGGAGCTCTTTCGCTATCCCGACTGGCTGGCGGCGCGCGAGGTGCTCGCGTTCCATGCGCGCCTCCTCCGTTTGCGCGAGGCGCCGCGCGCGATCGGCGAGGTGCTCGACGAAGTCGGCTTGCGCGAGCGCGCGAACGACCGCGTCGGCACGTACTCGAAAGGGATGCAGCAGCGGCTCGGGCTCGCCGTCGCGCTGCTCGGCGCGCCGGAGATCGTCTTCCTCGACGAGCCGACGTCGGCGCTCGATCCGGTCGGGCGCAGCGACGTGCGTGCGCTGATCGAGCGGTTGCGCGCGCGCGGCACGACCGTCTTCCTGAACTCGCATCTGCTCGGCGAGGTCGAGCGCGTCTGCGACCGCGTCTGCGTCGTCGACCGCGGCCGCGTCGTCGCCGAAGGGACGGTCGGCGCGCTGACCGGTGAGACGCGCGGCGTGCGCGTTCGGCTCGACGACGGCTGGCGCGAGTACGACGTCGCGCCGGCGGAGATCCCCGATCTCGTCGCGCGGCTCGTCGCGGAAGGCGCGCGCATCCACGCCGTCGAGCCGAAGCAGACGACGCTCGAGGACCGCTTTCTCGCGCTGGTGCGGCACGAATGAACGTCCTGCTCTTCGCGAGCCTCACGCTGCGCGAGCTGATGCGCCGGCGGCTCGTCGCGGCGGCCGGGGTGCTCACGCTGGCGATCGTCGCGTTCACGGCGTGGGGGATGCACCGGCTCGCGACGGCGGTCGTCGACGGCCAGCCGATCGGCGAGCCCGCGGTGCGCGCGACGGCGGCCGGGATCGTGATCCTGCTGGCGTTCCTGTTCTCGTTCGTGCTCGCGCTCGGCGCCGCGCTGATCGGCGCGCCCGCGATGGCGGAGAGCATCGCGAACGGCGAGATCCTCGCGGTCCTCGCGCGGCCGGTGCGCCGCGCGGAGATCGTGCTCGGACGCTGGCTCGGCACGGTCCTCGCGCTCGCCATCTACGTGGCCGCCGCGGGCGGTATCGAGTTGCTCGTCGTCCGCGCCGCGACCGGGTACGTTCCGCCGCATCCGCTCGACGCGCTGGGATTCCTCGCCGGCGTCGCGGCCGTGGTCACGACCGCCGCCGTCGCCCTCGCGACGCGCTTGCCCGCGCTCGCGGCGGGGATCGTCGCCGCGATGCTCTTCGGCTGGCCTGGATCG
>DATHLN010000194.1:0-2409 GCA_035488115.1 Candidatus Limnocylindrales bacterium | reverse complement strand
CTTCCGGGAGAGCAGGACGTCGACGACCGAGGGTGCGACGTAGCGCGCGAACGTCGCGCGGACTCGGGCGAGCTCGCGCTGCTCCGCGCGCCAGCGGCGCCAGGCGACGACGCACCCCGCCAGCGCGGCCAGAGCGACCAGGGCGAAGAACGCCTGGAGGACGGACATACCCGGGTTTTCGGCCGGAACGCGCCGTAATTCGCGGGATGACCGATCTGGAGGCCCTCCGGAGCCGGATGCCCGGCTACGCCGGCTACGCCGACGACACGGCCCGGCACGAGGTCGACAAGCAGGTCCGCGCGTTTCTCGGCGAGGCCCTCGCCGCCGCCCGGGACTGGGTGAAGCCCGACGGCGCGCTCGCGGAACGGCTCGACGGGCTGCTGGTGCGCTGCGAGTTCTCGGACCAGCGGGTGATCCGGGCGGCCGATCACGCCCGCTTCGGCGACGCGCTGGTCGACCATATCCACGCGCTCGACCGCGGGATCATGGAGTGCGCCGACCGCGTCCGCGCCGCCGCGACGCCCGACGAGCTCTCTCGCGAGCTCGACGCCGCGGCGCGGCTGCTCGACGAGCGTTTCGGCGCGATCGCCGACGCCCCGTCGAGGTGAGAGCGGGCTGAAGCGATCCTGAGAGTTCGCTGAGAGATGACGAGCGGCGGGCGAGCGACGGCGTTACGGGATCGCCATGCAACGACAGCATGACGTCTTCATCCGATACTGCACTCGTTCAGGAGGCCTCACATGAATCTTCGTCTCGTCGTCCTCACCGCCGCGCTCGGATCGTCGATCGCGCTCGGCACCGTCGCGTCCGCACAACAGCTCCCGGCCCAGAATCCGAACCCGATGTACCTCCGTTCCGGCCGCGGCAGCGACCGTAACCTCCAGGTCGAGCGGCGCCGTCTCGAGCAGGTCATCGACATGCTGCAGCGCGACCGCCACGACTACGGCGGGCACCGCGAACAGGCGGTCGACCTGCTCCAGCGCGCGCGCCAGCAACTCGACGAAGCGCTGGAGTACGACCGCACGCACCCGAACGGCTGACGCCGGCCGCGGGTTCGTCCTACTGCGGGAAGCCGGGGTCGAGGGTCGCCGCTTGCGACCCTCGTCCTCGGCTCTTCATCGTCGGCCTGCGAAGCGTTCGCACGATGACCGCGAGGCACACGACGGCGAGCGCGCACCACGCGAGCCCTTGGCCGAGATCGCCGAGGACGATGCGGCCGATTCCGAAGAGCGTGCCGTAGACGAGACCGAGCCCTGCGACCCAGTCGAGCAGCGCGATCCCGAGGTCGTCTTCGGAACCGCCGGGGACGAGCCGCGCGATCGGTCCCCAGCCGTTCCCGGCCGGGCGAACGCGCTCGTAGAAGCGCTTCAACGTGGCCTCGCTCTCGGGCTTGGTGACGAAGGTCACGACGATCCACACGAGCGTCGTCGCGGCGACGGTGATGAGCAGCCGCTTCGCCGTGGCGTTCGGATCGTCGCCGGCGACGACGCCGCTCAGGTAGCACCAGCTCCCCACGATCGCGGAGGCGGC
Organism: Candidatus Limnocylindrales bacterium; assembly: GCA_035488115.1. GTDB lineage: Bacteria > Vulcanimicrobiota > Vulcanimicrobiia > Vulcanimicrobiales > Vulcanimicrobiaceae > Vulcanimicrobium. The sequence goes on along the minus strand of DATHLN010000194.1, from coordinate 879 downwards.
GAGCGCCGAGATCTCGCTCCAGGCGTTGATCCGCCACCAGTACCAGCGCAGGATCATCACCAGCCCGACGCCCGCGGTGAGCGTGAGCATGTACTTCCACGCCTCGCCGACCGACGTCATGAACACGGTGACGATCGCCGCGAGCACCATCGCGACGACGGTCGCCCAGCGCGAGGCCCAGACGTAATGCTGCTCGGTGGCCTCTCGGTTCACGAAGCGGCGGTAGAGATCGTTCGTGAGATAGGACGCCCCGAGGTTCAGCTGCGTCCCGATCGTCGACATGTACGCCGAAAGAAAACCCGCCATCATCAAGCCGCGCAGCGCGACCGGGAGATGGTCGACCAGCGTCTGCACGTACCCCAGCTCGGGATCCGGCTTGCCGTTCGCGCCGATCACGCCGTGCGGGTAGAGCACGAGCGCTGCGAGCGCGACGAGAATCCACGGCCACGGCCGCAGCGCGTAGTGCGCGACGTTGAAGAACAGCGTCGCGAAGACGGCATCCTTCTCGCTCCGGCACGCGAAGATGCGCTGCGCGACGTACGAGCCGCCGCCGGGCTCCGCGCCCGGATACGACGACGCCCACCAGCTCACGCCGACGAACACCAGGAACGTGGTGATCGGCATCCAGCTCGCATCACCGGACGGAACGAACGCCAGGATCGAGCCGCCGCCGCTCGCTACGTGCTGCGCGTCGACGCCGGCGAGCCCGGCTTTGAGCGCCGCGATCCCGCCGACCGCGGCGACCGCGGCCACCGCGAGCACGACCGCCATCGTCATCTTCACGATGAACTGGAGGAAGTCGGTGACGAGCACCGCGAGCGCGACCAGGATCCACGGCCACGGCCGCAGCGCGTAGTGCGCGACGTTGAAGAACAGCGT
>DATHLN010000193.1:0-10581 GCA_035488115.1 Candidatus Limnocylindrales bacterium | reverse complement strand
GATCGTGTGGTCCTGCAAGAACGTCTTCGCCTGCGCGAAGAGATTGTGCTGGATCTGCTCGAGGACGGTCGGGATGAACGCGACGACGTCGCCGAGCGGAATCTGTTGCTTCTGCCCTTCTTCCTTCACCGCTTTGTCGCGGCGGACGAGCGTGACGGCGCCCGCGTCGAGGTCGCGGTTGCCGAGCTCCAAGCGGATCGGGACGCCGCGCATGTCCCATTCGTTGAACTTGTAGCCCGGCGACTGCCCCGGCTTGTCGTCGAGCTTGACGCGCAGACCGGCTTCCTTGCAGCGCTCGTAGAGATCGCGCGCCGCCTCGTCGAGCCGCGTCGTGTCGCCGCGTGGGATCGGGACGATGACGACCTCGAGCGGCGCCATCCGCGGCGGGATGCGGAGGCCGCGCTCGTCGCCGTGCGTCATGATGAGGGCGCCGAGCATCCGCCACGACATCCCCCACGATGTCGTCCAGCAGTACTGCTGCGTCTGGTCTTCGGCCGCGAACGTGATGTCGTACGCGCGCGCGAAATTCTGCCCAAGCTCGTGCGACGTCGCCGACTGCAGCGCGCGCCCGTCCGGCATCAGCGCCTCGATCGAGAAGGTGTGGTTCGCGCCGGCGAAGCGTTCGGACGCCGATTTCTCACCCTTGTAGACGGGGACCGCGCAGACGTCTTCGGCGACCTCACGATAGATCTCGAGCATGCGCGCGACCTCCTCGGCCGCCTCCTGCTCGGTCGCGTGCGCGGTGTGGCCTTCTTGCCAGAGGAACTCCGCGGTGCGCAGGAACGGGCGCGTGCGCTTCTCCCAGCGCATCACGTTCGCCCACTGGTTGATCAGCACCGGAAGGTCGCGGTAGGACTGGATCCACTCCGAGTACATCACCCCGAACAGCACTTCCGACGTCGGCCGGATCGCGAGCCGCTCGGTGAGCTTTTCGCTGCCCCCCTCGGTGACCCACGCGACCTCGGGTGCGAACCCCTCGACGTGCTCCGCCTCCTTGGCGATCAGCGACTCCGGTATCAGCAGCGGGAAGACGGCGTTCTCGTGACCGGTCTCCTTGAAGCGCACGTCGAGCGCGCTCTGGAGCCGTTCCCACAGGCCGAAGCCGTACGGCCGCAGCACCAAGCACCCGCGCACGGGCGCCTGCGAGACGAGCTCGGCGCGATAGCAGACCGCTTGATACCAGTCGGAGAGATCGGCGCTCTTCGGCGGTATTCGTTCCAATGACCGTTCCATGACCAATCGGCCCGGGTTCGCGCAGGGTGCGGGCCGTCCTCTGAGAAGGGCTCGGGCCATGCCGAAGCTGACCCGCATCTACACGCGCACCGGCGACGACGGGACGACCGGGCTCGTCGGCGGGCAGCGCGTGAAAAAGAACGCGCTGCGGATCGAGGCGTACGGGACGATCGACGAGCTCTCGTCGGTGATCGGTCTCGCGCGCACCGCGCTCACCGACGTGATGCGCACCCGGCCGGTGCAGGATCTCCACCGCGCGCAGAGCGTCGCGCGCGAGCTCGACGCGTGGCTGGCGTGGACGCAGGACGCGCTCTTCAACCTCGGCAGCGACCTCGCGACGCTGCCGAAGGACCGCTGGGACGGGATGCCGCTGATCGGCGCCGACGACGCGACCGCGCTCGAGCGCGCGATCGACCGCGCGCAGCGCGACCTCGAGCCGCTCGCGAACTTCATCCATCCCGGCGGCGCGTATCCGGGCGCGTTCCTCCACCAGGCGCGCACGGTGTGCCGCCGCGCCGAACGGCTGCTGATCGGCGCGCGGGAGCAGGGCGAGGAGATCACGCCGGAGGCGGTGCGCTACGTGAACCGCCTCTCCGACGCGCTCTTCGTGTGGTCGCGCTGGATCAACCACGCGCTGGACCAGCCGGAGCATCTCTGGAATGCCAAAACCGCTCCCCCGCCGCTCGGCTAAGAGGCGGCGCTCCGTCACGACAGCGAAAGGCCGCCCATGATTCGCAAGACCGCCCGCGACTTCCATCCCGAAGTTCTGAAGCTGTTCGATCAGTACGTCCACGGGATGATCCAGCGCCGAGACTTCCTGCGGCTCGCGGCGCGGTACGCGGTCGCCGGCGCGACCGCCGAGACGCTGCTCAACGCGCTCTCGCCGAAGTTCGCCGAGGCGGCGCAAATCCGAGAGTCGGATCCGCGCATCCGCGTCTCACGCGTCGAGTACCCCTCGCCGAACGGCTACGGGACGATCCGCGCCTACCTCGCGCGGCCGGCGAAGGCGTCGGGGAAGCTGCCGACCGTGTTGGTCGTGCACGAGAACCGCGGTCTGAATCCGCACATCGAGGACATCGCGCGGCGGCTCGCGGTCGACAACTTTATCGCGTTCGCCCCCGACGCGCTCACGCCGCTCGGCGGATACCCCGGCGACGAAGAGAAAGCCGTCGCGCTCTTCGCAAAGCTCGATCAAGCCAAGACGCGCAACGACTTTCTAGCAGCGGCCGCGTATCTGAAGACGCTGCCCGACGGGAACGGTAAGGTGGGTGTGGTCGGCTTCTGCTACGGCGGCGGGATCGCGAACTTCCTCGCGACGCGCATCCCCGATCTCGCGGCGGCGGTTCCGTTCTACGGCGCTCAGCCGCCGGCCGAGGAGGCGGCGAAGATCAAGGCGCCGCTGCTCATTCACTACGCCGGCAACGACACGCGCATCGACGCCGGCTGGCCCGCGTACGAGGCCGCGCTCAAAGCCGCGCACGTCCGCTACGAGGAGTACACGTATCCCGGCGTCGAGCACGGATTCAACAACGACACGACGCCGCGCTACGACGCCGCCGCCGCGAAGCTCGCCTGGGAGCGCACGACCGCGTTCTTCAACGCAAACCTGCGCGGCTGAATCCACCAATGTCATCCTGAGCTTGTCGAATGTCATCCTGAGCTTGTCGAAGGATGAGCCACGGCCGGCATGTTGCCTTGCGTCCTTCGACAGGCTCAGGATGACATTGCTCATCCTTCGACAGGCTCAGGATGATTTTTTTCGGTTCAGGATGACGTTTCGAGCTGCTTCACGAGCTTCTTGGGGGCGACGAGGCGATAGCTTTCCTCGAGCCAGTCGCACAAGATGTCGGCGGGCGGTGCGCCGGCGAGCGGGAGTGTCACCCAGCCCGCTTTGCCGAGGCCGTAGGCGGTCGGCTTCGCGCCGAGGACTGACATCGCGGCCGCGTGCGCTTCGACCAGCTTCAGGGTGAGCGTCTCCTCGCCCAAGAAGACGAAGATCTTCTTCCCGACCTTGATCACGCTGTCGCCCCACGGGTCGTCTTCCCACGCGCCGGGGAACGCGAGCGCGCGCTCGCGCAAGCGCGCCGTCACGCCGGTCTTCTTCTTCGCGGTCATCGTTCACGCTCCAAGACGCGGCGCGCGCGCAGCAACGCGATCGTGGTGACCGCGTCATCGATGCGGCCGTCGGCGCATGCCTCGAGCGCATCGCCGAACGGCATGCGGACGACGTCGATCCGCTCGACCGCTTCCGGCGCGAGCGGCGCGGGCGCCAGTTCCGTGCCGAGGAACAGGTCGACCGGCTCTTGGACGATCGAGGGGATCTCGTACGCCACGCCGAGCGGCGTCCAGTGCAACGCGGTGACGCCGGCCTCCTCGCGCGACTCGCGACGCGCGCACGCCAGACCGTCCTCGCCGTCGTGGCGGCCGCCTTTGATCACCTCGAGCACGACCGCGTCGACCGCGAAGCGCGGCTGTCGCGTCAGGAGCACGTCGCCGCCGTCGATCAGGACGACCGCGCTCGCGCGCGGCGTGACGACGACGCCGTGGACGCCCGGCGCGCCGTTCGGGTGCACGATCTCGTGCGCCTCGAAACGCAGCCAGGGGTTCTCGTAGACGACGCGCCTCGCGCGCCGTACGTAACCCGCGCCGCCCATCGCGCTCACATCATCTTGAGCGCTTCCGGCTCCTCGACGTACTCGATCTTCTCCGGGTCCGACTTGCGGTAGCCGTACCAGAAGAAAAAGACGAGGCCGACGACGAGCGCGATCGTGAACCAGATCCACGTGTCGCGCGAGAGCCCGAAGACGGCCAGGAACAGCGCGCAGACGATTCCGAGGACCGGGAACAGCGGCACGAACGGGACGCGGAACGCGCGCGGGATGTCGGGCTTGCGGCGGCGCAGGTAGAGCACGCCCGCGCAGACGACGGTGAACGCCAGCAGCGTCCCGATGTTCACCAGGTTCAGCAGCTGGTTGAGCGGGACGATCAAGGTGAGGAGCGCGACGGCGACGCCGACGACCATCGTCGTCCGCACCGGTGTCTTGAAGCGCGGGTTGATGTGCGCGACGACTTCAGGGAGCATCCGGTCGCGCGACATCACGTAGAAGATTCGCGTCTGGCCCAGCAGCGATGCGAGCGCGACGCTGGTCGTCCCCGCGAGCACGCCGATCGTGATGATCCAGTTCAGCACCGGCATGTGGAGCGGCGCGAGTGCGGCGATCAGCGGATCCTTCACCGGCACCTTCGCCCACGGCAGCGCGCCGACCAGCACGATCGCGGTCGCGCAGTACAGCACCGTGCCGATGCCCAGCGCGCCTATGACGCCGAGCGGGACGTCGCGCTGCGGGTTGGTGCACTCTTCGGCGGTCGTCGTCGCGGTGTCGAACCCGATGTAGCTGAAGAACACCAGCGCCGAGATCGGTATGATCCCGAACGGTTGCGAGGCTTCCACCGTCCCGCCGAACGGGGCGATCGCGCCCCAGCCGTGCGGCGCGAAATCGGCCAGGTTCGCGGCGTGGAAGAGCATCATACCGGCGATGATGAAGACGATCAGCGCGGCGATCTTCAGGACGACGAAGATGTTGTTGGTCGTCGCCGACTCGCGGATCCCGACCGAGAGCAGGACCGAGAGCCCGATGACGAACAGCGCGCCGACGACGTCGTACTGGGAGTGCGCAAAATCGTATGCGGCGAGGTTCCACCAGGCGCCGTGGATGGTGAGCGCCGACTGCTGCGCCCAGACCGGGAGCACGATCCCGAAGCCCTTCAGCACGTCCTGGATCGCGGCGGAGAACTGCTGCGCGACCGGCGCGGCGCTGATCCCGTACTCGAAGATCAGTGCGAAGCCGATGATCCACGCGAACAGCTTGCCGAGCGTCGCGTACGCGTAGGTGTACGCGCTCCCCGCGACCGGCACCATCGCGCCCAGCTCGGCATAGCACAGCGCCGCGAAGAACGAGGTCAGGCCGGCGAGCAGGTACGACACGATGACGGCGGGACCGGCGCCTTTGACGCCGGTCCCGATGGTGGTGAAGATGCCGCCGCCGATCATCGTGCCGAGCCCGATCGCGACGAGGTCCTTGGCGGTCAGCGCGCGGCGCAGCCTCTTGCTCTTGCTGAGCTCGCGCAGCTTCTCCACGGAGCTGGTGGCGAAGAGCGTGGAGGCGAACGACATTCGGCGGGGGTTCGCAGCGCCGCCGCACGAACCTGCGCCCGATGCGCGTCGTGATCCGAACCCACGTGTTGGCGCCCCAGTTCGAGGCGCTCGCCGCGAAGCACGGCGTCGCGAGCGCCGCGGTCGAGGACGCGGAGGCGATGCGCCGCGAGCTGGCCGACGCCGACGCGTTCTGGACGTGGCCGGCTTTCTACGACGCCGAGCTCGTCACGCTGCTCGAACGCCACGCGCCGCGGCTGCGCTGGGTGCAATTGCCGACGATGGGCTACGATCCGGTCGAGCTGCACGGCGTCCCGCCCGGCGTCACCGTCACCTCCGCCGGCGACGCCTATGCGCCGACCGTCTCCGAGCACGCGGTCGCGATGCTGCTCGCGCTCGTGCGGCGGATCCCGGAAGCGGTGCGGAATTCTACGACCGGAACGTGGGACCAGACGAACGCGATCCGGATCGGAACGCTGAACGGCGCGACGGTCGCGGTGATCGGCTTCGGGAACATCGGCCGCGCGGTCGCGGAGCGGCTGCGCGGCTTCGGCGCGCGCGTCGTCGCGGTGACGCGCAGCGGCCGCGCCGATCCGCTCGCCGACGAGACGGCGCCGGAAGACGCGCTGCACGACGTGCTCGCGCGCTCGGACGCGGTCGTGCTGGCCGTACCGCTGAACGCGCGGACGCGGCATCTCCTCGACGCGCGCGCGCTCGCAGCGATGCGCCCGCACGCGCTCGTGATCAACGTCGCGCGCGGCGGCGTGATCGACCACGACGCGCTGCGCGACGCGCTGGCCGCGGGCCGCATCGGCGGCGCGGGTCTCGACGTGACGGATCCGGAGCCGCTGCCCGCAGACGACCCGCTGTGGCGGATGCCGAACGTGCTGATTACGCCGCACGTCGCCGGCTACGGCGGCGACGTCGCTCCGCGCCGGATCCTCGCGCTGGTCGAGCGTAACCTCGAGCGCTTCATCGCCGGCGAGCCGCTCGAGTCGCGCGTCCCGGTCGAGCCGCGCGCGCGCTGATCTGCGGCGCGCATCGTGCCACGGCTCGATCGTGCCAACACGCGAATTCGGATGCAACGAAAACGTCGCGTTCGTGTTGGAGCGCCAACAACCCGACGCTTTCGAGGTCACCCATGAACACGCTCCGCATCGCCGGGATCGCCGGCTCTCTCACGATCGCGCTCACCGCCGTCGCCGGTGCGGCGACGATCCGGCTCGTCCCGCTCACGGGCACGACGGTCGCCGCGACGCTGAGCTCGTGCTCCGCGGCCGCCTCCGTCGTCGCCGCGCCCGCCGTGCTCCCGCAGATCGCGGCCGCGCAACAGATCTCCGGCGTCACCGCGGTTCGCGTCACGATCGACCGCCGCGGCACGCTGACCGGTGCTTCCGTGCTTTCGTCGAGCGGGAATCCTTGGCTCGACCGTGCCGCGCTCGGCACCGCGCGCCTCTCGCGGTTCACGCCCGAACTGCGCGACTGCGAGCGCGTCGGCGGCGAGTACGCACTTTTGGTCGACTTCACCGACTGAGGTCGTCCCAGGCCCGGGCGGCCCGGGCAGAGTATCGACGCGATCATGAGGCGCGTCGACGTTCTGCTCGGGCCACCGTGGGCCGCCGACGCGATCCGCGGCGCGCACGTCGCCGTGGTCGACGTCCTTCGCGCGACGAGCACGATCGCGGTCGCGCTCGCGAACGGCGCGGCCGGTGTCATCCCGGTCGCCGAACCCGGAGAGGCGATCGCGCTCGGCAACCGGCTCGGCCGCGACCGCGTGTTGCTATGCGGAGAACGCGACTCCGTCCGCATCGAGGGCTTCGACCTCGACAACTCGCCCGCGTCGTTCACGTCGGACGCCGTCGCGGGCAAGACGCTGCTGATCACGACCACGAACGGGACGCGCGCGCTGCGCGCGGTCGCGACGGCGGCGTCCGTGCGCACGGCCGCGCTGGTAAACCGCGGCGCGGTCGTGGATGCGCTCACGCGCGAGCAGAACAATTGTGACATCGTCGTGGTCTGCGCCGGTGAACGCAACGGCTTCGCACTCGAAGACGCGATCGGTGCGGGCGCGCTGGTCGACGCGCTCCTGCAGCGGATCCCCGACGCCGAGCTCTGCGACGGCGCGCGCGCGGCAGCACTGCTCTACCGCACGGTCGTCGCCCGCCTCGCCGACGCGATCGCAAGCGCCGACCACGCCCAGTCGCTAGCGGAGAAAGGCTTCGCGGACGATGTCGCCTACTGTGCCGGGCTCGACGTCCTCGACGTCGTCCCAACGCTGCGCGGCGGAATCCTCGCTACGCCATCCTGACGCGTTGGATCACCACGATGTCATCCTGAGCCTGTCGAAGGATGGCCGCAAGGCACCTCGCTGCCCGTGGCCATGCTTCGACAGGCTCAGCATGACATGATGCTACGCGAGCACTCGGTACGTCCATCCACCAAGCGTCGTTCGGGTACGAATCCCGTACCCGCACACGAACGAACCTCACCTAGCGGGCGCTCTTCGAGCTATTTGGCCTCCGCGCCTCGGACGATCTCGACATCGATGATACCGTCGGCCCCGATCGGTAAAGGCTCTCCGACCTCTTGTAACGCCTCGAGGTGCCCTTCGATCGCCTCTCGTGCATTCTGCGCAGCGGCCTCGCGCGTTTCGCCCCAACTGAAACAGCCGGGGAGGTTGATGACCTCAACGCCCCACGATCCGTTGGGAGACTGGTCCAAAGACAGAAGATACTTCATCGTCGTAATCCCGCCTGACGTAAAATCGATCGGACGAGCGGCCGCGACAGGTCTGCCGACCCGCCGTGATATGGTACCGTCACGATGCCAGGTTTTACCGGATGGCGAAAATGCCGGTGCGACCCTCTCGTTCGGAACCACACCCAGCCGTCGTTTCGCAGCATCATCTCGATCTGCCGATAGTTCATCGCACGCGTCCATCACGCGTGCGACGAGACTAGCTATGGGCTAGAATTTGGCCGTTATGGTTCGTCGTCGGCGGCGCCGGCGACGACGACGCCCGGCGTGCGGACGGCGACGCGGTTGTGCTTCGCGTCGTAACGGACCGAGGATCCGAACGCGCGTGCGACCGTCGTCTCGGCGATCATCGCTCGGCCGTGGACGGTGAAGGGCGCCTGATCGAGCGTCACGCGGCGGCCGTTCATCTTCGCGGCGGTCTCACCCGGGCGCATCACCAGCACGTCGGTGCCGCGGCGGACGACGATCTCGCCGGTCTGCGCGTCGAAGGTCGTCTGGGCGCCGGTCGCGTCGGCGACCGCGCGCAACGGCAGATACGCGCCGCCCGGCGTGGTCACCGGGGGAACGTCGGAAGCGAGCCGCTGGCCGTCGATGCTGATCGTCGCGGGCGCCGAGAGGACGAGCGCCAGCGACGCGACCAGGGCGGTCGCGGCGGTCGCGGCGATCAGTCGTCCGCTCGGGACGAGCGCGTCCAGCGCGCTAAACGGGGCTCGGCTCACGGCGTATCTCGTGCACGTAGTCTGGATATTGCTCCTCGATGACCTTTTCGATCTCCAGGCGCAGCCGACCAAGCAGGTCGGCTTCGGGATAGGTACCCACCAGCTCGCCCTTGCGGTAGATGGCGCCCTTGCCCTTGCCTCCCGCTATACCTACATCGGCCATCTTGGACTCGCCTGGGCCGTTCACCACGCATCCCATGACGGCCACCTTCACCGGAGCGGTGTACTCCCGGGCGATCGCCTCCACCATGCGGGCCAGCTCGACGACCTCGATCTCGGCGCGGCCGCACGACGGGCACGCGGTGATGTCGAACCCCTTCTCCCGCAGCCCGAGCGCCTTGAGGATCCCCCAAGCGACCGGCACCTCCTCGACGGGGTCCGCAGCCAGCGAGACGCGCAGCGTGTCGCCGATCCCCTCGAACAGCAGCACGCCCAGCCCGATCGACGACTTGATCGTCCCGTCGAGCGGAAGCCCCGCCTCGGTCACGCCCAGGTGCAGCGCGTACGGCGTCCCACGCTCGTCGAGCTGCTTGGCGAGCAGCCGGTACGAATAGATCGTCGTCACGGCGTCGTGCGCCTTCACCGAGATGATGATGTCGGTGTGGCCGAGGTCCTCGAGGATCTCGACGTGGCGCAGCGCGGAGGCGGCGAGCGCCTCCGGCGTGTGGCCGAGCCGCTGCTCGAGATCGCGCGCCAGCGAGCCCATGTTCACGCCGATGCGAATCGGCGTCCCGCGCTCGACCGCGAGCTTCACGACCTCGCGGGTCTTGGCCGGATCGGTGATGTTGCCGGGGTTCAGCCGCAGCTTCGCCACACCGGCCTCGATCGCGGCGAGCGCCATGCGGTGGTCGAAGTGGACGTCGGCGACGATCGGGACCGGCGAGCGCGCGACGATCGCGGGGAGTCCCGCCGCATCCCGGGTGTCCTGGCACGTCACCCGAACGACCTCGCAGCCGGCCATCGCGAGCCCGTAGACCTGCTCCAGCGTCTTGTCGGCGTCGGCGGTGTCGGTGGTCGTCATCGACTGCACGGCGATTGGGTGATCGCCGCCGATCCAGACCTTCTTGGCGTCCTTCGACCAGCTCGACTTGTTCTCGAGGAGCACGGGCTTGGTCCGGCGGCGCAGGCGGATCATCTGATTCCTGTATCGGCTAGAAAGCGGACCGGCCGGCCATCGCCGCCGAGACGTCGTGGAACGAGACCGCCAGCATCAGCGCGATCAGCACGGCGAAGCCGCCGACGTGGACCAGCGCCTCTTTCTCGGGGTCGACCGGCTTGCCGCGCAGCATCTCGACCAGGATGAAGACGGCCCGGCCGCCGTCGAGCGCGGGGACCGGGAGCAGGTTGATGATCCCGAGCGAGATCGAGATCATCCCGGCGAGCGAGAGGAAGATGTAGGGGCCGAACTGCTGGGCCTGCGCGGAGACGCGCGCCATCCCGATCGGGCCCTGGAACTGGCCGGCGACCGATTGGGGGTGCGTGATCAGGCCGCCGAGCGCGCCGAGCGTGGCGGTGATGATCCCGGTGAACTGGCCCCAGCTCGACCTCCACGCGTCGGCGAGACCGACGCGGTGCGTCGAAGGCAGCGGCTGGAAGCCGAGCAGACCGACTCGCGGGTCGGCGCCCGGGCGCTTGTCCGGCTGCGGCGTGACGGTCACCGCGCGGCGTGCGCCGTGGCGGTCATAGACGATGGCCAGCGGCTTTCCGAGCGAGGAATGG
>DATHLN010000192.1:0-6539 GCA_035488115.1 Candidatus Limnocylindrales bacterium | reverse complement strand
GATTCTGATCTAACGAGCGGCGCCATTTTGCAATCAACCTTGAGGCAGTTGTTCCAAATGCGATATGGAAATGCCGCCCCACCCACAAATTTCACGATTGCAGGTCTTTATGTCTATTACGTTTACGTCGGCGCTAACGGTCGACCCGCCGAGGGTGAGCAGGCATTTCAGTATTTTGCGGGCCCGCCTGCTTATTACACGGGGATTCGCGTGGAACTCTTCCCACAGCGGGATGCCGCAAAGGCATACGGGCGAAAATTCACGGGTTATGAGCAATTGGTACACGACTTCTGTTGAGAAGCCATTTGCTCAGCGAGATCGGGCTGTGCTCGAAGACCGTGCCGACCTTGGCGGGAAGAGGGCGCTTATAGTTCATCGCAGCGCGGCGCCCGTCGGCACAGGAGCACCACCCTGGACCCGCCCGCCACGCGGGACGCGTGGACGTCAGCGCGCGACAGCGCGAGAGTCCCGGGCCGGATCGGCGAACTCAACGGACAGCTTTCGAGCAGCCTTCCGGCGACCGCGCATTGAAGTTCAGACCGTATACTCCGCGTGTGCCGACAGGGTTGCGCTCCGAGGTGCCCAGGGCATTATATCGTAGTACAAGGAGACGTGATGTACGCAGCTGGCCAGACGGTCGAACTCCGCGTCGCTGGGGTACAGAATCGGGGCGGACCGATCTCCACCGTGGTGGCGTCCTATCGCATCGCCGACGAGCGCAATATGCCGTCGCGCGAACCTAACCTGCAGCCGCAGCAGATCGCGTTTGACTTGGGTCCGCCGCAGTCGTTTTCGGATGACATGCGTTTCTCGGGGGTCGTCCCGAAGGGAATCGTCGGAGGACGCTACATCGCCATGCTGATGGTGTCAACTCCCGACCACCGCCAAGTAAATTTCGACTTGTCCGGCTCATACGCGATCGACATCGCTGATGATCCTGGTCATGCTCTGCCGCCATTGCCCGACCTATCATTCACGGACTGATACGCCCGGCGCGAAAGCAACGAGCCGGCATCGCAAACGCGGCTGTACAAGTGACGTGCGACCGCGGCGCTCGTTGCGAGGCCCCGTTCATCTGCGACGACATCGGACATTGAGGGGAATCGGGAGTCGGCGGGCCGTCCGTTCGCCGTATTGAACTATCACGCGGAAGTCTCAACAACCAAATACCCGATAAGCTAAGCGCCGACGCACCGGTCTAGCGGCAGCGAGCGCGCCGAACGGATTTACACGGGCAGCCCGAGCTGTTCGGCTATCAGGACGGCGGCTTCCGCGCGGGTGAGCGGGCCGTCGGGCCACTCGAGCTCGCGCTGCAGGCGCTCGTCGATCGCGTCGCGGTCTTCCTGCGGGAAGTCGTCGTCCGGGTAGAAGTTGCGCGTCTCGTCCTCGCCGGAGAAGACGCCGCGCGCGCCGAGCAACTGCACCGCTGCGAACGTCTGCTCGTCGTCTCCGAAGGCGACGTCGTCCCACCAAAAGATCGGCGCGCCGCGTGCGAGCACGCGCCGCTGGTACGCGGCGATGCGGTTCGGGTCGCTCACCGTCGCGCCCGGCGTGACCTGCTGCGTGGTGCAGTACGCTGCGAGGACGCCCGCTGCTTCGCCGATCGCCCACTCGACCGGATGCGTGCGGTACGCGCCCGACGTGAGGTGCGTCGTGCCGATGTTCTTGCACGCCGCGACGAAGTTGTTCAATTCCTTCGGCAGCAGCGCGCCGAGCGGGATCTGGAACGGAACGGTCTCGAAGTTGTGGAACGGCGTGCCGATGTTCGGCTTCGCCGCGTCTTCCACGCGGCCGCTGAGCGAGTAGAATCCCTCGTGCACGTCGACGTTGTAGTGACCGACCCCGCAGCTGTCGGTGAAGTTCGTCGCGCGCTCGCTCTTCGAGCCGACGCCGATCGGGCGCGCGTTGCGACCGCCGACCGCGAAGCCTCCGCCGTGCGCACCCGCGTCGATATCGTCACGCACGATGCGCGTGTGCGGGTTCGCGAGCCGCCGAGACTCGCGGATGTACGGCCCGGGCGCGGTCCCGTCCGCTCGCCCGAACGCCTCGGTATCCACTTTGACGTTCAGGTAGCCGGTGCCGTTGTGGTCGTCGCGCGGGACGTCATTCTGCAGATAGTACACGTAAGCGATCGAAACTGCGCGCGCCTCTTCCACGATCTGCGCATCCGCGTCGGCAGAATGCGGGTTCGTCGGAATCGCGCGCGTGAGATAGTCGTTGCTCCCGACGTTGAGCGTCGTTCGCCAGGGCCGGCCGTCGGAGAAGTTCCGCGGGTCGATGAACTGCCGGTAGTTGATCAGCGTGTCTTCTTCTTGGTTCGGGTTGAAGACCACATGGATGTCGCCCTCGCCGCCGCCTTCGTTCGCGGGCCGTTTCAGACGATCGAATCCTTGGCGCCGGCGGATGTCGTCGTAGCCGTCGGGCTTCGGGATGCGGTTCTTCTCGTCGGGCTGGACCCACTGCACCGCGATCGGGACGGTGAACGGCTGGATGAACTCCGGATGCGCGACGCGCTCGGCGTCGTCTTCGTTCGTGTCGTCGTGCGACTCCGCGCCGATGACCCACTTCACGCCCGCCAGCGGGAGCAGATCGCCGAGGTCGGTCGCATCGAGGAAGACGCGGCCCGTGTACGTGTCGGTGCCGCTCGCCGTCCGCACGGTGATGCTGTGAACGCTTTGCCCCTGGACCTGGACCGCCGTCACCGCGATGCCGGTGTTCATCGTGACGCCGGCTTCCTTCAGTGACGCCGAGAGCGCCGCATGGACGACTTGCGGATCGGCCGCGAACGGGTGGCCGCGGCGCTGATCGCCGCGGAAGAGCGGCGGATCGTCCATCGTCGTGAACGGCGGTCCGACGCCGGCGAAGCCGGGATTGAAATACTCTTGCTGTTTCCCGAGCTCGGAGCGGACGTCGGCATAGCGCTCGCGGATGCGCTCGCGCAAGCGGCGGTACGAGAGCGAGCTCCCCGCCGACTCGGTGAGATCGGCGGCCGTCTCGTCCCAGCGCGTCACGCCCTGCGAGGTCGCCTGACCGCCGAGCAGCGCGTCGGGCTGCAGCGAGATCAGCACGACCTTCACTTTGCGGTCCGCGGCGGCCGCGAGCGCGGCCGCACAGCCGCCGAAGCTCGCGCCCGCGACCACGACGTCGAAATCAAACGTTGCCATTCCTCGAGCCTCCGGATGCGGCGGGCGGTTGCCCACTATACCGAGACATGCGACGCGAGCAGCCGCTTTTCCGGGTCGGCATGGTTGACACATCGCGATATATCGCCTAATATCGCGACATGATGTTTGAGATCGGCCGGGGATTCCACCGGCACGGCCACGGGCGGCGCGGATTCCGCGGCGTCTGGGGGCTCGGCTACAGCAAGGAATGGGGCGGGCTTCGCGCCGGTTGGATCCGCCCGGTCCGCCGCGGCGAGATGAAGTTCGTCATCCTCGACGTGCTCGCCGAAGGCCCGAAGCACGGCTACGAGATCATCACGGCGATCGAGGCGCGCCGCAACGTGCGCCCGAGCGCGGGATCGATCTATCCGACGCTGCAGCTGCTCGAGGACGGCGGCTACGTCACCTCCGAGCAAGTCGACGGCAAGCGTATCTACACGATCACGCCGGCCGGGCGCGAATTGCTGGCGAACCGCAATGCCGAAGCGGAACCCGACGAAGACGCGGATGACGACGTCGACGCGGGGCATCTGCTGCGCGAGTCGGCGATGAAGCTTGGCGCCGCGGTGCTGAACGCGCGCGGTCACGACGACAAGACGATCGGCAAGATCCGCGAGATCCTCGACAAGGCGCGCAAGGAGATCTACACGGTCCTCGCCTCCGACGAGACCTAGCCTCGATCGACCCCGATCAGCGCCTCACGCAGCGCCACCGGGACGCGCGTTGCTTTGAGCGTCGTGCGGTCGAGCGCCGCGAGCACCAGCATTCCGTCGACCAGGCGCGTGCCGTCGGCGCGCTCGATCGGGAACGTGAACGTCATCGAGGAACCTCCGATCTTTCGCAGCTCCGCGCGGCAGACGATCTCGTCGTCGAGGCGCGCCGGCGCGCGGTAGTCGCATTCCAGGCGAATGCGAGCGATCCACACGCCGTGCTCCTCCGCGAGCACGTCGTACGGGAAACCGATCGCGCGGAAAAGTTCCGTCTCGGCGGCTTCCATGAAGCGCAGGTAGCGGCCGTAGTAGACGATGCCCATGACGTCGACGTCGCTCCAGCGGACGCGGTCGCGAACCTCCGGGCCGGTGCGCAGCGGCGCGGCGTCGCCGTCGCGCACGCTCAGATCTCGTACGCCCAGGCGACTTCGTCGGCGGTCGGCGCGGCGTCGCGGTGAACCGCGTACGCGGCTGCGGCGCCCTGCGCGTAGCGCGCGACCGGATCGATCTCGATGTTCACGCGCTCGCCGGGGCCTTTCTCGCCGAGGGTCGTGCGGCGCGCGGTCTCCGGGATCAGCGCGACGGTGAACCGGTCGTGCGTGACCGAAGCGACGGTGAGGCTCACGCCGTCGACCGCGACGTAGCCCTTCTCGACGATGAACGGCGCGAGCGCGTCCGGGAGCACGACGTGCAGCCGGAAACCTTGGCCTTCGGCGACTTTCTCGAGGATCGAGGCGCTCGCGTCGACATGACCGTAGACGAGGTGGCCGCCGAGCCGGTCGCCTACACGCAGCGACAGCTCGACGTTCACCCGCCGGCCGGCGCGCAGCGCGTCGAAGCCGGTCCGCGCGACGGTTTCCGGGACCACGTCGAAGCGCATCGTTCGCGCATCGAACCCGACGACGGTCAGGCACGCGCCGTCGATCGCGACCGAGTCGCCGAGCGCGACGCCGTCGGCGATCGCCTCGGGCGCTTCGACGACCAGCGTCATCCCGCGGCGAGCGTCCCCTTCGACCGAGGCGACGCGGCCTTCGTGTACGATCAGGCCAGAGAACATGTCGTGAGATCGGCGGAGAGCAGCATGTCGTCGCCGACGCGTTCGATGCGGTCGAACCGCCATCCGTTCGCGCCGGAGAGATCGGCGCCGTTCAGCGCGGGGACGGCGGTCTCGGCGCGCAGGAACCGCGGCGCCAAGAGCCACACGACGCGCTGGACGAGCCCGCCGGCCAGCAGCCGCCCCGCGAGCGTCGGCCCGCCCTCACACAGGACGGTCGCGATATCGCGTTCGCGCAGCGCGCGCATCGCGGCCGCGAGGTCGAGCCTCCGCGCGCCTTCGTCGCCGGCGTAGAGCACGTCGGCCAGATCTTCCAGCACGGCGAACCGCTCGCGCGCGCCCCGCGGGGCGACGACGATCGTGGGCGCGTACGACCCGGGCGGTGCGTCGGCTCGCGGCGCGAGCACGCGGCTCGACGGCGCGATCGGCTCGGTCTCGCAGACGACGACGCGCGCGTACGGCTTGCGCCGGGTCGCGTGCGGGCGAACCGTGAGCAGCGGATCGTCGACGCGCACGGTCCCCGCGCCGACCATCACGGCGTCGTGCTCGATTCGCAGATCGCGCACGCGCTCGCGCGCGAGGTCGCCGGTGAGCCAATACGGCTGGCCGGGGCGCGGCGCGACGTAGCCGTCGAGCGAGACGGCCATCTTCAGCGTGACGAACGGCGTGTCGCGCACGACCGTCCAGCGAAAGCGCTCGATGAGTGCGCGGACCGCCGGGTCCTGCGCGACCTCGACCGCGATCCCCGCTCCGCGTAGCCGCTGGATGCCGGCTCCGGCCGTGCGCGGATTCGGATCCATCGCACCGACGACGACGCGCGCAACGCCGGCCTCGATCAGCGCCGTGGTGCACGGCGGCGTTCGCCCCTGATGACCGCACGGTTCCAGCGAGACGTACGCGGTCGCGCCGCGCGGATCGTTGCCGCGCGCGCGCGCGTCGCGCAGCGCCTCGACTTCCGCGTGCGCCTCGCCGCAGCGGTGGTGCAGGCCTTCGCCGAGCGTCACGCCGCCGCGCACGAGGACGCAGCCGACCGGCGGGTTCGGCATCGCATCGGCGATCACGCGCGCGGCCAGCTCGACGGCGCGCGCGAGGTAGGTCGCGTCGCGGTCTACGGCCCGACCTCGACGCCCTTCCAGAACGCCACGTAGCCCTCGATGTTCTTCGCGGCGTCCTTCGCATGCGGATAATACCACGCCGCATCGGGATTGCTCTTGCCGTTCACCGCGAGCGTGTAATAGCTTGCGGTCCCCTTCCACGGACACACGGTGTGCGTCTCGGACGGCGTGAAGTACTCGCGGTTGATCGCGTCCGGCGGAAAATACTGGTTCCCCTCGACGACTTCGGTGCGATCGCTCTGGGCCAGGACCGCGCCGTTCCACATTGCTTTCATGGCATCGTCATCGACACCGTGAAGCCCGGGTTGGTTACGGCTCGATCACGGCGTTGGTGAGCGAGCCGTAGTAGTGCCCTGGCCGCGTGCGAGCTCGCCGCGCGCGCCGTCGCCGACGCGATGCCCAATCCCTCGGTGGGCTGCGTGCTCGTGCGCGACGGCGTCACGCTGGGCGAAGGCTGGCACCACCGCCGCGGCGAGCCGCACGCGGAGGTCGAGGC
>DATHLN010000191.1:0-20989 GCA_035488115.1 Candidatus Limnocylindrales bacterium | reverse complement strand
GAGAAGCAGGTCGGCGTCGTGCTGCTCGACATCGGCGGCGGCACGACCGACATCGCGGTCTACGCCGACGGCGGCGTGCTGCACAGCGCGACGATCCCGGTCGGCGGGAACATCCTCACCAACGACATCGCGCTCGGCTTGAAGACGACGTTCGCGGAAGCCGAGAACGTGAAGCGCACGTACGGTTCCGGGCTCGTGCGCGCGGACGAGGCCGATCAGACCTTCCACGTCAAGACGCTCGACGGCCGCAGCACGCGCGAGGTGACGTCCTCGCAGCTGCGCGGGATCGTCGTGCCGCGCGTGCTCGAGATCTTTCGGCTCGCGAAGGCGAACATCGTCGATCGCATTCCGCGCGATCAGGTGCTGAGCGAGGTCGTCCTCACCGGCGGCGGCGCGCACCTGCGCGGTATCGAGACGACCGCGGCCGAGGTGTTCGGGCTGCCGGTGCGCATCGGCGTTCCGTCGACGGTCGCGGGACTCACCGATGCGGTGAAGCAGCCGGAGTACTCGACGGCGGTCGGTCTGGTGCTCTTCGGTCCACGCGGCGAGATGGCGCCGCATCTCAACGGCCACGGCGGCGGCGGGGCCTTCGCCAAGTTCACGACCTGGTTCAAATCCCTCTGGAATTGATCGTTGCTCCCGCTCTTCCCGGAAGAGGAACAGAGAAACATGGCTGATGCGAAACGGTTCGTGCCCGAGCACGCGGCGACGATCAAGGTGATCGGGCTCGGCGGCGGCGGCTGCAACGCGGTGAACCGCATGATCGACGCGGGTCTTTCCGGCGTCGACTTCTTCGCGATCAACACCGACGTCCAAGCGCTGCGCAACGCGAAGACGAACAGCACGGTGCAGATCGGCGCGGGCCTCACGCGCGGCCTCGGCGCCGGCGCGAACCCGAACATCGGCCGCGAGGCGGCAGACGAGTCGCGCGAAGATCTCGCGATGATCCTCGACGGCGCAGACCTCGTTTTCATCACCGCAGGGATGGGCGGCGGCACCGGTACCGGCGCGGCGCCGGTGATCGCCGAGCTGGCCCGCGAATCCGGCGCGCTCACGATCGCGGTCGTCACGAAGCCGTTCGGGTTCGAGGGCCGCAAGCGCATGCAGGCCGCGGAGCGCGGCATCGCCGATCTGGAGTCGAAGGTCGACACGCTGATCACGATCCCGAACGAGCGCATCCTGCAGATCATCGAGAAGCGCACGCCCCTCAACGAAGCGTTCGCATATGCCGACGACGTGCTGCGCCAGGGGATCCAGGGGATCAGCGACCTGATCACGCAGCCCGGGCTGATCAACCTCGATTTCGCCGACATCAAGACGATCATGACCGACGCGGGCTCGGCGATGATGGGGATCGGCGAAGGATCCGGCGAGCACCGCGCCGCCGACGCCGCGCAGAAGGCGATCGCCTCGCCGCTGCTCGAGACGACGATCGAAGGCGCGCGCGGCGTGATCTTCAACATCACCGGCGGCCTCGATCTCTCGATGTACGAGGTGAACGAAGCGGCGGAGATGATCGCCCGCGCGGTCGACTCCGAAGCGCAGATCATCTTCGGCGCCTCGGTCGACCCGAATCTTCAAGGCAAGGTCCGCGTTACGGTCCTCGCCGCGGGCTTCGGTCAAGGCCGCCCGCGCGTGCAGACGACGGCCGCATCGCTCGGCGCCCCGGTGGAGTTCGACAAAGTCTCCCCGGTGAACATGGACGACATCGAAGTGCCGGCGTTCCTGCGTTACCGCAGCTGATCTGCAGCCGTCCGCCCCCTCGCGAAAAGGCTCGCCTCCCGGCGAGCTTTTTTTTCATGTCCCGACTAGTGAGCCCCGATTGGGCAAGGGATTATTGCAAGCAGGCGTCTTTCGTGATACGGTGAGCGCGTGGAGAATGCTACCGGTCAGTCGGGAGCACAGCCGGGGCCCGTACGACGCCTGACGTTCCGGTACGACGGTGACCGCATCGAGCTCGTCTCCGATCAGACGGTCACCATGACCGTGCCGCAGTCCCAGCCGGCGGACGTCGCGCCGCCGCACGGCGCGCTCTCGCTGGTCATGCGCGACGATCAGGACCAGCCGCTCGCGCGGGTCGTCCACGTCAGCCCGCTCGCGCACGACGCCGAGGTCTTTGCGCCGCCCGGCGAATCGCCGCAGCGCGTTCCGGTCGCTCAGCCGAAGGGCGCGTTCACGGTCCTCGTCCCCGACGTGCCGGGCGCGCAAAAGATCGACCTGATCGGACCGCCGCTCAAGCCGGACGCGCATCTCGAGCCGCCGCAGCACCTGGGCACGTTTCCGCTCGGCCCGCCGGGCGGCGAGTGAGCGCGCGATGAGCTCCTCGGACGGAAGCGTGCTCGGGATCGCGACCGTCGTCGATCACGGCGACCCGGCGCTGCGCTGGAATCTCGTCCTCCTCGGTGACGGCTATCAGGCGAGCGAGCTCGCGAAATACCTCTCCGACGTCGACGCGTTCGTCGAGAAGTTCAAGACGACGTCGCCGTACGACGAGCTCTTCGCGGGGATCAACGTCTTTCGCATCGACGTCACCTCGACCGACAGCGGCGCGGCGGACCCGGCCAAGTGCGGCGGTACCGGTGCGAACCCCAAGACGTTCTTCGACGCCACGTTCTGCGCGTTCGACACGCCGCGGCTGCTCGGTGTGAACACCGAAACGGTGCACGCGGTCGTCAACGACAACATGCCGCAAGCGCACATGATCATGGTCGTCGTGAACTCGCCGATCTACGGCGGCTCGGGCGGCGGCGTCGCGACGTTCTCGGCCGCGCCGAATGCCGCCGAGATCGCGCTGCACGAGATGGGACACACGGCGTTCCATTTCGCCGACGAGTACGAGTCGTATGCGGGCTGCACGCGCGATCCGCCGGGGACGCACGACCGGTATGCCGGTCCTGAGCCGTCGGAGCCGAACGTCACGACGAATCGCGATGCGGCTTCGATCAAGTGGCGCAGCATGATCACCGATGGAATCCCGGTCCCGACCACCTCGAACGCGAACCCCGCCCAGTGCGATCCGCAGCCGAACCCGTTCGCGGCGGAGACGGTCGGCGCGTACGAAGGCGCGAGATATTTCCACTCGGGCGTCTTCCGCCCGCAGTTCAACTGCCGCATGCGTGTACTCGGCGAGGAGTACTGCACCGTGTGCAAGAGCGTGATCCGGTCCGTCATCGCGCCATACGTCCCCGCGGAAGGAGCGCCGGCCGAGCTCTGAGGCGCAGGCTCGCCTTCACCGCCGCTGCCCGGCGACGACACCGTGCCTCGCGGAGGACTCCGAGCGGCGCGTGATGGACCGAACGGGATGCCTGCCACGCTTCCCCACGCGACGGTCGAGCGCGCCGTCGCGATTCGCCGCGAGATCCACCGTCATCCCGAGCTCGGGTTCGAGGAGACGAACACGCAGGCGATCGTCGAGCGCGAGCTCGACGCGATCGGCGTCGAGCACCGCCGGATCGCGACGACCGGCGTGGTCGGGATCGTGCGCGGCGCACATCCCGGCCATGTCACGGGACTCCGCGCCGACATGGACGCGCTGCCGATTCTCGAGGACTCGGGCGAAGAGTGCGCTTCGCAGATCGCCGGAAAGATGCACGCCTGCGGGCACGACTCACACACCGCGATGCTGCTCGGCGCCGCGCGCGTGCTGCAGGAGTCGCGCGAGTCGTTCCGCGGGACCGCGGTGCTGCTGTTCCAGCCGGCGGAAGAAGGACCGGGCGGCGCGCTGCCGATGATCGAGCAGGGCGCGCTCGACGACCCGCGCGTCGAAGCGGTCGCGATGCTGCACATCGATCCGCGCCTGCCGACCGGCTCGATCGGGATCACGCCCGGGCCGGTGAACGCCGCCGCCGACGAGTTCCACATCACGATTCGCGGCAAAGGCGGACACGGCGCGCAGCCGCACAAGGCGGTCGACGTGATCCCGTGCGCGGCTGCGACGATCCTCGCGCTGCAGAACGTCGCGGCGCGCGAGACCGATCCGCTCGCCTCGATCGTCGTCACCATCGGCACGATCGAAGCCGGCTATCGCAACAACGTGATCGCGGACAAGGCATTCCTCACCGGCACGTTACGCACGCACGATCCGGCGATCCGCGAAGCCGCCCCCGAAAAAATTCGTCGCATCGTCGACAACATCGCCGCGGCGTACGGAGCAACCGCCGAGGTGAAGATGCTGCTCGGCTATCCGCCGGTCGTGAACGACGCCGAGCTCGCGGAGTCGTTCGCGGCGTATGCGCGCGAAAACGGCTTCCCCGTCGAGCGCCCCGCGCCGACGATGGGCGGCGAGGACTTCGCGTACTTCGCGCAGCGCGTCCCCGGCGTGCTGGTGCGGCTCGGCATCTACAACGAGGCCGTCGGCAGCGTCCACTCGGGCCACAGCCCGCAGTTCCGGCTCGATGAAGGCGCGATCCCGACCGGGATCGCGACGCTGGTGGCGTTCGCGCGGGGCGTGGGCGATGGATCCGTGGCGGTTCCGAAATGACGGCTGCGGCGCATCCTTCGACAAGCTCAGGATGACATTGGCTCGGGATGACATTGGCTCACGATGACATTGGGGCGATTCGTCCACCGCATCCCCAGGGGTCGTCCACAACGAGTAGTAGCAAATGTGGAGGGCGTGCACAACATCTTGTGGTCGCTCGCAGGATTGAAGCGGACGTCGAGGCGAAGGCGGAGGTCCATGGCAATGCCGTCCGTGTCCCTGGACCGGCCGTCACCGCGGGCGCTCCACCGCTGCCAAGACGTCGCGTCGCCCGCGCGTACGGCGTTCGACCTCATCTGCGAGGTCGAGAAATGGCCGGTGTGGTTGTCCTTCCTCAGGAGCGCGCGCCGCGTCGACCCGGCCGAGCCGATCGGGCTCGGCAGCGAGGTCGCGATCCGCTCGAACCTCCCCGGCGAGGACGAAGAGCTCTTCGAGGTGGACCGGTTCATCCCGGGCCACCAGCTCTCGCTGGTCGGAGCGTTCTCGGTTCGCCGCCGGATCGACATCCGGATCGAGCAGAAGAGTGAGCGCTCGAAGTTGGTCGTCCGCGTCGACTACCCGACCTACGGCGGGATGCTCGGCGCCCTGGTCGACCGGCTGACGCGTCGCCGCAAGCTCGACATCGCGCTGAACGACTCGCTGATCCACTTCAAGGGGCTCTGCGAGTTCGACCAGTCGCCCGGCACGATCCTCGACGACTTTTAGCGGCAGCCCGCTAGCACTCGTTGACGGGTTCTGCTAAAGCCGGTAGACTGTAAGGGATGCCGCTCTACGACTACCAGTGCCGCGCCTGCTCGAAGGTCACCGAGGTTCGTCACGGTTTCCGTGAGGCGTACGACGGGACGTGCCCCGAGTGCGGGAGCGACCAGCTCGCCCGCGTCTTCAACCCGGCCGGGATCGTCTTCAAGGGCTCGGGCTTCTACGTGACCGACTCCCGCAAGGCACCCGCCTCCGAGTCGTCCTCTTCCGACTCTTCGAAGGCCCCGGCCGCGCCGGCCCCCGCCGCGAGCACCGACTCGGGAAGCAAGAAGAGCGAAGCGAGCGCGGCCTAGGCCGTGTCGCCGCGCGCGATCGTCTGGATCATCATCGCGGTCGCGCTGGCGATCGTCCTGGTGATGGTCGCCGTCCAGGCGCTGCGCGCGGTCCGCGAGTTGAAGCGGTTCAACCGCCGGCTCGAGGATCTCGGCGATCTCCCGATCGTGAAGAAGCTCGCGCGCGCCGAGGACGACGTGCGACGGATCGAAGCGGCCGCGGCGAGCGTCGCGCCGCTGCTGGCGCGCGCCCAACTCGCGCTGGCCGTGATCAAGCGCGGCCCGCTTCCGCCCGAGCTCGTGCGCGCCGTTCGCCGGATCGCGGCCGAGCTGGCTGCGTTCCGGGCATTCTCCGCGCGCTAGCGCGGCTTCGGCGGCGGCTCCGGCGCGGCGTCGGGAGACGCCTCGTCGGGCGGTTCCCACGCCCACCCGAACCCGGGTGATGGCTGGGGTGCGGCGTTCTCGCCGAACGGCGCGTCCTCGGGGCCGTCTTCCGGCAGCGCGAACGGCGCGCCGAACGGCGGCGGCACCGCGGCCGGCGCCACCGGCTGCGGCGGTATCCCGGCCGGGAGCGGCGGCGGTTCCGCCGGCCGCTCGAACCCGAACCCCGGCGGCGGCGCTGCCGGCGCACGGTTCGTCTCGGGCGGCCAGATGGTGTAGTCCTCGCGCACCGCGGGTGCGGTCGGCGTGACGGGCGTCGCCGGCGGCGGGACGGGCGGCGCCGGAACGACCGCGGCCGGCGTCTCGCGTGGCTTCGGCGGCGGCTGGGCGATCGCGATGTTCGGGCGGAACGGCGTGCCGTTGCCCTGCGCGAGCGGGACGCCCGAGGCGGTGCCGACGAGCACGATGCGCGAGAGCGGGAGCAGCTGCGCGTCCTTGCGCGCGGCGAGCGCGCGCAGCTCCTCGAGGTACGCCTGCGGCATCTCCTCGATCGCCATCGCGTCGAGGATCAGGGAGACCGTCTCGGTGACCGCGTGCCTCGGGGGGACGCGCGTGAAGGTGAAGAGGTTCTGCCAGACGTCGGCTTTCACGATCGCGAGCAGCTTGCGCCAGTACTCGATCGGCTGGTAGTTCTCGAACTGGCCGCTCTCGCGCTTCGCGCGGCCGTACAGCGCCGCGATCCGCTTGCCGAGCGGATCGGCGGGCGGCGAGGGCTCGACGATCGCGACGCGCCGCGCGACGCGCGCGAGCTCCGAGACGACGCGCGCGTGGAAGCCCGGGTCGATCTCGTGCAAGTAATGCATGGCGATCGCCGCGTCGTACGCGTTCTCGGTCGCGCCGATCATCGTCGCGCTGCCGCGCATCGGCGTCGCGCCGAGCTGCTCGATGCGCTCCAGCTGCGCGTCCTCGCTCGCCAGTACCGTGACGTCGACGCCGATCTCGACCGCGCGCGCAGCCCACGCGCCGTCGTTCGCGAGGCCGAGGAACAGCGCGCGCTCGCCGGAGCGCAGCCCGAGCGCGTCCCAGATCTGCTGGTCGATCCGATAGGACTCGCGCTGGAAATCGGAGACGTCAGTCATGGGGAAGGTGGGACTCGAACCCACATGAGCTCTCACTCGGTCGCTTTTGAGGCGACTGCGT
Organism: Candidatus Limnocylindrales bacterium; assembly: GCA_035488115.1. Classification (GTDB taxonomy): domain Bacteria; phylum Vulcanimicrobiota; class Vulcanimicrobiia; order Vulcanimicrobiales; family Vulcanimicrobiaceae; genus Vulcanimicrobium. The sequence goes on along the minus strand of DATHLN010000191.1, from coordinate 13,897 downwards.
ATACCGTTTCGCCACTTCCCCGTCTTCGCTCGCCGGGGCTGGGTTCGCGGCGGCCCACGCGCGCTCCGCCCGGATGAAGACGTCGGCTCCCGCGACCGTGGCCGCCGCACGCGAGGCGAAGGCGACCCGCCGCCATCCGCCGGGCGCGAAGACGATCTTCAGCGTCCCGTTGCTCCGCGCAGGTGTCCACGAGACCGACTCGACGTCCTCGGGCCGCCAGGCGACCGAGAAGACGCGGATCCCCTGCGCGAGCGCCGAGCCGAACCGCCAGAACGTCATGGGTCGGCTGAACGCGACCCCGCCTGCGCGCGGATCGAGCGTGGCCGGGCGGTTCGAGGGACGGCGCCCGGCGCCGTCGTCGAGCGAGGTGCCGTGCTCCGAGATCGCCGAGTACGAGACGAGCCGCTGCGCCGGCGCGTCTCCGTGCGGGGTGAGCCGCAGATCGGCGACGAGCCGGTCGTCGCCGCCGATCGCGAGGACACGCTCGAACAACGCGCCGTCCGGGACGACGTCGGGCGCGTCGTATGCGAGATAGGCGCCGGCGCCTGCGGTATCCGCGCGGCCCGGGCGCGCGAAGGTGCAGAACGAGTACGGCCGGTTGAACGTTCCGGCCGGATACGTGTGCGTGTATTTCGCGATGCGGTCGGTGATCGACGGCGGCGGTTGGATCAGCACGTCGTCGCGCAGCGCGCCGGTCGCGTCGAACGCGTTCTCCGCTCGAGCGTCGGCCTCGTCCTCCGTGAAACGGGCGCCGAACGAGACGACGCGCGCGCCGCCGTTCGGCACGGCGATCGCGCGCACGCGACCGTTCTCGAGCACGACGGCCGGCATCCCGTCACGGAAGACGTCGACGACGCGTGCCGTCGCGGCCGCACTCGGCTTCCGGCTCCGCAGAACCTCGTACGCGGACGTCTCGGTACCCGGCGCAAGGCGCACGTCATCGAGCGGAAGCGGCGTGCGGCTGTAGTCGACGATGCTGGTCCGAATGACTTCCCACGGCTTGCCGCCGAGCGGTGCGGTCTGCGCGCCGCTCAGAGCGGCGTGCCGAGCGACGCCCCGCAGATTCGCGATGATCTCGCAGCGCGGGGTCGCACTCGTCCGCGGCGGCTTCACGGAGCCGAAGCCGAAGCTCTCGGGGAACGGATACCCGGCGATGAACACCGGGACGCCGTTGCGGTCGCGTCCGTCGAACGCGCACGTCGTGGAGAGGCGGTCGCCGGCGCGATACCGCGCGTCGGCTGCGTGCAGGTCGAGGTTCGCGACGACGATGCGTGCGTCGCGTGGCGGCAGCACGAACGGCTTCAGTGCGCGAAACGCCGGCCCGAACGCACGCGGATCCGCGGGCAGCGATCGTGTGCTCCAGTTCTCGACCACCGCGAAGCTGCCGCGCGGTCCGGCGAGGACGGTGACGTTCGGGAGGCGCGTGACGTCGCGCGCTTCGTCCACCGACGGGATCACGCGCACGTGTAGCCGCCGCGCGCGGCGGACCAGCACGTCCGGCGTTCCCGGCGGCGCGACGAGATAGCGGAACGTGCGCAACCGCGCGTCGCCGACCGCGAGCGGATCGATCGCGTCGCACCCGGTACCGCTCGCGCGGCAGGCGGCGAGCTGCGCTTTGAGCGCGGCCGCCGCCGCGAACGCGTTCGTGCGGCCGTCGTACGGCAGCGCGATCGGCGCGACGCGGCCCGCTTCTTCGAGCGCCGGCCCGTAGAGAGCGAGCGCGCCGAAGAGCCGGCGCGTGGTGTACAACCGGTCGACGCGATCGTTCGAGACGGGCTCCTCCGGCACGTAGTCCTGCTCCAGGTCGAAGGCCGCGTCCCAGCGGTAGAGCGCGTTCGAGAACGGCGCCTCCCAGCCGAACGGCGCGAGCGTGTCGTGGAGCGGAAAGTCGATCAGCCCTTTCAACCCGAGGCCGGTCAGCTCGCCGATCGCGAGCGCGGTGTTCTTCGGATCGGCCGGGCGCGGCAGCGGATCCTCGGGGCCGGCGAGCCAGCCGGCCTGGAACTCGCTGTACGCGAGCGGGACGCCGCGCTGAGTACGCAGCGAGGCGGTCGCGAACGCGAGCTCGGCGCGGTCGTGCTCGCCGATCGCGTACGCGTCGCTCTGGTACCAGTTCCCCATCGCCCACACCGGCGACGATGACGGAACCTTCATCTCGAACGTGTTGATGAAGACCGGCGTGCGCGGCCCGACGACCACGCGCGCTTGGCGCTCGAGCCAGCCGAGGTATGCGCGGAGATGCGGCGCGGGATACGTGTCGTTGTCGAGATACGCGCCCTGGTCGTCGTCGAGCTGCACCGCAATCACCCGGTCGGCGACCGGCCGGAACTCCGCGAGCGCATGGCGGAGCCAGCGCGCGGCGTAGTACCTGTGCGCGCGGTTGCGCATCCACTCGGCCGCGGCCGCGTCGGAGTGCGCGTTCTGCAGCGTCGCGGTCGCGGGATACCGGCCTTCGAGCACGTCGTGCAGCGGCATGCCGTATTCCGGGCGCCGCAGCAGCCAATCGGGGTATCCGCCGTTCCGCCACTCGTTGCGGATCACCGGCCCCGGCCGCACGATGAAGCGAAAGCCGAGTTGCTTGCCGAGCCGCAGCACTTCGCGCAGGTCGCGCCGCGGGCTGGTTCGGCCGCTGAAATCGAACTCACCGTCGGCGAGCTCGTGCCAGTTCCACGGCACGTACAGATCGAGCGTGTTCGCGCCGAGCGCGCGCATCGCGACCATCGCGTCGCGCCACTGCGAGCGCGGCATCCGTTCGTAGAAGAACGCGCCGCCGAGGAAGAAGAAGGGTTTGCCGTCGACGGTCATCATCGGGTCGCCGGCGGCGTCGCGCGCGATCGCCGCGTGCCCGAACGAAGGGAGCGGCGCTGCCGAGGCGGTGCCGCACAGCGCGAGCACCGACGCGAGCGTCGTCGCGGCGAACGGCCAGATCCCGCCGATCCGCGCTCGCACCAGGAACACGATCGCGCCGATCGCGAGCGTCGCGAGGCCGAACGCGATCGCGAGCGCGCCGGTCGACCAGAACAAGAACAGCCAGCCGGCGAGCGCGATGAGCGGTGGAAGCGGGTAGAGCGGGACGCGGAACGGCGCGCCGGGCGCCGCGTTGCGCGCGAGCACGAGTGCGACGATCTGACCCGCGCCTTGCACCAGCACGATCCCGGCGGTGAGCGCGTTGATCACGAAATCGAGCGAGAGCAGCGAGGCCGGGAGCGCGAGCAGCCCGATCGTCACCAGCGAGACGGCCGGAAACCGGCCGCTCGGGTGCAGCTTCGCGAACGGCGCGAGGAAGTCGCCCTCGAGCGCGGCCGCGTATGGGACGCGTGAGGCTGCCAGCAGCAGCCCGTACGTCGAGGCGAACGCGGTGATCATCACCGCCAGCGTGACGGCGACCGCGAACGGCGCGCCGCCCGCGCGCTCGGCGACCAGCGACGCGATCGCGGTCGACGCCATGATGTCCTTCGGCGCGACCGCCGCGGCGACGCCGAGGTTCAGCAGCACGTAGGCCGCGCCGACGAACAACACCGAGAGCACCACCGCGCGCGGAATCGTGCGCGACGGCGCAAGAACCTCGTCGCCGAGCGCGCAGACGTCGCCGTAGCCGCTGTAGTCGTACAGCGTGTTCACGAGCGCGCCGCCGAGCGCGCTGAGTCCGACGGCGAACGTGAAGGTCGTGGGAATCGTGTGCGTCAGCGGCGCGTACGGATGGGCCAGCCCGGCGAACGCGACGGCCAGCAGCGTTGCGAGCGCGATCGCGCCGAGGACGAGCGCGGTGCGCGCGATCTGCGGAATCTTCCGGTACAGCGAGAGCAGCACGACCACGCCGGCCGCCATCGCGAGCAGATGCGTCGGCACCGCGCCGCTGAGCGACGGCACGAGATACGCGGCGTACTGCGCGAACCCGATATAGCCGGACGCAAGGATCAGCGGCGCCCAGAACAGGAACTGCCACACGAAGAGGAACGCGACGAAGCGCCCCGGCCCGCGCGGCCCGAACGCCTCGCGCAGATACGTGTACGTTCCGCCGCTGCGCGGGTAGCGCGCGGCGAGCTCGGCCCACACGAGACCGTCGCAGAGCGCGATCAGCGCGCCGAGGACCCAGGCGATCGCCGAGACCGAGCCGTGGAGCGCCGTCACGACGAGCGGCAGCGTGATGAAGGGCCCGGCTCCGACCATCGTCGCGACGTTGATCGCGACCGCCGAACACAGGCCCACGCCTCGGATCATACGAACGCCCTTCGCCGTCACCGTGAACGACCTCTCGCGACTCCAAGGCCTGCGCGGAACGCTCCACCTCGACTTCGTCGAGAGCGCCGCGCTGCGCGACAACGCCCTCGGCGACCCGTCCGTGCGCGCGCTGGCAGTCTACACGCCGCCGGACTACGATCCGGAAGGCTGCCGCTGCTACCCGGTGCTCTACTGCCTGCACGGCTACACCGGCGATGTCGGCGCGCTGATCTCGACGCGGCGATGGGAGACGAACGTCGTCCAGTGGATCGACCGGCTCATCGGGGAGAACCGCATGCCGCGGGCGATCCTCGCGATCGTCGACGGCTTCACCCGGCTGGGCGGTTCGCAGTACGTCGACTCGGTGCACAACGGCGATTACGCGACGTACACGGTGCGCGACGCGATCGGCCACGTCGATGCGAACTACCGCACGATCGCGCGCGAGGGCGGGCGCGCGGTGTTCGGCAAGTCGTCGGGCGGGTTCGGTGCGCTGCACCTGTGCCTGGAGCATCCGGGGACGTTCGCGGCGTTCGCCTCGCACAGCGGCGACACGTACTTCCCGTACGCCCATCCGCGCTCGTTCCCGAACGCGCAGCGGACGCTCGAGCAGTTCGGCTCGATCGCGGCGTTCGTCGAGGAGTTCGAGAAGCGCCCGAAGCGCCCGCAGCACTTCTACGACACGATCGAGATGCTCGGCTACGCCTCCGCGTACTCACCGCGGGCGAAGGAGCGCTGGGCGATCGACCTGCCGTGGGACGACAAGACCGGCGAGCTGCGCGACGACGTCTTCGCGCGCTGGCTCGCGTTCGACCCGTGCGAGCGCGTCGCGAGCGGCAAAGCGGCGCTGGAGCGGCTGCGCCTGTGCTATCTCGACTGCGGGCGCAAGGACGAGTACGGCCTCGACATCGGCGCGCGCGTCTTCACGCAGCGCTGCCGCGACCTCGGCCTCGAGGTGCGGCACGAAGAGTTCGACGACGACCACCGCAACGTCGGCTACCGCTACGAGATCTCGCTCCCCGCGCTTGCCGAAGTCCTCGACCGCGAATAACGCGAAAACCACCCTTCGACAAGCTCAGGGTGACACTGCGACGACGTCACCAAGGTGACATTGCGACGACGTCACCAAGATGACATTGCGACGACGTCATCAAGGTGACATTGCGAACGACGTCACCAAGGTGACATTGCGATGACGTCACCGGAGTGGCGTCACCACAATGTCACCCTGAGCTTGTCGAAGGGTGATCCTCGAGCGAGTCGTGCTAGGAGATCACTGGCCGTTCGGTGACTGCTGCTGCATCTGCTGGCGCATCGCGTCGCGCAGCTGCTTCATCTTCTCCGGGCTCACGCCGAGCTGGAGCAGGAAGCGTCCTGCGGTCTGGTGGCGTCCGCCGAAGCCGCGATGCTCGCCGTTCGCGCCCGGCGCGCCGTTCGGACCGGCGCCGGGGCCGGCGTTCGGACCCGCACCCGGGCCGCCGTTCGGGCCCATGCCCTCCGGGTGGTTGGCGCGGAACGTCTGCATCATCTTGGTGCGCTCGGCGAGGACCGCTTGGGCCTCGGCGGGCGTGATCGCCGCATCGATCTGCTGCGCCGCAGCGCGCAGGTCGGTGAGCTGACCGTTGTTGACCTGGTTGATGATCGCTTGGACCTTCGCGCGGTCCGCGAGCGTCAGATCGTTGAAGGCGGCGGTCTTTGCGTTGTCCCGCGCCTGTTGCATCTGTGCGCGAACTTCGGGCGACGGGCCGTTCTCCGCCGCGTTGCTCTGCTGCGCGCAAGCGGCGAGGGGCATGCCGGTCGCGACGACGAGCGCGAGCACCGGAAGAGATAATTTCATAGGATCAGCGTATCCATCGCACCCGAGCCTGGGCTGGGAAACTGGTGAGCGGCCGATGAGAAGCCGGCCGGAATTGGGTTAAATCGAACGCTCGCTACGCCGTCGGCGCGCCTTGGTTCTGGGTCGCCGGGATCGCATCGGCGTCCGCCGGATCGCCCGCCGGCGGGCCGTCGCCTCGCGCCGCGACACCCGCCATCGCGACCGTCGCGTCGAGCGCCTGCCTCAAATCCGCGATGAGATCGTGCGCGCTCTCGATGCCGACGGAAAGCCGCAGCAGACCGTCGGTTATCCCGCGCCGGTCGCGCTCGTCTTTCGGGATCGAGCCGTGCGTCATCCGCGCCGGATGGTTGATCAGCGATTCCACGCCGCCCAGGCTCTCGGCGAGCGAGAACAGCTTCGTGCGCTTCGCGAACTCCAGCGCGCGCGACTCCGGGCCGCGCAGCGTGAGCGAGACGATCCCGCCGAACCCGCGCATCTGCTTGCGCGCGAGCTCGTGCTGCGGGTGCGAAGGCAGCCCCGGATAGAGCACCGAGGCGACGTCGTCGCGCTCGCTCAGGAACTGCGCGATCGCGAACGCGTTTCGCTCGTGCTCGCGCATGCGCACGGCGAGCGTCTTCGCGCCGCGCGAGATCAGGAACGCTTCGAACGGGCTGAGCGTCGCGCCGAGCGTCTTCTGCAGGAGGCGCAGGTTCTCGGCGATCGCGTCGTCGTTCGTCATCGCGGCGCCGCCGATCACGTCGCTGTGCCCGCCGATGTACTTCGTCGCCGAATGGATCACCAGGTCCGCGCCGAGGGCGAGCGGTGACTGGAAGTACGGCGTGCAGAACGTGTTGTCCACCACGACCAGCTGGCCGGCGCGCTTCAGCGCGACGATCGCCGGGATGTCGACGATGCGCAGCATCGGGTTGGTTGGCGTCTCGATCCAGAACATCTTCGTGTTCGGGCGGACCGCCGCGCGCACCGCGCCGAGATCGGTCATGTCGACGAAGGTGAACGTCACGCCGAACCGCTCGAGGACGCGGGTGAACAGCCGGTACGTTCCGCCGTACGTGTCGTCGCTGCAGACGATGTGATCGCCGGCTCCGAGCAGCGCGGTGATCGCGCTCTCCGCGCCGAGGCCGGAGGCGAAGGTCAGGCAGTGCTTCGCCTCCTCGAGCGCGGCGAGCTGCGTCTCGAGCGCGTTGCGGGTGGGATTGGCGACGCGCGAGTAGTCGAAGCCCTTGTGCTCGCCGACCGCGGCCTGCGTGTAGGTCGAGGTGGCGTAGATCGGAACGATGGTCGCCCCGGTTGCCGGATCGGGCTCTTGCCCGGCGTGGATGGCGCGCGTCGCGAAGTCCATGGTGCACACAACTGTGCCGCCGCGCGCGCGGTTTCCCGCGCCGCCGCACCGAACCGTCGCGAGACAGGAATGCCCGCACAGGGGCATAACTGCCCGAGTCCACATTCCTCATGCGGGCCCGTGCCCGCCGAAACGGTAGGCACACGATTTCCAGCACGGTCTGCTACATCCCGTGGAGTAATTTCGTCGTCGGCCCCGACGGTCGCGCGAGCTTTTGCTGTGAAGTTCCTGAGATTCTGACCGTCGGCGGCCGCGCGGGTAGCATCTACCGCGATTCGCTGGACGAGCTGTGGAACGCCGACGGCCTGGTGGAGATTCGCGCCGCGATGGCGCGCGGTGAAAAGCCGGCCGCCTGCGACGTATGCTGGAAGCGCGAAGCGGCGGGCGGGCTGAGCCGGCGACTGCTGATCAACGGCGCGTACCGGCCACTTGGCGGCGAGCTCGAACTCGAAAAGCTTCCCGACGTAGGACGCGCGAGCGACTACCGCCTCGAGCGGCGGCCGGACTGGCTCGTGCTCGAGCTCGGCAACGTGTGCAACTTGAAGTGCCGGAGCTGCAGCCCGCTGTTCAGCTCGCGGATCGCCGCCGATCCGGTTCACCTCGCGTGGAGCAACGGCACGACGGCCGGCATCTCTCCCACACGCTTCGGGCTCGTCGAAGACCGCAAGCTGGCCGCGGCGGAAAAGAAGAGCGTCCCCTGGTATCACGACATCGAGCGGATGGCCGAGATCGTCGCGGGCGGCGGTGAGGAGAACCGCGTCCTCTCGCTCCTCGGCGGCGAGACGTTCCTCATCGAGCCGGCTTGGCGGCTCCTCGAAGAGCTGGTCGCGCGGGGCGCGGCCGGGCGGATCAACGTCTCGCTGGCGACGAACGGACAGCAGCGGAACGAGAGGCTGCGCGAGCTCGCTCCGCATTTCCGCCGGATCAGCACGTCCGTCAGCGTCGACGCGTACGGAAAGCTCTACGAGTACTTGCGGCACGGCGCGAGTTGGCCGAAGCTCGTCGAGACGCTCGAGTGGCTACGCGAGATTCCGAACCTCGACATCGTCGTCTTGCCGACGCTGCAGAACACCAACGCGCTCGATATCACGGCGCTGCTCCGTTTCCTCGACGAACGCGGCTTCGGAGTCGGATACAACGTGCTCGAGTGGCCGCTGCGCCTGCGCCCGACGAATCTTCCCGATGGTGTCCGCCGCATCGCAGTGCAGCGCCTGCGGCATTACCTCGAAGCGGAGTGCGAACCCGTGAACGTCACGGTCGTGCGCGGGCTGTGCGAGGCGATCGAGGACGAGACGTACCCGTTCGACCCCGAGCTCTTCGCCGAGTACATGACCTTCACGAACGACCTCGACGCATCGCGCGGCGAATCGCTGCGCGAGGTGGCGCCCGAGCTCTGGACGCTGCTGCGCGCCTCGGGAGTCACGTGGTCGAGCGAGCGCCGTCATGCGCCTGCGGCGACCGACGGAGCACTGACGCGCGACGAGATCCTGTCGCGCGTGAACCGCACGGTCTCGCCGAACGACCTCGTCTTCGCCGGCTTCGAGGCCCACGGGACGGGCATGTACTTCGACTCCGCCGCGCTTCAGGTCTCGGAGATCGACGCGCAGCTGCGCGCGAACGGGCATCCCGGGCTGAAGGAAAGCGCCGCCGTCGCCGACGTCGGCTCTCACTACGGCCGCATGACGCGCGCGCTTCGGGCCGCGCTGCCGAGCGCGGCGGTGTACGCATGCGACATCGACGCGTACGCGCTGCGCTTCTGCGCCGATGAGCTCGGGGCGCTCCCGGTCGCGATCGGCTGGGAGCCCGAGAGCGACGCGCTTCCGACCGGCCTGGACGCGATCGTCTCCTTCTCGCTGCTGACGCACACGACGCTGCGGCACTGGCGCGAATCGCTGCGCGCGTGGGCGCGTATGCTGCGCCCCGGCGGCGTCGCCGCGTTCACGTACCTGTCCGATCGCCGCCTGGCGTCCTGGCGGGCCGGCGAGATGGAGCACTACGGCACGTTTTCCGACGGCGCTCGGGACGACGTCGAACGGTCGGTTCGCGAGAGCGGACACGGCTTCGCTCCGCTGACCTCGCATTATGGCGGGAAGGCGTTCTACGGCATCGCGTTCGTCACGCCGGAGACCGTCCGGCGCGAAGTCGAAGCGGCCGGCCTCGAGCTGATCGCACTCCCCGACGAGATGCCGAACTTCGGGCAGGAGCTTGCAATCGCGCGCAAGCCGCGCGAAGAGGTCGCGCCGCCGCCGGTGCCGCCCGTCGCCACGCGCGACGTCAGCGTCGTCGCGTTGTACGATCCGCGCGCATACGCGTCTGCGAGCGACGGCGACGGGGCGGAATCCATGTGGTCGCAGCTGCTCGCCGCCGACACGCGGCCGCTGCCGACCGAGCTCGGTTTCGGGGATCCGCGCGTCCCCGACGTGCGCGAAGCACAAGCGGCGTTGGCAGCGCAGCACGGCGTCGACGGGTTCTGCTACCGGTACCGCTGGGGCGGCGGGCCGCGATGGGATGCGCCGCTCCGAAGCGTGCTCGCGACCGGCCGTCCGGCGATGCCGTTCTGCCTGATCGTCGAGGTCGAGGATCCCGAGCGGTACGATCGCGCGGAAGCGCGGCGGCTCTTCGACGACATGCTTCCGGCGCTGAAGGACGAGCGGTACCTGCGCGTCGACGGCGCGCCGCTGATCGTCGTCAAAGACATCGCGCAGATCGCGCAGCCGCGAACCGGTCTCGCGGCATGGCGCGAAGCGGCGCTGGAGGCCGGCCTCGGCGCGCTCCATCTCTGCATCGCCGAACGCGACCGCGGCGATCGTCCGGACGAGTTCGGGGCCGACTCGTCCTTGATGCTCCCGCCGGCGGATCCCGACTTCGCGCAACGCGCCGCCGCGTCGATGGCGCGACCGTGGTCCTCACACCGCGCGTTCCGGATGGTGGAATCCGTCGCGGCTGCCGAGGGGCCGGAGGCGACGCTGGCCTACGAGCTGTGGCTCCAATCGGCGATCGAGGCGACGCGCCGGCGCGGTGAGCGGCTGGTCTTCGTCGACGCCTGGAACGATTGGACGAGCGGACGCTATCTGGAACCGGACGACCGCGGCGGCCGCGCGATGCTGCAGGCGACGCGTCGTGCGGCGCGCGGACCGGCGAGCGGTCTCGCGCTCGTGCGGCGCTTGCGCGACGCGCTCTCCGCCGATGACGGTGCGGTCGGCGATCTGCTCGCGGAGCTGAACGGCGTGCTCGAAGAGCACGAGCGCGGGCGCGAGCGCATCTCGGCGCTCGTCGAAGCGGCCCTCGTGCACAGCGCGCCGCTCGGCGAGCGCGTGCTGAGCCGGTTGCCCGTCCCCGCGCAGCACTTGCCGTCATCTCCCGGCCGCGTCATGATCGACCACCTCGACGGCGTCGGCGGCGTACCGTTGCACACCGGCGGCGAGAGCGTGTTCGTTCGCGGCGAGGAGGCGGTGATCGTCGGTTGGGCGCACTGCGGGGACGCTGCGCCGGAGCTCGTCGACGTCTTCGTCGCTTTCGAGTCCGAGAAGCGCGATCACGACATGCTCTTCCCGATCGCGGAACGGTTCCCGCGGCCCGACGTCGGGGAGCATTGTCCCGGGTTCCCCGAGCGGATCGGTTTCCGGGCCGCGCTCCCGGTGCGCGAGCTCATGCCGGGAACGTACCGGCTGACGGTTCTCCAGCGCGCACCGCACGCCACGTATCGTGACGTGACGCCGGTCGTCGTCGTGCGCGAAAACGGGCAGTGTTCGAGCCGCTGATCTGGGACGGAGACCGCGCGGTCTTCGACGGCGTGGTCTTTCAGCTGGAACGGAGCGGCGCGAACGCGCCGTCCCGTGACGGCGATGCGTTCGCGCTGTACAAGAACCGGCAGCTGGTCGAGCAGTACGAGCGCTTTTGGGCGACGACGTCTTGCCGCCCACGGCACGTGTTCGAGATCGGGATCTGGGACGGCGGCAGCACCGCGCTTTGGTACGAGGTGCTGAAGCCGGAGAAGATCGTCGCGATCGATTCGATGAAACGCGACGACGGCGCGTACTTCCGCCGATACCTCGCCGAGCGGGGCCTCGAGACGCGCGTCATGACGCGTTGGGGCGTCGATCAGGCGGACCGTCAAGCGGTCTTGGATATCCTCGACCGCGATCTCGACGGCGCGGTCGATCTCGTGATCGACGACGGCTCGCACTTGTACGCTCCGACGCGCGCGAGCTTCGAGACGCTCTTTCCGCGCCTGCCGCCCGGCGGTCTGTACATCATCGAGGACTGGGCGTGGGAACACTGGCCGGAGTTCCAGGATCCGCGTCATTTCTGGGCCGGCGAGGAGAGCCTCACCGCGCTCGTCGACGATCTGGTCGCCGCGACCGGGACGTCGCGCACGCTGATTCGCCGTCTCGCGGTCCACGAGGGCTTCGTCGTGATCGAGCGCGGCGACGAGCAGGTCGCCGAGGATTCGTTCGCGCTGCTCGATCACATCCGTCGCCGCCCGTGGCGCGCGAAAAGCGCCAAGCCGGCGGACTCCGAGGACGTCAAGCTCTTCGCGTTCTACCTCCCGCAGTACCACGCGATCCCCGAGAACGATCGCTGGTGGGGGCCCGGCTTCACGGAGTGGACGAACGTCGCGCGCGGGCGCCCACAGTTCGCCGACCACTATCAACCGCATCTGCCCGAGCGGCTGGGATTCTACGACCTGCGCTTATCGGAGACGCTCGCGCGGCAGGCGGAGCTCGCGCAAGCCCACGGCGTCCAGGGATTCTGCTACTACTATTACTCGTTCGGCACGAAGCAGCTGCTCGACCGGCCGCTGCGCGAGATGCTGCGCAGCGGCGAACCGCAGATGCCGTTCTGCCTGTGCTGGGCGAACGAGAACTGGACGCGGCGCTGGGACGGCCGCGATCGCGACGTGCTGATCGAACAGCGGTACGGCCCGGAGATCGATGCCGCGCTGATCGACGAGCTGATGCCGTTCTTCCTGGACCGGCGATACCTGCACGTGCGAGACGCGCCGGTGCTCATCGTGTACCGGCCGTCGGCGATCCCCGACGCGCAGGCGACGCTCAGGCGGTGGCGGACCGCCGCGCGGCGGTGGGGGCTGCGCGACCTGCATCTCGTCGCGGCGCTGACGCACGGTTTCACCGATCCGCGGCCGCTCGGCTTCGATGCGGCGATCGAGTTCCCGCCGCACGGCATCATGCTGGAAACCCCCGAGCGCCCGGTCCAAGGACGTTCGCCCGGTTTCGCGGGACGCGTGCTCGATTTCGAGGCCGCGATGCGCCGGCAGCTCGCGATCCCGCCACGGCCTTTCCGCGTCTACCGTACCGCGATGGCCGGCTGGGACAACACCGCGCGGCTGGGCGACCGCGCGACGATCTATCACGGCTCATCGCCGGAGCTGTACGAAGAGTGGCTGCGCACGATCGTCACCGAGTCGCGCCTAGGCCATCCCGATCATCGGCTCGTCTTCGTCAACGCATGGAACGAATGGGCGGAAGGCGCTCATCTCGAGCCCGACCGCCGCTTCGGCACGGGCTATCTCGAAGCGACGCGACGCGCGCTGGCGTCCGCGCTCCGCGTCGGCGGCGGTCCGGCCGGTCCCTAGGTCGAGGCGGAGAGGAACGAGATGATGTCTTGGCGCGTCACGACGCCGACGGGTTTTTCGTGTTCCGTGACGACGATCGCCGAGTTCGCCATCGTGAGGAGCTTGTAGGCGCGTTCCACTTCGACGTCGTGCTCGAGCATCGGGAACGGCCGGCCCATCACCTCGCCGACCGGCTTGTGCATGATGTCCGCGTGGTCGAAGACCTGCTGCATGACCGCGACGTCGTTCACCGAGCCGACGACCTCGTTGCCGCGGATCACCGGGAGCTGCGAGATCTCGTAGCTGCGCAGCAGGTCCAGCGCAACCTTGACCGTCTGGTCCTCGGTGACGGTGATCATCGGCGGAAGCGGCTGCTTCGTGCGCAGCACGTCGCCGACGGTGTCCTTGCGGCGCTCGTCCTCGAGGAAGCCGTTCGCGCGCATCCACTCGTCGTTGAAGATCTTCGACATGTAGCCGCGCCCGGAATCGGGCATCACGACCACGAGCACGGCTTCGGGCGGGAGGTCTTTCGCGACGCGCGCGGCGGCGGCGACCGCCGTCCCCGACGAGCCGCCCACGAGCAGCCCTTCCTCGCGCGTGATGCGGCGCGCCATGAGGAAGCTCTCCTTGTCGCTGATGCGCAGGATCTGATCGATCACCCGCATGTCGACGGTCTGCGGGAGGTAACTCATCCCGATCCCCTCGACCTTGTACGACTTCGGCGTGTCGCCGCTGTAGATCGAGCCTTCGGGATCGGCGCCGACGACCACGATGTTCGGATTCTTTTCCTTAAGAAAGCGCGCGGTGCCGGAGATCGTTCCGCCGGTCCCCATCCCGCTCACGAAGTGGGTGATCTTGCCGGCGGTCTGATTCCAAATCTCCGGACCGGTCGTCTGATAGTGCGCGCCGGGATTGTGGTCGTTGT
>DATHLN010000190.1:0-11537 GCA_035488115.1 Candidatus Limnocylindrales bacterium | reverse complement strand
CGGCGCGGCGCCGGTGATGGAGGGCAAGTGCATGCTCTTCAAGCAGTTCGCCGACATCGACGCGTTCCCGATCTGCCTCGACACCAAGGACGTCGACGAGATCGTCGAGACCGCGAAGCGGATCGCGCCGATCTTCGGCGGGATCAACCTCGAGGACATCAGCGCGCCGCGCTGCTTCGAGGTCGAGCGCCGGCTGGTCGAAGAGCTCGACATCCCGGTGATGCACGACGACCAGCACGGCACCGCGGTCGTCATCCTCGCCGCGCTGATGAACGCGGCCGCGGTCGTCGGCAAGAAGATGGAAGACCTCACCATCGTGCTGACCGGGAGCGGCGCGGCCGGGACGGCGACGATCAAGATGCTGCTCGCCGCCGGCGTGCGCGACGTCATCGCGGTCGACCGCGAGGGCGCGCTGAGCCGCGACGCGCAGTACGCCAACTCGCACTGGACGTGGCTCGCGCAGAACACCAACCGCCAGAACCGCCGCGGGACGCTGCAGGACGTCCTCAAGGGCGCGGACGTCTTCGTCGGTGTGAGCGCGCCGGGGATCTTGCAGCCCGAGTGGATCGGGACGATGGCGCGCGACCCGATCGTCTTCGCGATGGCGAATCCGACGCCCGAGGTGATGTCGGATCTCGCCGCGCCGCACGTCGCGGTAATGGGAACGGGACGCAGCGACTTCCCAAACCAGATCAACAACCTCTTGTCGTTCCCGGGGATCTTCCGCGGCGCGCTCGACTGCCGCGCGCGCAAGATCACCGAAGGGATGAAGCTGGCGGCGGCGCGCGCGATCGCGTCGATCGTCGGCGAGGAGCGCAGCGCCGAGTACATCATCCCGAGCGTCTTCGACACCCGCGTCGTCGACGCGGTCGCGCAGGCGGTGCAGCACGCCGCGATCGAGGAAGGCGTCGCGCGCCGCGAGCTGCTGATCCCCGACGACGAGTCGGCGCACGCCGCCGGAGCAAGAACGTAGTGTCGGACCGCATCCTCATCGTCGAGGACGACGCGGACGTGGCGATGTTCGAGAAGGCGATCCTCGAGCGCAACGGCTACGAGGTGCGGATCGCCAACACCGGCTCGGCCGGGCTCGAGGCCGAGCCGGTCTTCAAGCCGGCGATCGTGCTGCTCGACGTCGAGCTGCCCGACATCTCGGGGCTCGACGTCTGCACCTCGCTGGCGAACTCGTCCGACGCGTTCATCCTCATGGTGAGCGCCCACTCGAGCGAGAACGACGTGCTCAAGGGCCTCGGCCTCGGCGCCGACGACTACATCCGCAAGCCGTTCTCCGGAAATGAGCTGGTCGCGCGCGTGCAGTCGTTCCTGCGCCGCCGGGAGCGCTCGCGCAAGACCGACCAGGAAGGCCGGCTGCAGGTCGGCGGCGCGACGCTGGTCCGTGATTTCCACACCCTCGAGAACAACGGCAAGAGCGTCACCCTGACCGCACTCGAGTTCCGGCTGCTGTGGTACCTGGCCGAGAACGTCGGGAAGCTGCTGACGCGAGCGCAGATCCTCGAGCGCGTCTGGAACGACGTCTCGGGCGTCCCGACCCGCGTCGTCGACGTTCACGTCGCCGCCCTTCGCAAGAAGCTCAACGAAGTGGGCGCATCGCTGGCGATCTCGTCGGTGCGCGGCATCGGCTATAGGTTGGACGAACGCTAAAGCGTCCCGCGATCGCCCTCGACTCGCGCGATCCTAGGCCGCTGTACGTGCAGATCGCGGACGCGCTGGCGGCCGCGATCGAGCGCGGCGAGCTGGCGCCCGAGGAACGGCTGCCGCCGATCCGCTCGCTCGCCGGCGATCTGGACGTCGCGCTGGTGACCGTCTCGCAGGCGTACGAGACGCTCGCAGCGCGTGGGCGCGTCGTCTCGCGCGTCGGCCGCGGGACGTTCGTCGCGCCGCACCGCGCGCTCGACGAAGCACCGTTCGCGCGCACTTGGGAGCCTTCGCTGCTCTCGCGCGGCGAGCGGATGGAAGGCGTGATGGACCGGCTCGCGCAGGCGACCGCGCCCGGCGTGATCTCGCTGGCGCGCGCCAACCCGGCGCCCGAGACGTTCCCGATGGCGGAGTTCGCGCGCGCGATGCAGCGCACGTTCGCCGAAGACCCGCCCGAGGCGATGCAGTACCGCGCCAACACCGGCGATCCGGAACTGTGCGCGACCCTCGCCGAGTCCCTCAACGCGCGCGGCTGCGACGCGCGCGCCGAGGAGATCATCGTCACCTCCGGCGCGCAGCAGGCCGCCGATCTGATCGCCTCGGTGCTGCTCTCCGACCGCGCCGTCGTCGCGTCCGAGTCGCCGACGTATCCGGGGACGCTCGGCGTCTTCGACGCGCGCGGCGCGAGCTACGTCGAGGTGCGCGGCGACGCCGACGGCGTGCGGATCGACGACGTCGAGCGCGTCTTCGCCGAGTACCGCCCGCGGCTTTTCTCGATCTGCCCGATCGCCGAGAACCCGACCGGCACCGTGCTCCCGGCGCGCCGCGGCAAGGCGATCGTCGAGCTCGCTCGGCGCTACGACGTCGTCGTGCTCGAGGACCAGACCGGCTGGACGTTCGCGTACGACGCGCCCGCGCCGCCGCCGCTGGCGGCGTACGACCTCGACGGCCGCGTCGTGATGATGGAGTCGCTCTCGAAGTCGATCTTCCCGGCGCTGCGCATCGGCTATCTGCGCGTGAAAGGTGCGATGCGCGACTCGATCGAGGCCGCCAAAGTCCGCACCGACTCGTTCACCTCGACGCTGACGCAGCGCGCGCTGTGGCGCTTCCTGCGCGCACCCGCGTACCCGCGCCATCTCAAGTCGGCGCGCTCGCTCTACCGCAGCCGCCGCGATCTCTTCGTCGACGCGCTCGCGCGCGAGCTGCCGTGGGCGGACGTGCGCGCGCCGGACGCCGGGACGAACGTCTGGCTGCGCCTGCCGGCGCGGCTCTCGACGCAGGCCGCGTTCGACGCGTGCGCGCGCGAAGGCGTCCTCGTGATGCCGGCCGATCCGTTCTATCCGACGCGCAGCGGGCCGCCCGCGCTGCGGCTCTCGTTCGGCGATCACGGCGAAGCCGAGCTGCTCGAAGCGGCACACCGGCTCGGCCGCGCCTTAGCCGCGACGTAGCTCGAAGCGGCCGGGCGGAACCGCGCGGCGGCGGGCGGAAAGGCGCCCGCCGTGACCTTCCGAAGCCGCGCCGCCACCGCCGCGCTCGTCGCGCTCGCGTTCGGCGTCCCGTGCGCCGCGCTCGCCGCGCCGAAGCCCGCTCCGCAGCATCGTCCCCCGGCGGCCCGCGCGCCCGTCTCGTACGCCGCACCCGCCGCGAATTTGCCCGCAGGGCATCTCCGCGGCGCGGCGTTCGACGCGGTCCTGCCGTCGGGACGGCTCGTCACGCCGAACGGGCCGAGCGCGGTGACCGGGATGAACGCGCTCGGCGTCGCGCTGACGCCGGACGGCCGCTTCGCGATCGTCACCAACGACGACGAGCGCGAAGGGCAGGTGCGCTCGCTGATCGATCCCGGCGCGACCGGCGGCTTCTCGCTCGCCGTGGTCGACACGGCGACGATGACCGTCGTCGACCGCTACCGCGCGCCGAACGAGAAATACTGGGTCGGCGTCGTCGCGCTCGCCGACCCGACCGACGCGGCGCGCACGCTGGTGCTCGCGTCGGGCGGCCCGTCGAACGCCGTCTATGCGTTCGACCTCGACGCGAACGGGCGGCTCGCGCCCGACGCCACGCACACGATCATCCCGCCGGTCCCGACCGATCCGGCGTTCGCCGATCAGGATCACAGCTATCCCGGGACGCTCGTCCTTTCGCGTGACGGCCGGCGCGCGTACGCGGTGAACGAAGCGGCCGAGACGGTCAGCGCGATCGACACGACGACGCGCGCGCTGAGCGGGCCGGCGCAGCAGGTCGGGTTCTTCCCGTTCGGTGCGGCGCTCGCCGGCGACCGGCTCCTGGTGACCGACGAAGGGCTGATGCGGTACGCGAACCTCGCGCAGCCCGCGACGACGCCGCCGTTCCGCACCGTCGCGCCGGACCGCCGCGCGTCGGCGCTCTCGTTCGTCGGGATCGCCGCGAACGGCGATCTCTCCGCGCTCCCGCAAGACGCGCCGCCGTTCGCGAACGGTGCGCTCGCGCTCGACACGGCGCCCGACGGTGCGCGCACCGTCGGCGGCGCGCACCCGACCGCGGTCGCGACGACGCATGACGGCGCGTATGCGTACGTCGCGATGACGAACGTCGACCGTGTCGCCACGATCTCGCTGCGCGGCACGCCGCGCGCGGTCGGCGGCACCGAGCTGCGGCTCTTCGACAAAGGCCCGTACGGCACGCAGCCCTCGGCGCTGGCGCTCTCGCGCGACGGGAAACGGCTGTACGTCGCGCTCGCCGGGCTGAACGCGGTCGCGGTGATCGATGCGCACGATCCGGTCCGCCTGCACCGGCTCGGCCTGATCCCGACCGGCTGGTATCCGACCGCGCTCGCGCTCTCGAGCGACGACCGCACGCTGTTCGTGGTGAACACGAAAGGCTTCGGCCACGACGCGGGCTTCACCGGCGACCCGAAGCCGCCGTCGTTCGCCGACTCGAACGCGACCTGGTCGACGCTGCAGAAGATCGACCTCGCTTCGGTGCGGTTGCAATCGGCGACGATGAACGCGCTGGCGAATACCCGCCGCGTCGTCGCCGCGCCGCCGGCGTATCCGAAGGCGATCTCCCACGTCGTGGTGATCCTCGAGGAGAACAAGACCTTCGACGCGATGCTCGGCGATCTGGGCGCGCCGTACGGCGATCCGTCGCTGGTCTCGTTCGGCGAGAGCGTGACGCCGAATCTGCACGCGCTCGCGCGCCGCTACGGCCTCGCCGCGAACGTCTTCGCCGATGCCGAGGAGTCGGACGCCGGTCACCAGTTCTTCGCCGGCGGGATCGCGACGCTGTACTCCGAGCGCACGCTCTTCGCGAAAGGCGGGCGCGGCAAGCTCGTCAACAAGAACGAGGACCCCGAGGACTACCCGCGGCTCGGCTACATCTTCAACGCGCTCGCGCGGCGGCGCTTGCCGTTCCGCGACTACGGCGATCTGATCCGCGTGAGCGGCTACGACGAAGGGAGCGCCAAAGACCCGAAGGCCGACGATCCGAATTTCGTCAGCGCCGACGACCGCGACGCGCCGACGCAAGGTTTGGGCGGGCTCTACAGCGTCGACGTTCCGGCGCCGGCGGTCCTCGACGGACACGTCGACTTGAACTATCCGGGCTGGAACCTGCGCATTCGCGACGAGCGCCGCGCGAAGGAGTTCATCCGCGACTACGGGACGCTCGTCGCGCAAGGGCGCCAGCCGCGCTACACCTACGTCTGGCTCCCCGCCGACCACACCGGCGCAGGTCCCAACATCCCGCCGATCGCCGAAGAGGTCGCCGACGGCGACCGCGCGCTCGGGATGATCGTGCAGTACCTCTCGCGGCTGCCGTCGTGGAAGCAGACCGCGCTCTTCGTGATGCCGGACGATGCGCAGTCGTCGCGCGATCACGTCGACGAGTACCGCACGTACGCGATCGTCGCCGGCCCGTACGTGAAGCGGCACTACGTCGGGACGCACCACCTCTCGACGGTCAGCGTGCTCAAGACCAGCGAGCAGCTCCTCGGGCTCGGCCCGCTCTCGCTCGGCGACCTGCTCGCGACCGACATGAGCGACTTCTTCACCGCGAGCGGCGGCGACGCCGCGCCGTACGACATGATCCCGGTCCCGGCGCAGACCGCGAGTGCCGAAGGGGCACGCATCGCGGCGCTGCTCGAGCGCACCGACCAGAGCTCCGCCGACGCCGACACTGCGCGCGGCGCGCGGATCGTCGACCTCGCGCGCCGCGCGGACAAGCTCGCCGCGCAGCGCTACGCGACGAAGCCCGATGTCTACCGCGCGATGCAGACGGCGCTCTACGCGCGAGCGCTCGCGGTGCTCGACGGGGTATGATGCGGACATGCGCACCACCGACGTCGCCCTGCTGATCCTGCGCCTCACGGTCGCGATCGTGCTGTGGCCGCACGGCGCGCAGAAAGCGCTCGGACTCTTCGGCGGCCCCGGGATCGCCGGGACCGTCGCCGGGCTGAGCGGGCACCTCGGATTGCCGGCGTTTCTCGTCTACCTCATCATCGCGATCGAGTTCCTCGGCCCGTTCGCGCTCGTGCTCGGCGTGCTGACGCGGCTGGTCGCGCTCGGCGTCGCAATCGACATGGCGTGCGCGGCAGTTCTCGTGCACCTTCCGAACGGCTTCTTCATGAACTTCGCCGGCAACCAGAACGGCGAAGGGATCGAGTACTTCGTCTACGCGGTCGGCATCTCAGTCGCGCTCGTCATCGCGGGCTCGGGGCGAATCGCGCTGCTGCGGAAGACCTGAGCTTTTCGTCCAGCCGCGCGCACCGCTGCGGCGCATGAACGCTTTGAGCATCAATAGAGCTTTTTAGGCTTCGGGCTGAGGCTCCGTGGCCGGCTCCATCAGCGCGCGGGATGCTGCTCGAGTAACACTCTTTACTTCGAATCCTGCGTCTTTCAGTGCGGCGTTGTGGAAGTCGATCAACTCGTTGTAGGGAGCTGCATTCAGATGGTACCAGGAGGTGAGGAGCCCAACTAACTCTGTGACAATTGAGCTCACCTTCGCTAACTCGGTATGGACGTTGAACTGGCGGCTGTTTCCATCCAGCGTAACGACGACAGTATTTGGTTCCGCGGGAATTTCGCGAATCGTGTCGACGTAGGCTAGAGGTTTGCCGTGCGCCATGATGCTTGGGATCGAGTAGAAGGGGAAAAACTCCGACTCCATCCGATTGTCCGTTAGGACATTCGGTGCGATCTGG
Source organism: Candidatus Limnocylindrales bacterium (assembly GCA_035488115.1). GTDB lineage: Bacteria > Vulcanimicrobiota > Vulcanimicrobiia > Vulcanimicrobiales > Vulcanimicrobiaceae > Vulcanimicrobium. The sequence goes on along the minus strand of DATHLN010000190.1, from coordinate 4,708 downwards.
TTAGTGAAGTTTTCGTCATTGAACGACTTATCAATGTCGGCGTGTTGTTTCTGCCAGTCTTTGTAGGAGGCGACCAGGCGCGCTTTAGTCTCGTCGGTGAAGTGCCCCTGAGCCTTCTGCATTTCCTTATGGGCATCTCTAGGAAGCGAATCCATATGGCGCTCGGCAATGTCTGGGTTGAGGTGGTACCAGCGCAGTCGAACGCTGTACTCGAACGTCGAGCGCGTGAGCATGTTCATGGCGCGCGGCAGGTTGTTAAGGCCGAGCTCGCGGGCCGCATGGCTCGTCTCCACTGCCAACGTAATCAGAATGCCCGTGATCTTGAAGAGTGCCCTCTGTGGCGGTGTTGCCGTGGTCAGGTAATCGCTTTCCCATAACGTACCGATTGCCGCTTCGAGCGTCAACGTCGCTTCCTGTGCGAGTGTATAGAGCGAGACGAAGGTCGGGTCGTCGTTCACGAGATGAGACTCTATGCGGAGCGGGTCTTGAGTCATGCCGAGTTCATCATCCTCGGCATAGCACTTCACCTCTTGTTGTCGTAAAACAACCGCGGTCGTTTCTCGCATCTCCCTTACGTTTCTCTGCCGAAAGAGTTGCCAATTTCGGCTTTTCGCGAACAGCTGCGTGACCATCATGAGCGAGGGCGAGACGATCGCGGTAGGCAGATGGTTCGCGAAGCCGGGCTCAGAAGATGCCAATCGCACACCAGAAAACATATGCACGGCATACGCCATACCTCTCTAATCCGCTCAGCCCGCAAGCGGGCTTGCTATCGGCTGCTCGTCACGGACCGCACATCTATTTTTCCCACAGCGGTGGCGCTCCAGGACGACAGCGACCTAAAGGTCCGTGCGGCGAACGGCTACAACGTCGCCATACTCACAAGCCAAAATTCGCTCGCCGTGTCACCCGTTTACCTTCATCAGGAACCGCTTGCCACAGTGCTGAGCGGAGTGTCGGTGCGGCCGTGCCGCTTCGGCGAGACGGTCCACACGATCCCGAGCACCGCGGCGTTGGCGGCGAGCGCGATCAAGCCGGTGTTGATCCCCATCACCTGGCCTTGGCCGGTGACCGCAAAGCCGATCAGCACGACGAGGCCGGTGATGATCCCCGCGCCGACCGCGGCTGCGGGCGGGCGGCGCGGCGAGAGGCCGAGGACGACGCCGGGGAAGAGCTGCGTGATCCCGTTGTAGCCGATCAGCAGCAGGCCGACGAGCGTCGTCTTCGCCAGCGCCCAGAACGCGAACGCGAGCAGCGCGACGACGAGGACGAGGATCCGCGTCGCGCGCGTCTGCGCCGCGGCGTCGCGCGCGATCCCGTAGTCGGCCAGGACGTTCTTTCCGACGATGCTCGCCGCGGCGAGCAACTGTCCCGACGCCGGCACGAGCGCCGCGAGCGTTCCGGCGGCCGCGATGATGCCGAGCACCCACGCCGGATACGACTTCTGGACGACCAGCATGAACGACTGGTCCGCGGCCGGACCTTTCAAGCCGGGCAGGATCTCGAGCGACGCGAAGCCGGCGAAGAACACCAGCAGCAGCATGACCTGGTAGAACGGGAGGAACACCGCGTTGCGCCGCAGCGCGTCTTCGTTGCGCGCGCTGTAGATCGCCGCCATCGACTGCGGCCACATGAAGAAGCCGCACGCGGTGAGGACCGTGGTCGAGATCACCCACACAATCCCGCTCGGTGACGACGGCGGCCCGATCACCAGCCAGCCGGGGTGATCGCGGATCACCGCGTCCAGCGCGCCGGCCGGCGAGCCGAAGAACTGCGAAGGCAGCACGATCCCGGCGAAGATCACGCCGAGCAGCACGAGGCCGTCCTTCGCGACGCTGGCCCACGCCGCGCCCCGCAATCCCGCGACGAACGTGAAGATCGCGATGATGAAGAACCCGATCGCGACCGCGACCAGCGGGTTGAACGTGCCGAAGCCCGCGATCTGCAAGAGAATCTGCATCCCGGTCAGCTGCAGCGTGACGTACGGCACGAGCATCAGGAAGCCCAGCAGCGCGACGATCGCGCCGAGCAGCTTGCTGCCGTAGCGGTCGGCGAAGAAGTCCGGACCGGTGAGGTAGCCGCGCTCGCGCGCGATGCGGTGGATCGGCGGCGCGATGAAGAACGAGATGATGTACGCGATCGTGCCGTAGCAGAGGATGTAGTACGCCGGCGCGCCCTTGCCGTACGCCCAGCCCGCGGCGCCGAGGAAGGTGAACGTCGTGTAGATCTCGCCGGCGAGCAGCAGCCACAACAGAAACGCGCCGATGCGCCGGCCGCCGACGATGTACTCTTGCGGGTCCATCGCCACGCCGCGCACGCCGCGCAGCCCGAGCGCGATCGTGCCGAGCACGACGACGGCGACGATCCCGAGCGCGATCCCGGCGTTCACGCGCGCGTGCTCCGGTACGCGGCCCACATGAACGCCGGCGTGAGCAGCACCCACGCGACGATCCAGGCGAGGACGAACGGCAGCCCGAGGATCCGCGGCTCAAGCCGGTCGACGAGGGCGACTCCGAGGGTGAGGGCGAGCGCCGGGATCACGGCGCAGACGACGGCGACGGCGCGTGGGCTCATGGCTGCCGTGTTCCCGCGTTCCTGCGTCAGGACCCCGGGAGCCGCCCGGCGAACCGCGGCAAGTCGTGACCGTGAAGTCCTATGCCGCCCCGTACGTCTCATCCGACGCCGGCGCCCTCGCCGGCGCACTCGTGCTACGACCGTCGGCCGCCGTCGACCGCTTGCCTCCGATCAAAGGCGAGCCGTCGCCGATCGCCGACCGCGCAATCGAGCAGCACGGCATCTTCACCGGCCGGCTGCGCGCGCTCGGCGTCGCGGTCCACGAGATCGCGCCGCACACCGAGTCGGCGACGGAGTCGCTGATCGCCGACTGCGCGGTCGTGCTGCCGAACGGCGCGGTGATCGCGCGGCCCTCGCAGATCGAGCGCCGCGCGGAGGTCGCCGCGGTCGAGAAGCACCTGGCCGAGCTGGGCATCCCGATCGCCGGCCGGATCGAGGCGCCCGGACTGCTCGACGCGACCGACGTCGCGATCGCGCCGGGATACGTCTTCGTCGGCGTTCCGCGCGCCGGCGCGGGGTTGCGGCGGCGCTCGAACGAGCTCGGCCGCAAACAATTGGAAGCGATCGCCGTGCAGCAAGGCTTCACCGTCGTCGAGCTCGCCGTCGCGAACGATGTGCCGCGGCTGCGTGACGTCTTCTCGGTCGTCGGCTCCGAGACGGTCGTCGCGGCGCCCGATCGCGTCGACCTCGTCGCGGTGACCGGGATGCGCGTGATCGAGGTTCCCCGCGGCGAGGAGCTCGCCGCCGGCGTGCTGACGCTCGGCGAGCGGCGCGTGCTGGCGAACCTCCGGTTCCGCGAGTCGGTCGGGCTGATGCGCCGAGCGAAGATCGCGGTCGAAGCGATCGATCTGTGGGAGTTCGGGAAGGCCGGCTTCGGCCCGTTCGCGCTCGCGCTTCCGTTCAAGCGCTGATGTCGCGCGATTCACGGCACTTCCGTTGCGACTAGCGATCCTGTCGGACATTCACGGCAACGCGCACGCGCTCGACCGCTGCCTCGAGGACCTCGCCTCGCGCGGCGGCGCCGACGTCGTCGTCGCCGCGGGCGATCTGTGCCTCGACGGGCCGCGGCCGAAGCGCGTGCTCAAGCGTCTGCGCGAGATCGGTGCGCAGTGCTTGCGCGGGAACACGGACCGCATGATCGGCGAAGGACCGGCCGTGCAGCAGGATCCGGAGGACGCGCGCGGCGTCGAATGGACGCGCGCGAAGATCGGCGGCGAATGGACGCGCCGACTCGCCGAGCTGCCGCGCACGCTGGCGTTCGGCGACGGTGAGGACGGCCTGCTCGTCTGCCACGCGAACCCGCTGAACGACGACGAGCACTGCTGGCCCGACGCGTACGACGACACGCTCGAGCGTTTCTTCGGCGCCGTCCCTCAGCGCACGATCGCGTTCGGCCACCTGCATCTTTCGTACGTGCGCGTGTGGCGCGGGCGCACCCTGATCAACGTCGCGTCGGCGGGGCTGCCGAAGGACGGCGACCCGAACGCGCATTACGCGATCCTCACGAAGCGCAGCGGCGGCTGGGAGGTGCAGTCGCGCCGCGTCCCGTTCGACGTCGACAAGGTCGCGCGGCAGCTGCGCAAGAGCGGGATCCCCGACCTCGAGAAGCGGCTGGAGACGCTCTACCGCCACCGTTACGCGAAGCTCGGCCCGCCGGGCGCGGTGATCCCGTGATCGGCGGCAAGCCGCCCGTAAACGGCACGGTTCCGGCGCTGCGGATCGACCGGCTCGTCAAGCGCTACGGCGACTTCACCGCGGTCGACGGCATCTCGTTCACCGTGAGCGAGGGCGACTTCTTCGGTCTGCTCGGCCCGAACGGCGCGGGCAAGACGACGACGATCAACGCGATCGTCGGCTTGGCGAAGATCACCGGCGGCTCGATCTCGCTCTTCGGCTACGACGTCGTGCGCGACTGGCGTGCGGCGCGGCGCCAAGTCGGGCTCGCGCCGCAGGAGTACAACTTCGACCGCTACCTCAACATCCGCGACGTCCTGATCTACCAGGCGGGCTATTACGGTCTGAAGGGCGCGGGGGTGGCGAAGCGCGCCGACCTGCTGCTCGAGCGCTTCGACCTCGCCTCGAAGGCGAAGCAGCCGTACATCAAGCTCTCGGGCGGGATGAAGCGCCGGCTCAC
>DATHLN010000189.1:0-8245 GCA_035488115.1 Candidatus Limnocylindrales bacterium | reverse complement strand
ACGCGCCCGATGTACATCTACTCCGGCACCTATCACATCGACTCCGCGACCGCGCCGACCGACGGCTGCTTCACGCTGATCACGACGACCGACGGCACGTCGCTCAAAGGCTATCCGGTCTCGGCGGAAGGGATCGGCTACGTGAACCCGCCGCAGACGACGTTCGACACGCAAATCCTCGGCTCGGGGAAGGTCGGCGCGATCGCGCTGAGCGTCTCGCCGGCCGCGCTCCCCGCGAACGGGACGATCTCGCTCGACGACGGCGACGGCGGCACGATCTCGGTGCAGTCAGTGCAGACGGTTCAGCTGCCGCTGAGCCGCATCCGCAAGCTGCGCTGACGCAGACGTGATCGTAGGAACGGCCGCCACGGAGGGCGGCGCCATGGACGGCACTCCCAGCGCGGCCGGCGAGCTTTGCTCGCCGGCCGCGGCGTCTTGGACGGCTGCGTCCAGCACGCTAGACGCTTCGTAGACGGCGGCCCGATACGCTTCACCCGTACTCGAACGCACTACGCCGGATCACACGGCGAGAGGAGGAGACCACATGTTCATCAAGTCGATCGCCGCGGCGTGCCTCGCGTCAGCCGTGCTGGCGGTCTCGAACGGCAACAGCGTCGCCGCGTCGTCGGCGGCGGAACGCGTCGGCGAACGGAAGCCGCTCGGTGCGGGCTACGCCTACAGCTGGGTGCGCACCGACGCGTCCGGCAAGGTCGCCTCGTTCGGGCTCTCGTTCGACGAGCAGGCGCTCACGAAGCTCGGCGACGAGGAGAAGGAGATCCCGCTCGCGCTCCCCGCGATGGACGGCGCGCCGTTCCGCACGGCGGTCGTCGACTGGAACCCGCACGGCCATCCGCCGGCGCACGTCTACGACGTCCCGCACTTCGACTTCCATTTCTACACGATCGGCGAAGCCGAGCGGATGGCGATCGCGCCGAAGGGCGCCGACGCCGAGGCGAAGCCGAAGGCCGAGCTGCTCCCCGACGGCTTCATCACCGACGGCGAGACCGTCCCGATGATGGGCAAGCACTACCTCTCGCCCGCGAACCCCGAGTTCACCGGCGGCACGTTCACCGCGACGCCGATCCTCGGCTACTACGGCGGCCACCTGATCTTCGTCGAGTCGATGGTGACGCTCGCGTACCTGAACGGAAAGCCGTCGGTCTCGAAGCCGCTCGCGCAGCCGGCGCGTTACGAGACGGCCGGGGCGTATCCGACGCAGTGGTCGGTGACGTACGACGCCGCCGCGCACCGCTACGACGTCGCGTTCAGCGGGATGACGGTGCGATGACGCCGGCGTACTGGCTGCTGATCGCGCTCTACGCGCTGCACGTGATCTGCGCGATCGTGTGGTTCGGGGGCGGTCTGACGGGTGCGCTCATCACCGGCCCGGCGCTGCAGCGCGCGAGCGAAGGTGCGCGCGCCGAGGTCGGGATGCAGATCGGCGCGATCGCGAGCAAGGTCTATCCGGTCGCCGCGATCGCGACGATCCTGCTCGGCGTCTCGCTCGCGTACGTGGGCGGCCGCGTCTCCTCGCTCGACGGGCTGCTGAGCGCCTACGGGCTGACCGCGGCGGTCGCGCTCGTCCTCGCGGTCGGGCTCTGGTTCTGGGGCAACCGTGTGATCGGCCCGGCGATGAAGCGGATGCAGTCGGCGCCGCCGGCCGAGCGGCCCGCGCTGCTGAAGCGCGCGCTCCGCAACATCGCGGTCGAGCAGTTCGCCTTCGTCGCCGTGTTCGGGTGCATGGTGCTGTTGCGGTTCGGCCTCTAGCTTCGCCTGCGGCGTTCTCGGGAACGAGGACGCCGATGGACGATCCGTACGCCGAGGAGCTCGTCCGCTGTCTGCGGGTGAAGCCGACGCTCGCTCCGCAGCCCGCGGAAGAACGGCCGTGACGAGGCGCAAGGTTCGCGTGTGCACGATCGGCGTGTACGGCGCGAGCCGCGACACGTTCTTCGAGGCGCTCGAGCGCGCCGGCGCCGACGTGTTGATCGACATTCGCCTGCGGCGCGCGGTGCGCGGGCCGCGGTACACGTTCGCGAACGCGACGCGGCTGATAGCCGAGCTCGAGAAGCGGAACATCGAGTACCGGCACGAGCTCGGTCTGGCGCCGAGCGCCGCGATGCTGAAGCTCCAGCACGAAGCCGACGCGCGCGCGAAGCGGCTGCTCTCGGAGCGCACCGAGCTCGCCCCCGAGTACGTGAAGCGGTACCGCGCGCAGGTCCTCGAACGGTTCGATTTCGCCGCGCTCGCGGCCGAGCTGGAAGGCTTTCGCGCGCCGGTGCTGATGTGCGTCGAGCGCATCCCGGCCGCGTGCCACCGCAGCCTCGCCGCGCCTCGGCTCGCTCGTGCGCTCAGGAGCGGCGAGGTCGAGCATCTCGTCCCGGCGGAGTCCGCTGGGTGAGTGCGGCCGGTGGTAGGCCGCGACCTCAAGGCGACGTGTGCGCCGCGAAAATATCGTTTGGTAGCGTGTCGGGGAAGCTCATGTCGACCAAGCGATAGCGCCAAACCCCGTGCCGCCTTCGTGAAAGCGGCGACGACTGCCACGTTCCGGCGAGCACGCCGTCCGTCTGCACCCAGTACCCGTTGACGTCGGCGTAATGCTCCTCGAACGTACCGGAGGTCATGACCGCTCCCGCTCCACGAGCCAGGAACGTGACGACACAAAATCGCCCCGAGCTCACCTCGATGACGACGTCGCTCAACTGGTGCAAATCATTCTTTTCGCGCAAGGTGAAGTGCAGGGCATGCCCCGGTTTCCCGCTCGGGCACGGTGCGGCGCCACGATCGTCGACGTCGTACACGGCGGGGCCCATCACGGAGACCGAACCGATCGGCTTGAGCGTGGTGTCCGCGGCTTGCTCGGTGCTCTCGCGAGGGGCCGCTACCGGTTGTGTCCCTGGAAGGAACATCCCGAGACGCATCGCACGAACCGCGCCGTACCAGGTCGGATCGAACACCGCACGCGGCGAAACGAAACGGCGGCCGTCCGAGACGTGAACGATCTCGTTCATGTAGTCGAAGGTGCGGTGCCGAATCGTCCAAGCATCGGGTGCCGAACCGTCATGGCCACGGAGCCAAACCAGACCGTTATGGTCGACCCAGAGATCGATTTCCAGCCCGTCGCTCGAGCTTTCCATGCGGTATGCGAGAAATTTCGGCTGCCGAAGGCCGTCCATCACACGAAGCGAGCGAGAATAGAGCAACGCCGCTGCGGAATGCTGCGCGGCCTCTTCCGCCCGCTGAGCGGCAGCGGCGATGGCGGGAAAGAGGTCGTTGTAGATGTGTCGCGCGATTTGGTCGCTGCGGCCGTCGAGCGTGTTCGTCAAGACCACGATGCGCACGTTTTGGCTCGGAAAAAATTCGTCGCTTCCGTCGAAGCCGTTGGTGTTGCCGTCGTGCCACACGCGCGGCTGACCCTCGAAGCGGTCGATTTTCATTCCGAAACCGTATTCGCCGGCCGAACCGTCCGCCAGTCGCGCAGGGCTGGTGAGAAGTTGGTAGTCGGACGCCGAGATGATGCGGCCGGAAGACAGCGCTTCGCCCCACTTCTGAAGGTCTTCCACCGTCGAGACGATGCCGCCGGCGGAGGACGCCCAGGATTCGGCGATCGGTTTCGACTCGGCGGTTTGCCCGTGCGCATACACATAACCACGCGCCATGTCCGGAAGCTGGCCTTCTTGCGCCATCGTTGCCGAATCCGTCATCCCGGCGGGTGCAAAGAGGTGCTGTCGTACGTACTCTTCCCAGCTTTGGCCTGAAACGAGCTCGATGATCCGGCCCAGAATCAAGTAGTTGGTGCTCGAGTAGCCGAACTGCGCGCCGGGCATGAAGCCGAGCGGCATCCCGGCGATGCGCGACATCAGCTGATCGAACGTCGCGGGCGTGGCCGCTGCCGTCTCGAAGTCCGGGATGTCGACGTAATCTCGTAGCCCACTCGTTTGCGCCAGGAGCTGGCGGATCGTGATCTCCTTGGCGTGCGAGATCGACGGAAGATACGTGGCGACCGTCGCGTCGAGGTCGATCTTACCGGCTTCTTTCAGTTGCAGAATCGCGGCCGCGGTGAACTGCTTCGTGATCGATCCGATCTCGTAGCGCGTCCGGGCGTCGGCCGGCAGCGATTGTGCAACGTCGCGCAGTCCGTAACCGCGCGTGTAGACGATCGCTCCGCCTTGAACGATCGCGATCGTCGCCCCCTGGGCGTGCGCCGCGCTCAAGAGCGCCCGGACGTCAGTATCGATCTTCGACCGTACTGCTGCGCTGAGGGCCGGCTGCTGCTGCGAAGGAGCAGCCGAGACGAACTGCGTCGGCGGCGCCGCCGCGACGCACATGAGGAGAGCCACGAAGCCGGCCGGAATGCGCATCGCGCCGATTTCCGCTCTGCACAAGTAGGTCCCCGCCGGGGAGTACGCACACACTCAGGTGCGACGACCGCTCCGTAAGGGATAACCAGGTTTGAGACGGAGAACCTCAAATGGAGTTCACGCGATCCCAGTCTCCGCGGTGTTCCGCGACTCCCGCGATCGCGCACGGGTCGTGCTGCGGAGCAATGGTACGCGAGACGAGTTCGCCCGGAGGGCATCGTATCGTGCTGATTCCTTTGATCGCCGCGGTCGACTTCATGAACTTCACCTACGCGAAGCACCCGTGCCCGGAGAACGTGCCGGTCCCGGCGGTGATGCGCAAAGGGAGCTTCTCCTTCGAAGACCGGACGATGGGCACCGGCTTCGATCTCCACGTGAGCTCGGTCAAGGAGGGAGCGTTGCGGCCCGGCACGCGACAGGCGGTCGTCGTCATCGCTTGTGACTTTCCGGTGGGCGGCACGTCGGCTGCATACGTCTACGACGCGCACGGCACGGCGGCAACGCTGCTGGGCCAAGTGGCATCCGCCGATTGGGGAAGCGACTGGGGCGCCGGGCCGAGCACGATCGGCGTCCGCTTCGCGAACCGGCTGCTCTACGTCGATCAGTGCAAGAGCAACGACTGCGGCGTGCGCACGGTGACGACGTACGCGCTGCGCGCGGGCAAGCTCGTGAAGACGGCTGTCCGCAGCTATATGAGCGAACGGCGGGGAAGAAGTCCAGCGCTAGCGTAGCGCTCAGCACTCGAGCATGGTTCCGGCCGAACGCTGTCCGGCGTCGATCGTGATCGCGCCACACCGGTCGGTGCGGTAGACGCGCGCCCCGCGGGCCGTCAGTTCCGCGACGGTGCGCGCGGCAGGATGCCCGAAGAGATTGTGCCGGCCGACGCTGATGACCGCGACGGCGGGCTCGACCGCGGTCACGAACTCGCGCGACGTCGCATAGGCTGATCCGTGATGTCCCGTTTTCAGTACGTCGGCGCGGACGTCTGCGCCGCTCGCGAGCAGCCGCTGCTCCGTCTGAAACCCGGCATCGCCGGTGAACAGCATCCGGAAACCGCGGTACGTTAGCATCATTACCACGGAGTTCTCGTTCACGTCGTTCGTGCCGTCCGCCAGCAGCGCTCCGCACGGAGAGAGAATCTCCAAGACGACGCCGTCGCCGGTCGAGCACTGCCGGCCGCATTGGGCGATGCGCACCGCTACGTGCCGCTCCGCCGCTTCTCGCATCCCGTCGTTGAACGCGAAGCCGCCGTAACGCTGTCCGCTGTCGAGGATCTCGGCGACGGGTAACGCCCGCAGGATCGGCGCGAGTCCGCCGACGTGGTCGCCGTGCGGATGCGTGTTCACCAGCAGGTCGATGCGGCGAACGCCTTGGCGCTTCAAATACGCGAGGACCACGCGTTCGCCGACGAGCTCCGCCGGAGAACGCCCGCCGCGGACCGGTCCGCGTTCGAGCCGGCCGCCGCTGTCGATCAGCATCACGTGACCGCGTGGTGTCCGGATCACGATCGCGTCGCCTTGGCCGACGTCCAGCATGGTGATCGTCAGCTTGCCGTCGGGCAGCCGCAGCGTGGTCGCGAGGACGGTCGCGCTCGCGAGCGCCAGCAGCGCGACGGCTTTCCGCGGATGGCGCACGAGGAGGCCCGCGGCGACGATCGCGACGGCGTCATACGCGCAGATCGCGAGTGCGGGCGGCGGTGCGACCCAGACGCGAGCGCCGGGGAGCGATGCGACCGACGCGACGACGCGGAGCATCCCGTCCACGTCGTACGTCGCGAGCGTCGCCGCGGCGCGGCCTACGACGGGAAGGGCCGCGGCGAGCAGCGTTGCGATTCCGGCGATCATCGCGACCCCGGTGGCGGGGACGACGACCGCGTTCGCGAGGATCGCGTACGGGGCGACGACGCCGAACGTTGCGGCGCTCAGCGGCCACACTCCGATCTGCGTGGCGATGGTGAGCGCGAGCGCTTCCCGCACCTTTTCGGGGAGCGACCACCGCTCCAGCGCGTGGGCTATTCGCGCCGCGAACAGCACGATCGCCGCGACGCACGAGAACGACAGGGCGAATGAGACGGTCGTCACCGACGCCGGCCACAGCGCGGCGACGATGAGCGCCGCGAGCGCCAAGGAGTTCCATGACATGAGCGGCGCGCCGTACGCGCGCGCCAGCAACATGACCGAGACCATCACGGCCGCCCGCTGGGAGGGAAGATGCGCTCCGCTCAACCACGCGTATGCGATGATGCACGGGATCGTCGCGAGCGATCGCGCGCCGAGCGGGACCCGCAAGAACCGCAACGCGCGCAGCACCAGCATTGCGATGACGCCGAGATGCAGGCCCGCGGTGACGAGGACGTGCACCGTTCCGGTCGCCTGGAAGTCGTCTCTCAGCTCGGCCGGCAGCGTGCCGCGCTCGCCCCACAGCGCGCCCGCGATCACCGTCGCCTCCGGCTCGCGTATCGCGGCGCGCAGGCGCGCCGACAGCATCGCTCGGGCGCGCGCCGCCCACGTGCGAACGTCGTGCGAATCCGGCGCGGCGCGCTGCACGATGCCGCTGCCGGCAAGCTCCCCTGCGAGACCCTCGCCGAGTGTGATCGCGCGCCGCGACGGTTCACCCGGATTCCGCGGCTCGTCGAACGGTTCGAGCCGCCCGCGGACGACGAGCCGTTCTCCCGGGACGACGTCACCGTCCCGAACCCGCGCACGAACGAGGATTCCGCGCTCGAGCGCGAAGGCGAACGACGCGCCTTCGTCCTCGGCGCGGGCGTCGCCGACGACGGTTCCCGCGAAGCGTGCGGTGCGGGACTCTTCGGTGATCGTCGCCGGATGCCCGCGCCACGAGGCAACCAGCAGCCCCGCGAGCGCGAACGCCGCCGCCAGCCGCGTGCGACGGTACGAGACCGTACCGAGCGCACAAGCGCCCGCGAACGCGGAGAACCCGTACGCATCCGCCGCGACGGCGCCGACGAACGCGAGTGAGGGAACGAACAGCGGAGCTCGGTTCACGCTCGTCCATCACGCACCCGGCACGACGCACTAGTGGGTTCACTGTTCGGTGAACCCTCGCGTTCGGGCTACGCCCGATCCGCCCGGGGGAGAGCGGCCGACGAGGCCGAACCGGGGTGCTCGCATGCGTATCGTCGTCACCGGCGGAGCCGGATTCATCGGATCGCACATCGTCGACGCGTACGTCGCCGCAGGACACGAGGTCGTCGTGATCGACAGCCTGTGGTCGCACGGTGGCGGGCGGCGCGAGAACATCCCGGACGGCGTCTCGTTCGTCCACATGGACATCCGCGACGACGCGGGGATCGAGCGCATCTTCTCCGAGTTCAAGCCGGAGATCGTCTCGCACCACGCGGCGCAGCATTCCGTCGCGATCGGCTCGCGCGATCCGAAGTACGACGCGAACGTCAACGTGATCGGGATGCTGAACGTCGTGGAAGCGGCGGTGAAAGCCGGCTCGCGCAAGGTGATCTTCGCGTCGAGCGCCGCGACGTACGGCGCGGTCCGCACCATGCCGGTCGACGAGACCTCGCCGCAGATGCCCGAGTCACCGTACGGGATCACCAAGATGGTGACCGAGCATTACCTGCGCTTCTTCAAGGCGCAGCACGGCCTCGACTACACCATCTTTCGCTACGGCAACGTCTACGGCCCGCGGCAGGACCCGAACGGCGAGGCCGGCGTGATCGCGATCTTCTCCGGGCGCATTCTGCGCGGCGAGCCGATCCGCATCGACTGGGATGGAGAGCAGCAAAAGGACTACGTGTACGTCGGCGATGTGGCCCGGGCGAATCTCGCCGCGTTCTCGAAAGCCGACGACGACATCGTCAACGTCGGCACCGGCGTCGGCACGTCCGTGAACGCGCTGCACGCGTCGATCGC
>DATHLN010000188.1:0-16434 GCA_035488115.1 Candidatus Limnocylindrales bacterium | reverse complement strand
CCAGACGATCCCCTTGCCGACCGCGGTGAACGCGGCGTGCGCGGCGTCCGCCTTCACGGTCGCGATCGAGTGCGTGATCAGCGCGTTGATCGTCGTGTCTTCCCAGACGCGGAAGATCGCGCGCGGGCCCGTGCTGGCGTTGCGGTCGAGCTCGACGAGCGCAAGGACCTGCACGCCGGTAAGCGTCGCGAAGACGTACGGATGCGAGGCGTTGTCGTTGAGCACATACTGCAGACGATTCCGCGCGCGCTCCTGGAGCAGGTCCATCAAGGTCTTGACCGTATCTCGGGAACCCTCACGGCCGCGGACGTTGGAGACGTCGAGGACGATGATGATATCGTAGGTCTCGTCGGGGTCTTGCTCGATCTTCGAGCTGAGCGGCTCGGCGATGATCCGGCCGACGATCGAGCCGCGGTCGAAATCCTGTCCGGGGTCGTTCGCCGGGACGCGCTCGCGCCGGAACTCGACGTGCAGCGCCGGATCGATCATCCGGTTGACCTGCAAGACGTGCGCTCCGGTGAGTTGCGCCAACAGCAGCGGCGCGTGCGCCGACTCGCCGCTCAAGATGATTTTCTCGTCGTGGTCCTTCGGCTGCGCCGGGATCAGCGTCCGGATCGCGTCCTCGACCTGCTTGAGGACGTTCGGCACGTCCGTGTACGCCGTCTTCGCATCGACGTGCTCGTCGATCACGGCGCGCACGACGACCGTGAACGTCTCCGAAGGGCTTTGCTGCGCGAGATCGCGGAGCGGCTGTGCGATGCGTTCTTCGACGTCGTGAAGAGGCTGGTCCGGCATCCCTCGGCTCCCTCGCGGCTTTGCTTGGTTACCCCTGCGATTCAACCGAAGTCCCGGCGAATCCTTCCCGGCCGGGAGCACTTCCGCCGCTGCGCGTACTACCTCGCATGATCTTCCAGCCGGAGTTCGAGACGCTCGAACGGCACGCGCTCGAAGCGCTCCAGCTCGAGCGGCTCCAATCGCTGGTCGAGCGTTTGCGCCACGCGAACGCGATCTATCGCGAACGCCTGGACGGCGCGGCGGCGCCGGCGTCGCTGGAGGATCTCGCCGGTCTGCCGTTCAGCACGAAGGCCGACATGCGCGACGCGTACCCGCTCGGTCTGCTCGCCGTCCCGCCGGAGAACCTCGCGCGCATCCATGCCTCGTCCGGGACGACGGGGAACCCGACGATCGGCGCGTACACCGAAGAAGACTTGCGCGTGTTCGGCGAGGTGATGGCGCGCAGTCTCGCCGGCGGCGGGATCGCGCCGCACGACATGTTCCAGGTCGCCTGGGGTTACGGTCTGTTCACCGGCGGGCTCGGCGCGCACGGCGGCTGCGAGACGCTCGGCGCGTGCGCGATCCCCGCGTCGAGCGGGAACACCGCGCGACAGCTGCAGCTCTTGTGCGATCTGCCGGTGATCGGGATCGGCTGCACGCCGTCCTATGCGCTCGTCCTCGCCGAACGGCTGCGCGCCGAGAACCGGCGGCCGAAGGCGCTGAAGTACGCGATCTGCGGCGCGGAGGCGTGGACGCGCGAGATGCGCGAGGAGCTCGAAGAGCTCTTCGGCGTCGTCGCGACCAACATCTACGGGCTCACCGAGATCATCGGCCCCGGCGTCGCACAGGAGTGCCTCGAGAAGCAAGGTCTCCACATCCAGGAGGATCATTTCCTGGCCGAGATCATCGACCCCGAGAGCGGAAAGCCGCTCGCGGACGGCGAGCGCGGCGAGCTCGTGCTCACGACGCTGACGCGCGAAGCGATGCCGGTGCTGCGCTATCGCACGCGCGATCTGACCTCGATGGTGCGCGAACGGTGTCCGTGCGGCCGCACCACCGCGCGGATCGATTGGTTCACCGGCCGAGTCGACGACATGCTCGTGATCCGCGGCGTGAACGTGTTTCCGTCCGCGGTCGAGGAGGTGCTGCTGCGCTTCCCCGAGCTCTCGCCGAACTACCGCATCTTCGTCGACCGCCCGCCGAACGGTCTCGACCAGATGCTGGTCGAGGTCGAGCACCATCCGGACGCGCCGGTCGATGCGGAGTCGCTCTCGGCGACCGTTAGCGGACGTTTGAGCGAGACGCTCCTCGTCTCGCTGCAGACGCGCGTCGTCGCGCCCGGCACGATCGAGCGGATCGAAGCCGGCAAAGCGAAGCGCGTCTTCGACCGGAGGAACGTATGAATTCTTCGACAGGCTCAGAACAGGCTGTCATCCTCACCGAACGGCCGGACGAGCACATCGCGCTGGTGCGCCTCAACCGCCCGAAAGTGCTGAACGCGCTCTCGAACGTGCTCGTCGCGCAGCTCGCCGAGACGTTCGAGTCGCTCGACGCGGACGGCGTGACGCGCGCGGTCGTCCTGACCGGCGACGAGCGCGCCTTCGCGGCGGGCGCCGACATCGCGGAGTTCGCCGCCGAAGGCCCGCAGCTCGAGGTGTGGGACCGGCTGTGGTCCGTCGGTCTGCCGATCGTCGGCGCGGTGCGCGGGCTCGCGCTCGGCGGCGGGCTGGAGCTCGCGATGTCGTGCGATCTGCTGATCGTTGCGGACGACGCGCGCCTCGGCCAGCCCGAGATCAACCTCGGCGTGATGCCCGGTGCCGGCGGGACGCAGCGGCTCACCCGCGCGGTCGGCAAGACGCTCGCCACCGAGATGATCCTGCTCGGCCGCGAGCTGAGCGGGCGTGAAGCCGAGGCGCACGGGCTGGCGAACCGCGCGGTCCCGGCGGAGCGGGTTCTGCCGGTCGCGCTCGACGCGGCGAAGCGGATCGCGAAGCAGGCGCCGCAAGCGGTTCGCGTCGCGAAGCGCACGATCGCGCGCGCGTTCGAGGGATCGCTGCACGCCGGCCTGATCGACGAGCGGCACGCCTTCTACGACCTGCTCAAAACCGAGGACGCGCGCGAGGGCGTCGCAGCATTCCTGGAAAAGCGCAGAGCGACATGGCACGGACGATGAGCGGACCGGTCGACCACCGCGTCGCGAGCGAGAACGGCGTCGCGACGATCACGCTCGCGCGCCCGCAGGCGTACAACGCGCTCACGGCCGACCTGCTCGAGTCGCTGCTCGCGACGTTCAAGGCGCTCGAGCGCGATGCGTCGGTGCGCGCGATCGTGCTCACCGGCGAAGGGAAGGCGTTCTGCTCGGGACAGGCGCTCGACGATCCGCGCACGCTCCCGCCCGGGCAGCCGGTCGATCTCGGCGACACCGTCGAACGCCGCTACGGCCCGCTGCTGCTGAAGATCCTCACCATCGAGAAGCCGGTGATCGCCGCGGTGAACGGCGTCGCGGCGGGCGCCGGGATGGGGATCGCGTGCGCGTGCGACTTCCGGATCGTCGCCGAGACCGCGTCGTTCACCACGGCGTTCGTGAAGATCGGGCTCGTCCCGGACAGCAGCCTCTCGATCACGCTGCCGCGGATCGTCGGGTATGCGAAGGCGCTCGAGCTGTGCATGCTCTCGGAGAAGATCGACGCCGCGCGCGCCGATGCGCTCGGACTGTGCACGAAGGTCGTACCGCTCGACCGCTGTGTCGAAGAGGCGCACGCGCTGGCGGCGGCGCTGGCGAGCGGGCCGCGCTCGCTGGGGCTCATCAAGCGCGAGCTGATTCGCAACGGGCTGACCGACGTGCAGAACGGGCTCGCGTACGAGGCGCACTTGCAGAGCGTCGCCGGTGCGACGAAGGACTTCGCCGAGGGGCTCGACGCTTTCCGGAACAAACGCGCGCCGGTCTTCCGCGGCGAGTGAGCTATGCGATTCGGCGCGCGACGCCGGACGATGCCCCGCTGCTCGCCGAGCACCGCGCGCGGGTGTGGCGCGAGGTCGGCGACTGGGACGCGGACGTGCTGGCGCCCCAGATCCCGCTCTGGGCCGCGTGGATGCGCACCGCGCTCACGGACGCGACGTACGTCGCCTGGATCGCCGAGGACGACGCACGCGAGCCGGTGGGAAGCGGCGCGGTGCTCGTGCACCTCGCGATCCCGCGGCCGGGCTTGACGTCGGACCGCGCCGGGCGCGTGCAGTCGCTCTACGTCGTGCCGCCGGCGCGCCGGACCGGCGTCGCGCGCACGCTGATGAGCGAGGCGATCGCGTTCGCGCGCGCGACGAACCTCGTCTTCCTCGCGCTGCACCCGTCCGACGAAGCGCGGCCGCTGTATGCGTCGATGGGGTTCAAGGACGCCGACGAGATGCTGCTGCGGTTCACCGAGTGATCGTCTGAGCGTGCTGCGATGAAAATCGGGATCGTCGGCGCCGGCGCGATCGGCTCGACGTTCGCCGCGCGGCTGGCGCGCTCGCACGACGTCGTCGTGCTCGCGCGCCGTCTCTCGGTCGCCGAGCTGCTCGCGCGCGACGGTATCGCGATCGAGGACGCCGGCGGCGAAACGCAGCACGTCGCGGTGCGCGCGACCGCCGATCCGCACGCCTTCGCCGATCGCGACGCGGTGATCGTCGCGGTGAAAGCCTACGCGACCGAGGATGCGCTCGCGCCGCTGCGCGAGGTACTTCCCCCGCACGTGCTGGTCGCATCGGTGCAGAACGGGCTCGGCAACGTCGAAGCCGCGCGCGCGGCGCTCCCCGGCGCGCGGGTGATCGCCGGATCGACGACGCAGGGCGCGATCGCGCTCGGGGACGGCCGCGTGCGGCCGATGAACGACGGCACGACGGTCTTCGCCCGCGACGACACGGCCGCGCCGACCACCGGCGATCTGGCCGCCGCGTTCGCCGCCGCGCGCCTCGACGCGCGCGTGGCGGACGACGTCGATGCGATCCTCTGGCAGAAGCTGATCGTGAACGCCGCGATCAATCCGGTCTGCGCGCTCGCCGCGCGCCCGAACGGTGCCGTCGTGACCGACCCGGATCTCGAAGCGCTCGCGCGCGCGCTGGCCGGTGAGGCGGCCGCGGTCGCTCGCGCGGCGCGCGCCGATCCCGGCGACGCGTGGCGCGCCGTCGAGGCAGCCGCGCGCGCCTCGGCGGCGAACCGGAACTCGATGCTCCAGGACCTGGAGGCCGGGCGCCGCACCGAGATCGAGGCGATCTCCGGCGCGATCGTGCGCCGGGCGGCAACCCACGGGATCGCCGTACCGGTTACCGAGACCGTCCTCCGCCTCGTTCGCGGGCGCGAACGTTCCACGACCGAGCCTCGCTCGAAAGGGAGACCATGAGCCGCCGAGTCGGCGCCGCGGAGATCGCGGCGCGCAAGGGTGCATCGTTCCCGATGATCACGGCGTACGACGCGCCGTTCGCGCGATCGGTCGAAGCCGCCGGGATCGACGTCATCCTGGTCGGCGACTCGCTGGGACAGGTGGTGCTCGGCTTCGACTCCACCGCGCAGGTCGAGCTCGCCGACATGATCCGGCACGGCGCCGCCGTCGCGCGTGCGACGGAGCGCGCGCACATCGTCGTCGACCTGCCGTTCGGCAGCTACGAGGCTTCCGACCAGCTCGCGGTCGCGAGCGCGACCGAGCTGGTGAAGCGCGGCGGCGCCTCGTCGATCAAGCTCGAAGGCGGCGCCAACGCCGCCTCGCGGATCGGCGCGATCGTGCGCAGCGGGATCCCGGTCTGCGCGCACATCGGCGTTCTCCCGCAGACCGCCTCGCTCGGGAGCGGATTTCGGCTCAAGCGCGAGCGCGACCGCCTGCTCCGCGACGCCGACGCGGTCGTCGAGGCCGGCGCGTTCGCGGTCGTGCTGGAGATGGTCGAGGACGCGCTCGCCGCGGAGATCACGCAGCGCATCCCGATCCCGACGATCGGAATCGGCGCCGGCCCGCACTGCGACGGCCAGGTCCTCGTCCTGCACGACGTCCTCGGCCTTTACCCGGACGCGCCCCCGTTCGCGAAGCAGTACGCCGCGCTCCGCGAGAGCGCGACGACCGCCCTCCGTGCCTACGCCGACGACGTCCGCGCGCGCACGTTCCCGCGCGAGCGCACGAAAGCCGTCGCCCGCGACGGCAACGGCTACCGTACCTAGCCGCCGAGTACGGCGTGAGTAAGAGAAAGGACGATGCTGTAGTCCAGCAGATCCTGGCCGCAGGCATACGCAGTCGCGATGGTATCGACCTCACCGAGATCACGGGCGACATCATGCGGGCCTTCCTAGAAATGGGGTCTGAGACGCCGGACAACCTGAAGTGCTCGCGGCAGATCGAATACGGGCGCGCTGATGGGCGGGAAGCCAGCCCGGCAAAGGTGTTTGGACTCAAGGTGAAAGGCACCGAGATCCTCGTCTCCGATGTCATGCACCTCGTTGAGAGTGAGGGCATTCCCGAATCGGTGCTAGAGTATTACCCTGATCTCACGGATGATCAGTGGAGCGCCGTCACGCGCATGACCACCATGATCCTGATATCGCTGGAGCGGGGCGAACCGGAATAGCCGAAGTCACGATCCTAGGCTCGCTCGAAGATCGTTGCGATTCCTTGGCCCATGCCGATACACATCGTCGCGAGGCCGTAGCGGGCGTTGCGGCGCTTCATCTCGTGGAGCAGGGTCGTCGCGATGCGGGCGCCGCTGCAGCCCAGCGGGTGACCCAGCGCGATCGCGCCGCCGTTGACGTTCACGATCGCGGGATCGATCCCGAGCTCCTTGACGCAGGCGACGCTCTGGGCGGCGAACGCTTCGTTGAGCTCGACGAGATCGAGGTCGCGCACGGACAGCTTCGCGCGGTCGAGCGCCTTACGGGTCGCGCCGATCGGCCCGATCCCCATGACGCTCGGATCGACGCCGAACGTCGCGGAGGTCACTACACGCGCGAGCGGATGCCAGCCGCGTTCGCGTGCCGTCTCCACGCTACAGATGAGGAGCGCTGCGGCGCCGTCGTTGAGCGGTGAGGAGTTGCCGGCGGTGACCGTGCCGTTCGCCTTGAACGCGGGCTTCAGCTTCGCGAGCGACTCCATCGTGGTGTCGGGACGCGGCGGCTCGTCTTGCGTGACGTCGTAGCTCTTCTTCCCCTGCTCGACGTGCACGGTGATCAGCTCGCCGGCGAATCTGCCGGCCTCGACCGCGGCCTTGCACTTCGCTTGGCTCTCGAACGCGAAGCGGTCCTGGTCCTCGCGCGTCACGCGGAACTGCTCGGCGACCTTCTCCGCGGTCTCGCCGAGCGCGATCGGCGGGTACATCGCCGCGAGCCGCGGGTTCACCATGCGGTTCCCGAGCGTCGTGTCGTGGATCTCCGGCGCGCGGTCGTAGGCGCGCTCCGATTTCAGGATCACGAACGGCGCGCGCGTCATCGACTCCGCGCCGCCGGCGATCGCGACGTCGATCACCCCCGCCGCGATCGCGTGGTAGGCGGAGTTCAGCGCCTGCAGACCGCTCCCGCAGAGGCGGTTGAGCGTCGTGCCGGGGACGCTCGACGGCAGACCCGAGAGCAGCGTCGCCATGCGGCCGACGTTCCGGCAGTCCTCGCCGGCTTGGTTCGCGGCGCCCCAGAACACGTCGTCGATCGTCTCCGGATCGACGCCGGTGCGGTCGACGAGCGCGCGGATCGCGTACGATCCCAGGTCGTCGGGGCGGATTGGTGCGAGGGCGCCGCCGTACCGCCCCATCGGCGTACGGAGCGCGTCGACGATGACGGCTTCGGGCATATCAGCCGAGACACGTTCGCGCGGCGAATCGCCGCGCCTCGCCGGTCAGCGGCCGGCGGCGGCCACCTCCTTGCCCCACGGATGGGCGCGCGCCTCCGCGATCGCAGCGTCGAGCGCGTCGCGCTGGTCGAACGCGCAGCCGCATTTTCCCGACCGAATGCCGTCGGCGCCCCCGCATCCCTCGGGTCCGTGGCGCTCCAAATTGTGCCCGCAGGTGCAATAGACGAGGTATTTCACGTCGTGCAGCCTCCGTTCGCGGCTCTGGGAACCGGATCGTAGCAATCCGTGGCACTCCTGTCGGTCCGAAAACGCACATGCCGGAAGAGGCTGAGGGCAGGAGCGGGCGAGCGCCGGGCGGCGAAGCCTTTCGCGATGACGGAGATGCGCGTTCGCTGCTGCGTCGCCGGCGGCGGTCCCGCCGGGATGATGCTCGGCTTTTTGCTGGCCCGTGCGGGCGTCGACGTCGTCGTGCTCGAGAAGCACGGTGATTTTCTCCGCGACTTTCGGGGCGACACCGTCCACCCGTCGACGCTCGAGATCATGCACGAGCTCGGCCTGCTCGACGAGTTCCTGAAACGGCCGCATCAGGAGCTCCCGCAGATCGTCGGCAACGTCGGCACGACGCGCGTCGTCATCGCGGATTTCACCCAGGTTCGCACGACCTGCCACTTCATCGCGCTGATGCCGCAGTGGGACTTCCTCGACTTTCTGGCCGCGCAGGGAAAGCGGTATCCGACCTTTCACGTGATGATGCGCGCTGAAGTCACCGGTCTGATCGAGGAAAACGGCACGGTCGCCGGCGTGCGCGCGACGACGCCGAGCGGACCGCTGGAGGTGCGCGCCGATCTCGTGGTCGGGTGCGACGGCCGCCACTCGACCGTGCGCGAGCGCGCCGGCTTGGCGGTGCGCGATCTCGGCGCGCCGATCGACGTGCTGTGGATGCGCATCTCGAAGCGCCCCGAGGACGGCGCGCCGGTGCTGGGACGGTTCGACGCCGGCCGCGTGCTCGTCACGCTGGACCGCGGCGACTACTGGCAGTGCGCCTACGTGATCCGCAAAGGCGGCTTCGAGGCGCTTCGAGCGCGCGACGTGCAGGTGCTGCGCGACGACGTCGCGGCGGTCGCGCCGTTCCTGCGCGAGAGGGTCGGCGAGATCCGCTCCTGGGACGACGTCAAGCTGCTCACCGTCACCGTCGACCGCCTCGAACGATGGTATCGCCCGGGATTGCTGTGCATCGGCGACGCGGCGCACGCGATGTCGCCGATCGGCGGCGTCGGGATCAACCTCGCGATCCAGGACGCCGTGGCGACGGCGAACATCCTCGCCGCCCGGCTCGCCGCCGGGACCGTGCGCATCGACGATCTGCGCGCGGTGCAAAAGCGGCGCACGTTCCCGGTCGCGGTGACGCAAGCCGGGCAGGTCTTCGTGCAGAACCGGGTCTTCGCGCGCGTCCTCGGGAGCACGCGAACCTTCGCCGCACCCTGGCCGGTGAAGCTGTTGAACCGGTTTCCGTTTCTGCGCCGGTTCCCGGCGCGGCTGGTGGGGATCGGCGTGCGGCCCGAGCACGTCCGCACGCCCGACGCGTTCGCGGGCCGCGGCGGCTAACGCACCGGCCGGATCAGTGCAGGCGGCGCACGGGCTCGATTCCGAGCTCGCTCGCTAGCTTGTCCAAGTCGTCGATCACCGGCACGATGAGCGGGATGCCGTCGCGGCGGAACGCGATCTCGTTCTCGGCCTCGATCTCGCCCGCGACGTAGACGCGCGTTTGACCGGGCGCCGGCGTGCTCTGCTTGAACGTGCGCAGCTCACGGTCCATCTCGTGCTTGAACTCGTCGACGTCGCGCAGCGCGTCGATCCGGATCGCGCCGAAGAAGTGCGAGGTGATCCCGGACGGCGCGTCGGGGCTCTCGTGCAGCGTGAGCGCCGCGCCGAACCAGCCGGCGGCGAGGACGCCGGTGAGGATCTCGGCGAGCGCGCCGAGGCCGTAGCCTTTGTGTCCGCCGTTCTCGGTTCCGAAGCCGCCGAGCGGGAGCAGCGAGCCGCTGTGCCGGACGGTCGGGTCGTTCGTCGGCTTGCCGTGCGCGTCGACCGCCCAGCCGGGCTTGAGCGGCAGCGCTTTGCGCTCGTAGACCTCGAGCTTGCCGTACGTCACGGTCGTCGTCGCGAAATCGAGGACGAACGCCGGTTCTTGATTCGCCGGGATCGCGAAGGCGAACGGGTTCGTCCCTTGCATCTTCGTCGCGCCGAACGTCGGCACCGCGAAATGGGCCGAGTCGGTCGTGCAGATCCCGATCATGTCGTGCTCGAGCGCCATCATCGCGTAGTAGCCGGCGATTCCGTAGTGGTTCGAGTTCCGCACCGCCGCGAACGCGATCCCGCTCTCGCGCGCCTTCTCGATCGTGCGCGCCATCGCGAAGTGCGAGGCGGGATGGCCGAGCCCGTTCCCCGCGTCGAGCAGCAGCGAGGTCGCCCGCTCGCGCACGACCTCGTACCGCGGCCGTGCCGCGATGCGGCCGTTGCGAATCCGGTCGACGTAGAACCAGCGGAGCCGCGCGACGCCGTGCGACTCGATCCCGCGCCGGTCGGCCGCGACCAGCACGTCCGCGACGATCCTCGCGTCGGCCTCGCCGACGCCGACGCAGGTCAGCGCGGACTCGACGAACGCCCGCAGGTCGTCCTCGCGAACGCGAACGCCGCTAGGCAACGGTGAACCGCTCCAGCTTCTCGATGGCGAGGCGTTCGGCCATCTGGTCGATGTTCTCCCAGACTTTCGGGTCGATCGGGACGCCTTCGCGGCGGTAGCGCTCGGTGCTCTCGCGCTCCGGCTCGCCCGGCGTGATGACGCGCTCGGCGCCCGGTGCCGGGGCGCTCTGCTCGAACGCCAGCAGCTCGCGCGCGAGGTCACGCTGGAAACCCTCGCCGTCGCGCAACGCGTCGATGCGGAACGCGCCGAAGAAATGCCCGACCGTGCCGCCGTGCAGGCCGCGCTCGTCGAGGCCGAGGTCGGTGCCGAAGAGCCCGCCGGAGAGGACGCCGCAGAGGATCTCGACCAGCGCGCCGAGGCCGTAGCCTTTGTGACCGCCGTTCTCGGTCCCGTAGCCGCCGAGCGGGAGCAGAGCGCCCTTCGTCATCGCGATGGTCGGGTCGAGCGTCTCGCGCCCTTCCGCGTCGACCGCCCAGCCGGGCTTCAGCGGTTTCGCTTTGCGCTCGCTGACCTCGAGCCGCCCGAACGTCACTCCGGTCGTCGCCATGTCGAGGACGAACGGCGGGTGTCCCTCCGCGGGGATCGCGACCGCGATGGGGTTCGTCCCTTGCGTCTTCTGCCGCCCGAACGTCGGGACCGCGAGATGCGTCGAGTTCGTCATGGAAAGGCCGATCATGCCGTGTGAGAGCGCGAGCATCGCGTAGTACGCGGCGATCCCGTAGTGGTTCGAGTTGCGCACCGTCCCGAACGCGAGCCCGCGATCGCGCGCCTTCTCGATGACCTTGCGCATCGCGAAGATCCCGGCGGGATGCCCGAGGCCGTTTCCGGCGTCCATCGCGAGCTGCGTCGGGCGGTCGCGCAGC
Organism: Candidatus Limnocylindrales bacterium; assembly: GCA_035488115.1. GTDB lineage: Bacteria > Vulcanimicrobiota > Vulcanimicrobiia > Vulcanimicrobiales > Vulcanimicrobiaceae > Vulcanimicrobium. The sequence goes on along the minus strand of DATHLN010000188.1, from coordinate 5,299 downwards.
GCGGTGTACGTCGGGCGCGCGCAGACGACGCCCGCCTCGATGCGGCGGACGTAGAACGTGTCGAGCCGCGCGATCCCGTGCGACTCGACCCCGCGCAGATCGGCCGCGGTCAGCACGTCCGCGACGTCGCGGGCGTCCGACTCCGTCACGTCGACCGCGCGCAGCGCGCGCACGATGAAGTCGCGCTCGGCCGCCTCGTGCGTGCGGATCTTGGACGGTTCCTCGCCGATCATCCCGGCGAGGTTGCGCGGGCCGAGCGGAGACCTCCTCGCCGCGGCGAACGGCTCCTCCCCCGAAACCTCTTCCATCGGAGCGGACACCATGCAGAAGACACGCTACGACGATGCCGACGTCCAAACCATCTGGCCGAACGGCCCGCGCGCGAGCGTCGCGCCGGACGACGCCGGACGCGACGACGGCGGCGCTCCGAAACCGGACGACGCCGGACGTGATGACGGCGGTGCCCCGAAGCCCGACGATGCCGGACGCGACGACGGCGGTGCCCCGAAGCCCGACGACGCGGGGCGCGACGACAGCTAGCCGGTGCTGACGCACGAGCGCGCCGCCCCGAGCGGCGGCGCGCTGCGGCGCTGCATCCGGTCCGACGAGCGCGCCTTCTTCGGCGAGGTGTGGTCGAAGCGGCCGCTGCTCGTCGAAGAGCGCGACGACGCGGCGTTCGGCGACCTGTTCTCGCTCGAAGCGGTCGACCGCATCCTGGCCGGGACGTTTCCGCGCCGCCCCGCGATTCGGCTGGTGAAGGACGGCAAGGAGCTCCCCGCGGCGTCGTACTCGCGCACGGTGAGTCTCGGCTCGGAATGGCTGCGCGACGTCATCGACGCCGGCCGGGTCTACGATGCGTTCCAGCACGGCGCGACGATCGTCGTGCAGGGCCTGCAGCGGTACTGGGAGCCGGTCGTGCGGTTCTCGCGCGACCTCGAGCTGACGCTCTCGCACCCGGTGCAGGTGAACGCGTACGTCTCGCCGCCCGGCGAGCGGGGGCTCGGCGTGCACTACGACACGCACGACGTCTTCGTGCTGCAGATCGCCGGCTCGAAGCGCTGGAACGTCCACGAGCGCGCCGTCGAAGCGCCGCTCGCGCACCAGCGTGTGAAAGGCTCGTACGAGCCGCGCGAGTCGCTGATCGAGACGGAGCTGCGCACGGGGCAGTCGCTCTACGTCCCGCGCGGTTTTCTGCACGAGGCGATCGCGACGGAGCGCATCTCCGTGCATCTGACGGTCGGTATGCTGTGCTACACCTGGAGAGACGCGATCGAGGAAGCGCTGAAGGACGCCGACGACGTTCCCGAGTTCCGCGAAGCGCTGCCGGTCGGTTTCGCGAACGACGCGGGCGCACATGCCGCCTTCTTCGCGGATAAACTTCGCGCGCTGGCGGCGTGGATCGAAGGACGTGACGCCGGCGCGCTCGCCGACCGGCTGGCGAAGCGGTTCCTTTCGACGCGCGCGCCGATTCGGTTCGGCCAGTTCGAGCAAATTCCGCTGATCGAAGCGCTCGACTCGGCCAGCGAGCTGCGCATGCGCGAGGGCTCGGTGATGAAGATCGAGCCCGCCGGCGATGACGCCGGGACGATCGCCGTCGTCCTGGGCGACCGAACGCTCACGATGCCGGCGGCGCTCGAAGACGCGCTGCTGTTCGTGCGCGCAGGCGATCCGTTCACGGTCGCGGAGCTCGGTGTGTTCTTCGAAGACGACGCGAGCGGAATCGGGTTCGCACGCCGTCTCGTGCGCGAGGGTCTGCTCGAGATCGTCGCTCTGTAGCGCTCAGTCCGGCGAGGTGCTCGCCCTCGCGAGATCGCGCAAGCGCTCGGCGACCGCGGCGAGGAGCCGGTCGGCGGCGTACTCGTCGTAGCGCGCGCGGTCGTAGCAGAGTGCGAGCCAGCAGCGGCCTTCGGCGATCGCGCCGGGCGCGAGGATCGCCGGCTCGCCGGGCGCGATCAGCGGGAACGCGAGGAGCGTCCCGGTCGCGCCGACGTTCGTCACCGTTGCCGCGGCGCCGCCGACGTCCGACGGTGTGAGCGCGTTCGTGCGCGCCCGCTCCGCGAGGTCGGCGATGCGAACCGAGATGTCGTGCGGGGAGGCGTCCCGCGCATCGGGGACGACCGGAACGACGAGCCCGCCGGGGATCTCGACCGCGACGCCGATGCGGTCGGCTTCGAGCGCCTGGGCGAAGGCTTTCACGAAAAACGCGGTCCACGACGCGCCGCGCCGCTCGATCCGGCTCAGATCGACAAGGCGCGCGCACGAGCCTTGCGCGATCGTCGCGCGCGCCTCGGTCATCCGCTCGGCGATGCGGCGGCGGATCGGCGTGAGGCCGCCGTTCGAGGGCGGCGCGCTGTGCGGGGGCGCGATCGGTCGCGACACCGCCGTGTGCACGCCTTCCTCGGCGCCGGCGGATTCGGCGAAGCGCGCGAGGATCTGACCGACCTCGGCGCGCTCGCCCGCGGCGACGAGGATCTCCGCGAGGACGCCGTCGTGCGTCGATTCGACGTCGGTGTTGACCTTGTCGGTCTCGACGGCGAACAGCGGCTCGCCGCGCTTCACGCGGTCACCCGGGCGCTTGTACCAGGCGGAGACCGTGCCATCGACCAACGTGTCGGCGAGCTTCGGAAATTCGACGTTCATCGCGCTGTCACGCTGAGCTCGGCCTGTCCTGAGCTTGTCGAAGGATCGAAGCGTGAGAGAATCTCCTGACGTTCACGTGCGTCTCTCACCCTTCGACAAGCTCAGGGTGACGGGGCGTGGACCGTTCGACCGCGGTCTTGAACGCCGCGACGAAACGACCGACGTCCGCGCCGTCGACGGCGCGGTGATCGACCGCGCACGCCACGTAGGCACGGCCGTCGCGCACCGTGCCGATTCGCACGGCGGCCGTTTGGCCCGGGCGCACGAACGGGATCGCGAGATCGCTCGAGCTCGGGCCGTAGTCGATGAGCGTGATCGTGCCGCGGCCGCTGGGCGGCACCGGCGGACCGAGGTCCAGATCGACCACGACGTCGTCGTGCTCCACGATGCCGGTCCAGGCGAAGGTCGCGTTGCAGCGCGGAAAGGCGCGGGCGGCTTCCACGAGCGCGTCGACCGCAAGGCGCGTGTGCTCCTCCGGCAGCTCCACCTCGATCACGCTGGACGCTTGCGGAATCGCCGGATCGTACGCTCGCGCCTCGGCATCGCGCACGGCGCGCGACGGCTCGCGCGCGACGAGGCGGACGAGCGCATCGCGGATCGTCGCGCGGTTCGGCAGCACCGCGTCTTCGAGGTTGTCGTCGACCGGGATGCCCGGGACGTCCGGCATCGCGACGCGCACCGGCGGCACGTCCAGCACGCCGGCCTCGGCGGCGAGCGCGCACAGTTCCGCGCCGAGGCCCATCGTGATCGTGTCCTCGTGGACGACGCAGAGCCGGCGCGTCTTCGCGAGCGACGCGAGGATCGTCTCGCGGTCGAGCGGCGCGAGCGTCCTTAGGTCGATGACCTCGACGCCGACTCCCTCGCTCGCGAGCGTCTCTGCCGCCGCCAACGACTCGTGCAGCATCATCCCCCACGCGAGCACAGTCGCGTCGCGGCCCTCGCGCGCGATCGCGGCCTTCCCGATCGGCACGACATAGTCGCCTTCGGGGACGTGACCGCGGATCGCGCGATATGTTCGCTTGTGCTCGAGCACGAGCACCGGATCGGGATCGCGGATGGCCGCGGTCAGCAAACCCTTCGCGTCGGCCGGCGTCGACGGCGCCACGACCTTCAGCCCGGGTGCGTGCGCGTAGAACGCCTCGACGCTCTGCGAGTGATACGGTCCGCCGCGGAAGCCGCCGCCGTACGCGGTGCGCAGCACCATTGGACACGACCAGTCGCCGCCGGTGCGCCAGCGGATCTTCGCCGCCTCGCCGACGAGGTGGTCCATCGCGGCGTGGATGAAGTCGGCGAACTGGATCTCCGCGACGGGGCGCATCCCGCGCATCGCTAGGCCGACCGAGACGCCCGCGATCACGGTCTCCGCCATCGGCATGTCGACGACGCGCTCGGCGCCGAAACGATCGAACAATCCCTCCGTCGCGCGGAAGACGCCGCCGAGCTTCCCGACGTCCTCGCCGAGGACGACGACGCGCTCGTCGCGCGCCATCTCCTCGGCCAGCGCCTCGCGCACCGCTTCGATGACCGTCAGCTCGCGCACGCGGGCTCCACGCTCGGCGTCACCGGGTTCACCGGATCAGGCATACGCGTGATCCATGACGGTCGAAGGATCGCCCAGCGGCTGCGCCTCCGCCCATTCCGCGGCTTCTTCCGCAGCGGTCGCGTTCTCCGCGTCGACGCGATCGGCAAAGCCCGCGTCGACCAGAGATCGTGCGCGGACGAGCGGATCACGGGTCACGCGCAGTTCGTCGAGCTCCGCACGGTCGCGGTAGCGCGAGTCGTCGTCGTTCGACGTATTCGGCATGAACCGTACGCAGGCGGCGTCGATCAGTGTCGGGCCGTCGCCGCGGCGCGCGCGCTCGATCGCCTCGCTCGCCGCCGCGTACATCGCGTCGACGTCGGTGCCGTCGACCGCGATCCCCGGCATCCCGTAGCCTTCCGCCCGCGCGACCAGCGTCTCGGTCGCATACTGATCTTCGCGCGCCACGGACTGCGTCCAGCCGTTGCGGTGCACGACGAACACGCACGGCAGCTTGTGCACCGCCGCAACGTTCATCGACTCGTGCGCCTCGCCTTTCTGCGCGCCGCCGTCACCGAACGCGATGACGGTGACGCTGCCGTCGCGCAGCAGCTTCGAGCCCCACGCGCACCCGACGCCGTGCGAGCAGTGGTTCGGCTGCGGCCCCTGCTGCGAGAGCACATGCAGCGCGCGCGAGCCGAAGTGCGCGTACGGCTGCCGCCCGTGCGCGTTCGGGTCCGACGGGCGCGAGAAGAAACAGAGCATCACGTCACGCGGCGTCATCCCGAGCACGAGCAGCGCCGCAAGATCGCGGTAGTGCGGCGCGAGCCAGTCGACGCCCGCGCGCATCGCCAGCGCGTACCCGACGCCGATCGCCTCGTGTCCGCTGCACGGCACGGCGAAATGCGCGCGGCCCGCCCGCGCGAGCCGCCACATCCGCTCGTCGAGCGCCCGCGCGAGCGAGAGGGCCCGGTACGCCGTCTCCCGCTGCGATGGTGTCAACAATGTCATCCTGAGCTTGTCGAAGGATGAGCCAGGGGCGACACGGTGCCTTGCGGCTCATGCTTCGACAGGCTCAGCATGACGTTGGAACTCATTTCACCCAGTTGAACTTGCCGTTGTTGACCTGCGTCAGCACGA
>DATHLN010000187.1:0-8070 GCA_035488115.1 Candidatus Limnocylindrales bacterium | reverse complement strand
GCGCCGTAGTCCATGAACAGCGTGTACAGCGCGGCGAGAATCGATGGAAACGCCTTGCGATACCCCTCCGGCAGCTTCGCGCGGAACGCGAGCTGCCGGCCGATGAACGGCGAGTACCCGATCGCCGGATCGATCCAGTATTTCCGGATGTCGCCGGGGTTCTTTTCGGCGACCTCCTCGACGTCCATCCCGCCGAAGCGCGTCACCATCACGATCGGTCGCTTCTTCGCGCGGTCGATCGCGATCGACACGTACGCCTCGCTCGCGATCCGCACTTTCTCCTCGACGAGCAGCGACTTCACTTCCTCGCCGTCGGGGTTCTGGACCGACTTGAGCACTTTGCCGATCAGCTCGCGCGCGAGCGCCTCGCCCTGCTGCGCGTCGTCGGCGAACTTGATTCCGCCCGCTTTGCCGCGCCCGCCCATCATGACTTGGCTCTTGAGCACCCACGAGCCGGGATGCGCGCCGATGTACGACCGCACTTCTTCGGCAGTCGTGGCGTAGACGCCGCCGGGAGTCGGGATCCCGACGCGCCGAAACAGGTCCTTGCCCTGGTACTCCATGAGCTTCATCGCGCGCCGACCGTTCCGCGCGGTGCGGACTGCCCCCTGGACGAGAAACGTCGCAGCGGAGGCGAGCCGGCGGTCGAACGGCGAACCTCGGTGTAAGGAGGTGCGTGATGATGCGTAGGGTGCTGCTCGCGACCGCTTGCTCGGTGATCGCGGCCGGGCTTCCGGCGATGGTCTTCGCGCAAGGGAACGCGCCGGCGGTCAAACCGCTGCGCACGCTCGTCTACTCGGTGCAGTACAGCGTGAGCACGACGAACGAAGAGAAGACGTCGGGCTTCGACGGGAACAACGTCCCCACGCCGTACGGGAGCGCGACGACACGCCGCAGCTCCAGCGTCGACGAGGCCGGGACGTTGACCGCCGACGTGGTCGCCGCGACGCCGGACGGCGGCTTGGCGGTCGACGCCGCGTTCGCCGGGAAGTCCGCCGCGCAGCCCTCGGTTCGGGTCGTCGTCTATCCCGACGGGCGGCTCTCCGCGCCGCCGTCGGCTCAGCTCGGCCCCGAGGCGCTGCGGCTCTTGCCGCTGCTCGCCCGCGGGATCGTGGCGAACCGGACCGTTACGCCGGGCTCGAGCTGGTCGCTTCCGGTCGCTCCGCCGGCGAAAGGCGCATACACCTTCCACGTGATGGACGTCGACGGCGACACGGCGAAATTCGGCATCGACGTCGACATGGCGGTGCCCGGTCCGCAGGGCTACGACGAGCACGGCAAGGCAACGGCGACGTACGATACCGCGAAGCTCTGCCCGCTGAGCTACGACTACACGGGGACGTCGCGCCACTCGCCCGCGATGGACCAGTACGTGACGACGACCGCGCACTTCACCGCGAGACTCCTCAGCGACTCGTTCGCGAAGAAGTAGAGCCCGCGATCGACGACTCCCAGCGCGCGATCGTCCTGTTCGACGGCGTCTGCAACTTCTGCAACGGCGCCGTCCGCTTCATCGCGGCCAACGATCCCGCCGGGCGCTTCGCGTTCCTTCCGCTGCAGTCGCCGCGCGCGCGGGCGCTGCTCGGCCCGGACGACGCGATCTTCGCGCGCGATGCGGGCGCACCGGAGAGCGTCGTCGTCCTCGACGGCGGACGGCGCTACGAGCGCAGCGAGGCCGCGCTGCACGTCGCGCTGTACCTGCGCTTCCCGTGGCCGCTCGCGTTCGCGGCGGTGCTGATCCCGCGCGCGTGGCGCGACGCCGCGTACGACCTGGTCGCGCGCAACCGCTACCTGATCTTCGGAAAACAGGACGTCTGCCCGCTCCCGCCGCCGTCGCTGCGCGAGCGTTTTCTCGACCCCGAGCTCACCGAGCCCGGCGCGCAGGCGCCTTAGTCCAGACGCCCCAGCAGCCCGCGCGCGATGACGAGCTGCTGGATCTCCGAGGTCCCTTCGTAGATCTCGGTGATCTTCGCGTCGCGGTAGTAGCGCTCGACGGGAAACTCGGTCGTGTAGCCGTAGCCGCCGTGGATCTGCACTGCCTCGGCCGCGTGCTCGCGCGCCTTGGTCGACGCGAAGAGCTTCGCCTTCGAGGCTTCGACGACGAACGGCCGCCCCGCGTCGGCGAGCGCGGCCGCGCGGTAGACGAGCAGCCGCGCCGCGTCGAGATCGGTCGCCATCCGCGCGACCTTGAACGAGACGCCCTCGAAGGCGCCGATCGGCTTGCCGAACGCGACGCGGTCCTTGGCGAACCGCACCGAGGCGTCGAGACAGGCCGACAAGATCCCGACCGCCTGCGCCGCGATCCCGATCCGCCCCGAGGTCAGCGTCATGAGCGCCTGCGTGAACCCCGCGCCTTCCGCGCCGAGCAGCGCCGACGCGGGGACGCGCACGTCGTCGAACGCGAGATCGACGGTGTTCGAGGTGTGGATCCCGAGCTTGTCGGTGGTCTTCTCGACGACGATCCCCGGCAGATCGGCCGGGACGAGGAACGCGCTGATCCCCTTCGCGCCGGGTCCGCCGGTTCGGAACATCGCCATGACGACCCCGGAGTACGCGCCGTTGGTGCACCATTGCTTGCGCCCGTTCAAGACCCACGTCTCGCCGTCGCGCCGCGCGGTCGAGCGGATCGCCGCCGCGTCGGATCCGGCGTCCGGCTCGGTGAGCCCGAACCCCGCGATGACGTCGGCGGTGGCGAGCGTCTCGAGCCACCGGTCGCGCTGTTCCTCGGAGCCGAGCTGCGCGACCGCGTTGCAGATCATCGAATGGACCGAGACGGTGACGGCGGTCCCCGCGTCGACGCGGGCGAGCTCTTCGATCGCGAGCGCGTAGGAGACGTAGTCCGCGCCGACGCCGCCGTACTTCTCGGGGACGAGCATCCCCATCAGCCCGGCCTCGGTGAGCTTCGTGTAGAGCTCGCGCGGGAAGACGTGCTCGCGGTCCCAGCGCGCGATGTGCGGTGCGATCTCGCGCTCGGCGACGTCGCGCGCGACGTCGCCGATCGCGCGCTGGTCGTCCGTGAGCTCGAACGCGACCGGCCGCGCCGTCTCGATCATCGTCTACCGGGCCGCCGTGGCGACCGGCGCCGCGGTTCCGTTCGCGGCCGCGGAGTAGTCGTAGAACCCGCGGCCCGACTTCTTCCCGAGCCAGCCGGCAGCGACGTATTGCTTGAGCAGCGGACACGGCCGGTACTTCGAGTCGCCGAAGCCGTCGTAGAGCACGTTCATGATCGCCAGACACGTGTCGAGCCCGATGAAGTCGGCGAGCGTGAGCGGCCCCATCGGATGGTTCATCCCGAGCTTCATCACGGTGTCGATCGCCTCGACCGACGCGACGCCTTCGTACAGCGCGTAGATCGCCTCGTTGATCATCGGCAGCAGCACGCGGTTCGAGATGAACCCTGGAAAGTCACGCACCTCGACCGGCGTCTTGTCGAGTCCCAGCGCGAGATCGCGCACGAACCCGAACGTCGCATCGGAGGTCGCGATCCCGCGAATGACCTCGACCAGCTTCATCACCGGCACCGGGTTCATGAAGTGCATCCCGACGACGCGTTCGGGCTTCGAGGTGACGCCGCCGAGCACGGTGATCGAGATCGAGGACGTGTTGCTGGCGAGGACCGCCTCGGGCGGCGTGTTCCGGTCGAGATCCCGGAACAGGTCGAGCTTCAGATCGAGCCGTTCGGTCGCCGCCTCGATCGCGAGCTCGACGTCGAGATCGCGAAAGTGCGGCCGCGCGTCGATGTGCGTGAGGATCTCGCCGCGCTGGTCCGTGCCGATCTTCCCTTTCTCGACGTCGCGGTCGAGGCGCTTGGCGATCCCGTCGATCCCTTTGCGGATGCGCGCCTCGTCCACGTCGTTGAGGAGAACCTCGTGGCCTTTCGCGGCGAGCACTTGCGCGATGCCCCCGCCCATCTGTCCGGCTCCGACGACTAGTACTCGCACGCGTGCTCCTTCCGGTCTCGATCGTCTCGCGAATCATCCTTCGACAAGCTCAGGATGACATGGCGGCAGCTCAGGATGACATGGCGGCGGCTCAGGATGACACCGTGGCCGTAGAACGCCTTACCCGAATCGTGAGCAGGGCGCGTGTCGCTCTAGGCCACTTTCACGAGCACCGCGTCGCCCTGTCCGCCGCCGGAGCAGATCGCGGCGATGCCGTAGCCGCCGCCGCGGCGGCGGAGCTGCTGCACCACGGCCGCGACGATCCGCGCGCCCGAAGCGCCGATCGGATGCCCGAGCGCGACCGCGCCGCCCTGGACGTTCACGACCCGCGGATCGAGCCCGAGCTTCGTCGCGGCGGTGAGCGCGACGGCCGCGAAGGCTTCGTTGATCTCCCAGACGTGGATGTCGGAGGCCTTGAGCCCCTGCTGGTCGAGCAGCTTCTGCGCCGCCATCGCCGGGACGAGCGCCAGATACGGCGGATCCCACGCGACGGCCGCGTGATCGACGATCTCGGCCAGCGGCTCGGCGCCGGCCGAACGCGCGTACTCGGGCGAGGAGAGCACCAGCGCGGCCGCGCCGTCGTTCACGCCCGGCGCGTTTCCGGCGGTGATCGTCCCGCCCGCGTCGATCGGCTTGAGCTTCGCCATCGACTCGAGCGAGGCGTCGGCGCGCACCGGCTCGTCGCGGTCGACGCGCACGTGCGGGACGTCGCCGGTCACGTACGGTGAGAACTGCGCCGGATCGGCGACCATGTTCTCCGGCGGAACGTGATCCCAGACCGAGCCGCCCGCGCCGGACGCCCCGGCGAGCGCCGGAACCCGCGGGCGCGCCGTCTGCGGAACGGCGTCGACGACGATCTTTCCCTTCGCCTTGGTGGCGACGGCGATCGGCGCGATCTCGGCGTCGAAGCGCCCGCCCTCGTGCGCGGCGTGCGCGCGCTGATGGCTCTGGTACGCGAACTCGTCCTGCACCGCGCGCGTCACGCCCAGCTCGGCGGCGACGCGCGCGCCCTGCGCCGCCATCGCTTCGTCGAAATAGTAGTCCCAGAGCCCGTCGTGGATCATCGCGTCGAACATCGTCGCGTTGCCGTAGCGGTACCCGTTGCGCGCGCCCGGCAGCAGATACGGCGCGTTCGACATCGACTCCATCCCGCCGGCCACGACGACCCGGTTGTCGCCGTCGTTGATGGACCGCGCGGCGTGGACCACCGCGATCATCCCGGAGGCGCAGACTTTGTTCACCGTCTCCGCGGTGGTCGTCTTCGCCAGCCCGGCCTTGAAGGCGGCTTGGCGCGCCGGCGCCTGGCCGGCGCCGGCCTGGATGACCTGGCCCATGACGACGTGCTCGACGTCGGCGGGATCGATCCCGGCGCGGGCGACCGCGTTGCGGATCGCGTCGCCCCCGAGCGAGGTGGCGGCAAGCGAGGAGAGCGCGCCGCCCAGACGCCCGAAAGGCGTCCGTGCGGTCGAGAGGACGACGGCTGTGGACTTCATACCGCTCAGAACTTCGCGAGGTGGCCGACGGATTCCCGAGGACCCTGGGTGCAGACGATCGTCGTGTCCGGGTCGCAGCTCTCGCACTCGAACTGCACGGTGATGTGGGCGATCCGGAAGTCGTCGCGCATCGCGGCGTCGATCGAGCGCAGGATCGCGCTGGCCTCGCTGAGCTTGCGGTCGTCCAGCACGACGTGGGCCGAGAGCGCGTGCGAGTCCGAGCCGATCGTCCAGACATGGAGGTCGTGAACCCCGACGACCCCGGCGACCCGGCCGATCCGGTCGCGCACCGCGGGGATCTCGGCGTGCCCCGGCGCGCTCTCGAGCAGCACGTGGGTCGCCTCGCGGACGATCCCGGCGATCCCGGCGACGATGATCCCTGCGACCAGCAACGAGAGCAGCGGGTCGATCCAGGCCGCGCGGGTCAGCAGGATCAGCGTCCCGCCGACGAGCACCGCGGCCGCGCCCAGGACGTCGCCGCCGATGTGGAGCAGCGCGGCCCGCAGGTTGAGATCGGCGTGGTTCCCGTGCAGCAGCATCAGCCCGATCGCGACGTTCACCACCAGGCCGATCCCGGCGATCCCGACCATCAGCCCGCCCGAGGGGAGCTCGGGATGGACGAACCGCCGAACCGCCTCGACCGCGATCAGCACGGTGACCGCGGTCAGCAGCCCGCCGTTGGCGAGCGCGGCGAGGATTCCGTAGCGCGCGAAGCCGTAGGTCTGCTGCTGCGTCGCCGGCCGCTTCGCCGCGACCGCCGCGGCGAGCGCGATCCCCAACGCGACGACGTCCATCGCGACGTGCGCCGAGTCCGACATCAGCGCCAGCGAACCGGCGCGCACGCCGCCGATCAGCTCGAGCGCCGCCAGCCCGGCGGTCGCGACGAGCGCGACCTTGAGGCGGAGGGTCGAGCCGCCGGCGGGCGCGCTCACGCGCGCAACGCCTTGAGCGCCAGCACCGCGAGCATCGCGCCGAACGTCAGCCAGGTCCGCGACTCCGCCTTTCCGATCACGGCAGGATCGTACGATCCGTGCTGCGGGTCCGAAGGTTCCAGCGCGGGGACGAGCCGCGGCACGCGCGCGGCGTAGTCGTCGAACGCAGGCCCGAACGTCTCGCGCAGATAGCGCTCCTCGTGCGGGATGATCACGGCGTAGATCCCCGCCATCGCGGCCAGCGATCCGGCGACCAGCGCGAGGCCCACCGGCGCGGAGTTCTTGCCGGTGAACGCGATCGCGAACCCCGCGGCGGTGAGGAAGTTCCCGGTGTAGAGCGGGTTGCGGACGTAGGCGTACGGTCCGGCGGTGACCAGCGCGGGCGCGGTGACCGTGTCGCCGCGCGTCGTGACGCCGCTGTAGCCGACCGCCCACATGCGGATCGTCTCGCCGGCGAACGCGAGCGGCAAGCCCGCCGCGATCGAGAACGCGCTCGGCTTTCCGGCCGCGGCGAGGACGACGGCCGGGAGCGCGAGCAGCTCGCCGCGCTTGCCGAACACGAAGGCACTGAAGTCGTTCACGAAGTCACCATCGTTCTAGCTCGACGCCGCCGGCGCGGTGCGCGCGCGCACGTCGTCGTAGACCGCGCGCAGCGCCGCGGCGAGAGGGATACGGGGCGCCCAGCCGGTCGCCTCGCGCAGCTTCGCGGCGTCGCCGACGCTGACCGGAACGTCGGCCGGGCGCATGCGCGCCGGGTCCTCGCGCACCTCGACTGCGACGTGCGCGATCTCGATCAGCCGGCGCAACATCTCGCGCATCGTCATCGCGGTCCCGCTGCACACGTTGTAGATCTCGCCCGCGCCGCCGCGGCCTTCGAGCAGCAGCGCGTACGCTTCGCAGACGTCGCGCACGTCGAGGAAATCGCGGCTCGCCTCGAGGTTCCCGACGCTCACGACGTGCTCGCCGCCGGCGGCCACGCGGGCGATCTGAGCCGCGAACGCCGCCACCGCGAAGCGCTCGTCCTGACCGGGGCCGATGTGGTTGAACGCGCGCGTCACGACGGCGTCGACGCCGAACGAATGCGCGTAGGCCTGCGCGAGCGCCTCGGCCGCCGCCTTGCTCGCCGCGTACGGACTGCGCGGGAGCGGCGGCGCGCTCTCGCGCAGCGGGTAGCGCTCGCGCGGCTGAACGCCGTAGACGTCGCCGGTGCTGACGACGAGCACGCGCGGGCGCATCCCGTCCTCCGCGACCGCGCGCGCGGCGTCGAGGACGTGCAGCGTCCCGCGCGCGTTGACCGCGAGCGTCGCGGCGGGATCGGCGAGCGAGGCGGGGACGGAGGCCTGCGCGGCGAGATGCGCGACCGCGTCGGGCCGCGCGAGGTCGAACGCGGCGCGCACCGCGAGCGCGTCGGTGACGTCGACGGGAAGCGCGTCGTCGTGCGGACCGTGGTCCGCCTCGACGACCTCGTGGCCGCGCGCGCGGAGCGCCGCGGTCAGATGGCGCCCGACGAACCCGCGCGCGCCGGTGACGAGGACGCGCACGTCACGCCGGCGCGAACGGCCGCAGCCGGTCCAGATCCGCGCGCACCATCTGCTCGACGAGCTCTTCGAACGTCGTCTCCGGCTCCCAGCCCAGCACGCGCCGCGCCTTCGAGGCGTCGCCGACGAGCAGATCGACCTCGGCCGGCCGGTAGTACCGCGGATC
>DATHLN010000186.1:0-5836 GCA_035488115.1 Candidatus Limnocylindrales bacterium | reverse complement strand
CGCCGGTTACAGCGCGCCGCATCTGCGTGATTTGATGTAGTGCCGTGGTGGGTGCGCGTTTTCCATCAGACTTCGCTGGTCGGCGTGCTGCGAAACTACATCGAGGATCGTTCCAGCGAGGATGCTGAATTCCTGGCGCGTAGAATCTTCCGAGGTGACGGGGAACATTCGATCTTCAAGGCGACGACCGTTGCCGACGTAAATCGAATCGTCGCTGCGTTTAGTCTTCATCATCCGATGGGCCGGCTGCAGGCGCGAGCCGCGGCGTGGAGTGAATGGTCCGACTTAGCGCCTCTCGAGGCGGCTGGAAAAGTAGAAAAGACACCGGGTGACACGCCGGACGACGATGTGAACGATCGACACTATGTCCTATGCCGCCTCACGGGAGACGATCTCCGCGGACTTCTCGACTCCCTCGTAACGAATGGGCGGTCGAGAAAGTGGAGTGCAGCCGCAATCGTTCGCGGCACACGGCTGGCCTTGGCCAGACCCGGCCGTATAGACCCAATTCAGTTAACCCCGAATATGATCGAGACGCTTGACGAAATGGGCCTTTGGGCGAGTGTTCGCAATAACTGACGCTACCGCGTGGCGCGTCAAACCGCTAAGCGTCGCCCTTCGGATGCCCTCGTGCATTTCGCGTGCATCGCGTACGCGTCGATCGCGTACTGCGCGAGCATCCGCTGCGCATTGAAGTGGCTTGCGTTGAAGGCGATCGCGCCGCGCATCACCGCCAGGTAGCCGTCGCGGTTGGCGGTGTAGAGCGGAAGCAGCGTGTGCTGCAGCAACGTGTAGATCGCGTCGGCGGTGCGCTCGTCGTCGGTGCCCGTTTGGGCGTCGATCGACCAGCCCGTGACGCCGTCCAGCGCGCCTTCGATCCACCAGCCGTCCATCACCGACAGGCTCGGGACGCCGTTCAGCGCCGCTTTCATGCCGCTCGTCCCTGAGGCTTCGTTCGGCGGGCGCGGCGTGTTGAGCCACACGTCGGCGCCGCTCGTGAGCGACGCGCCCCAGCTCATGTCGTAGTTCTCCACGTAGACGATCTCGACGTTCCCCGCGAGCCCGTCGGCGCTGCCGACGATGTGCCGGATCATCGCTTTGCCGTCCCAGTCGCGCGGGTGCGCTTTGCCGCCGAACACGATCTGGATCCCGCCGAACAGGCGCGCGATGGCGGCGAGGCGCTCGGTGTCGCGCAGGATCAGGTCGTTGCGCTTGTACGCGGTCGCGCGCCGCGCGATGCCGATGGTGAAGCGGTTGGGGTCGAGCAGCTTGCCGGTGGCGTGCGCGACGCGGTCGATCAGCGCGTGCTTGGCCGACGCGTGCGCACCGGCGATCTCGTGCAGCGGAATCCCGACCGCTTGGCGGAGCTGCCAGTTGTCGCGGCGCCAGCCGGGGAGGCGCCGGTCGTACAGCTCCCGGAACGGCTGCGACGCCCACGTCGCCGCGTGCACGCCGTTGGTGATCGACGCGATCGCCGCGTCGGGGAACATCGCGCGCGAGACTTCGCCGTGCTTCATCGCAACCGCGTTGGTGAAGCGCGACGCGCGCAGCGCGAGGTGCGTCATGTTGAGCAGCCCGTCGTCCGCGAGACCGAGCGCGCGCAGCGTCGCGACGTGGTCACCGCCGAGGACGTCGTCCACGAGGCCGAGATCGAAGCAGTCGTGTCCCGCCGGGACGGGCGTGTGCGTCGTGAAGATGCAGCGCTCGCGCACGCGCAGGAGGTCGTCGTGCGTGGGCACGCCGTGCGCGCGCGACTCGTCGAGCAGCGCGAGCGTCAGCAGCGCGGAGTGCCCTTCGTTCATGTGGTACGTGGCGACGGCGTCGTGGCCGAGCGCGCGCAGCATCGCGACGGTGCCGAGGCCGAGCAGGGTCTCCTGCTCGAGGCGGTAGCGTGCGTCGCCGCCGTACAGCGCGCGCGTCAGAGCCCGCGCCGCGTCGTCGTTCTCGGCGCGGTCGGTGTCGAGGAAGTACACGGGGACGCGGCCGTCGACGCCGTGCACCCAGAAGCGCCACACGCCGACCGCGACGTCGCGGCCCGAGATCGGGAGCGTCACGACCGGCGCGAGCGGTTCGAGCGCGTCGGCGGGGTGCCAGGTCTGCGGCTCTTCGTGCTGCGCGCCCGACGCGTCGAGCTGCTGGCGGAAGTAGCCGTCCCGGTACAGCAGCGTCACGCCGGCCATCGGGTACGCCGCATCGGCGGCGGCGCGAACGACGTCGCCGGCCAGGACGCCGAGCCCGCCGCCGTACGTCGCGACATCGGAGGCAACGGCGATCTCCATCGACACGTACGCGACGAGCGGTTCGTTCATTTTGCTTTCTTCGTTCGGATTTCAGGTGGAATCGGATGAGCGTTCCGATGCGTACGCGGCGAGCCACGGCGCGGTGGTGTAGAGCCGGCCTTCGCGGCGCACGACGCGCAATCGTCCCCGCTGGGCGGCTTTGTAAAGACGATCTGGCTTACCGCCCGCGGCGAACGCCGCGAGCGGGCGCAACTCGCCCAACGGCTCGATCGCATCGCGAATTCTCTCCAGCCCGCGCGCGAGCGCCACACCGACAACGCGCGCGAGGAACGATGCGTCGCCGGCGAGCGCGGCGCGCAGCGCCGACGCGTACATGCGGCGCGCGCGCGCGTCGAGCACGATCGGCGGCAGGCCGCGCCGGTACGCGAGCAAGTTCGCGACCAGCCGCGCGACCCGGCCGTTCCCGTTGGGAAACGGCTGCAGGCGGACCAGCCGCGCGATCGCGCGCGCCAGCGCGAGCGGCGCGGGCGCACCGGCGTCGAGCGCGAGGCGGCCGACGTAGGTCTCGGTCTCGAACGGCACCAGCCAGTGCGGCGGCGGGACCGTCCCGTCGGCGAGCGGCGGGACCGTCCGGGTCCGCCAGGCGCCCGCGTCGTCGGAGAGTCCGCGCACGGCGAGGCGGTGGAGCGTCCGCAGATCCTCGGTGCCGACCGGCGCCCGACGGATCCCCTGCTGCGCCGCCCAAGTCGCCGCGTCGGCGTAGTCGCGGACGGTGAGGTACTCTTCGAAGCGGTGCCCTCCGAGCGCCCGCCCGCGCTCGAGCAGCGCGCGCACCTCGGTGAGATCGAGGCGCGCGCCCGCGAGCCGGGCCGACCCGACGATCTCCTCCAGCCGCAGCTCGGCGAAGACGTCACGCAGCGCCCCGGACGGCGGCGCCGCTCGAACGACCGCTGCGAGCGCCTCGATTCGGCTTGCGACCTGTCCAATCGCATCCATCTCGCCTCTCTTGGACATGGAGAGGCGGTCTTCCGTGTCCGATCTCCGGTACGATGGCTCGGATGGCGGATTACCTCTCGGCGCTCCGCGAGCGCGTGCTCCTTTTCGACGGCGCGATGGGGACGCAGCTCATGGCGCTCCACCTCACCGACGACGACTTCGGCGGTCCGTCCTACCACGGGTGCAACGAGGCGCTCGTCCTCACCCGGCCCGACTTGATCGAGCAGATCCACCGCGATTACTTCGCCGCGGGCGCCGACGTCGTCGAGACCGATTCGTTCACCGCTTCGCGGCTGAAGCTCGACGAGTACGGGCTGGGCGCGAAGACCCGCGAGATCAACCTCGCCGCCGCGCGAATCGCGCGCCGCGCGGCCGACGCATACGCGACGCCGGAACAGCCCCGCTTCGTCGCCGGTTCGCTGGGCCCGACCGGGATGCTGATCTCGTCGTCCGATCCCGCGCTCTCGAAGATCACCTTCGACCAGCTCGCCGACCTGTACGAGGAGCAGTCCGCCGCGCTGATCGAGGGCGGCGTCGACCTGCTGCTGCTCGAGACGAGCCAGGATCTGCTCGAGATGAAGGCCGCGATCGCCGGGATCACGCGCGCGTTCGCGAAGGGCGCGCGGCGCGTCCCGATCCAGGCGCAGGCGACGCTCGACGTGACCGGCCGCATGCTGCTCGGCACCGACATCAGCGCGGTCTGCGCGACGCTCGACGCGCTGCCGATCGACGTGATCGGGCTGAACTGCTCGACCGGGCCGTCGCACATGCGCGACCCGATCCGGTATCTGGTCGAGGCGTCGCGCTGCTTCGTCAGCGTGATCCCGAACGCCGGGCTGCCGAAGATGGGGCCGAAGGGCGAGACGATCTATCCCGAGACGCCCGACGAGATGGCGGCGGAGCTGCACGGCTTCGTGCAGGATCTCGGCGTGAACGCGATCGGCGGCTGCTGCGGGACGACGCCGGCGCACATCGCCGCGTTCCGCGCCGGCCTCGACGCGATGCGCGCGTCGGGTCACACGCCGCGAATCCCGGAACCGAAGCCGCTGCAGTACGCGGCCTCGGCGATGACCGCCGTCGCGCTGAAGCAGGAAGGGACGGTGCTGCTGATCGGCGAGCGCGTCAACAGCCAGGGCTCGCGCAAGATCAAGCGGCTGCTGCTCGCCGACGACTACGACGAGATCACGATGGTCGCGCGCGGTCAGGTCGAAGGCGGCGCGCACCTGCGCGACGTCTGCACCGCGCTGACCGAGCGCACCGACGAGGACGTGCAGATGGCGACGATCGTCAAGCGCCTCGCGCAGTCGGTCGAAGCCCCGCTCGTCATCGACTCGACCGAGCCGAAGGTGATCGAGGCGGCGCTGAAGATCTACGCCGGCCGCCCGGTGGTGAACTCGATCCATCTCGAGAACGGCCGCGCGAAGGTCGACTCCGTGATGCCGCTGGTGAAGGAGGCGGGCGCCGCGATCGTCGCGCTGACCATCGACGAGACCGGGATGGCGAAGACCGCGCAGCGCAAGCTCGAGGTCGCGCAGCGCATCCACGAGATCGTCGTGAACGAGTACGGCCTCCCGGCCGGCGCGCTGATCTTCGACGACCTCACCTTCACGCTCGCGACCGGCGATGCGGAGTACATCGACTCGGCCGTCGAAACGATCGAGGGCATTCGGCTCATCAAGCGCGAGCTGCCGGGCGTGCTCACCTCGCTCGGCGTCTCCAACGTCTCGTTCGGGCTCAAGCCGGCGGCGCGCCACGTGCTGAACTCCGTGATGCTGCACCACTGCGTCGAGGCCGGGCTCGACATGGCGATCGTCAACGCCGCCGAGATCACGCCGTACGCGGAGATCGACGCGCAGGAGCGCGAGCTCTGTGACGATCTCGTGCTGAACCGCCGCCCCGACGCGCTGCAGCGCGTGATCGAGCACTTTGAAGCGAAGGTTCCTTCGACAAGCTCAGGACAGGCTGGAGCGGAGGACGACGCGGATGCGCCCGTCGAGGTGCGGATCCACAACGCGATCCTGCGCCGCCGCAAGGACGGGATCGAGACGAAGATCGACGAGGCGCTCGAAAAACGCGACCCCGTCGACGTCTTGAACAACGTCTTGCTGCCGGCGATGAAAGAGGTCGGCGACAAGTTCGGCGCCGGCGAGCTGATCCTGCCGTTCGTGCTGCAGTCGGCCGAGGTGATGAAGAAGGCCGTCGCGCACCTCGAGCAGTTCCTCGAGCGCAAGGAAGGCGTCAGCAAGGGCGTCGTCGTGCTCGCGACGGTGTTCGGCGACGTGCACGACATCGGGAAGAACCTGGTCGGCACGATCCTCTCGAACAACGGCTACACCGTGTACGATCTCGGCAAGCAAGTTCCGATGTCGACGATCGTCGAGAAGGCGATCGAGGTCGACGCCGACGCGATCGGGCTTTCGGCGCTGCTCGTTTCGACCTCGAAGCAGATGCCGACGCTCATCAAAGAGCAGGGCTCGCGCGGTCTGTCGTATCCGGTCGTCGTCGGCGGCGCCGCGATCAACCGCGACTTCGGCCGGCGCATCGCGTACCTCGACGACCACAACCTCTTCGAGCCCGGCGTCTTCTACGCCAAGGACGCG
>DATHLN010000185.1:0-16228 GCA_035488115.1 Candidatus Limnocylindrales bacterium | reverse complement strand
CGCATAGAAAACGAGGCCGCCGCGAGGCGGCCTCGTAATTTCTGGCGGCGGTCTGAGAACGAGCGAGCGGATGGAACGAGACACGCAACCGTACATTGGCGTTTTCGAGTCCGCGACGCGTCACCCGGGTGGGCTCGGCAGAGCGTCGACACTGCCATCATCGGAGCAGCGCATGCTCGTAGACCCCGTCCTCGGCGAACTCTTTGCCCAACCATTCACCGCAGCGTTTCTCAGCGCCGTGCTGGCGCACGACTACGAAACGCATCGCCATCTCCTGAACGTCGGCATGCTCAGCGCGCGCGTCGCGCAGACCGCGGGGCTCGGCCGCGAGGAAGCGGTGCTGCTCGGACAATCAGGCCTGTTTCACGACATCGGCAAGCTCCACATCCGCAGCGCGCTGCTCAACGCGCGCCACGTGCTGAGCGAAGCGGAGTGGCGAATCCTCAAATGCCACGCCGCGCGCGGCGAGCAGATGCTGCACGCGCAAGGCGCGACGGCGCTCGCCGCGATCGTCCGCAGCCATCACGAGCGGCTCGACGGCTCGGGCTACCCCGACGGCTTGCGCGGAAACCAGATCTCCTGGGAAACTCGGCTGCTCTCCGTGGTCGACGCGTATGACGCGATGCGCTCCGGCCGGCCGTACGCCGCCGCGATCGCGCACGAGGAAGCGCTGGAGCGTTTGATCCTCGCCGACCACCTCTTCGACGCCGACGCGGTCGCCGCGCTCGTCGCGACGCTCGGTGCGACGCACGCCGAGAAGCAGGCCCCGCGAAAGGCGCTCGTCCCGATCTCGTGAAACGGAGCGCGTGCCGACGTACCGGCTCGTCGTCGAATACGACGGACGCGCGTTTCACGGATTGCAGTACCAGCCGCAGCTGCGCACCGTCGCGGGCGCGCTCGAGGACGCGCTGGCGCGGCTCTTCCACGCGCCGGTGAAGATCACGGCCGCCGGCCGCACCGACGCCGGCGTCCACGCGACCGGGCAGGTGGTTTCGTTCAGCGCGGAGCGCGCGTTTCCGGTCGAGCGGCTGCGGCTCGCGCTCAACGCGGGGACGCCGGCCGACCTCGTCGTGCGCGAGGCCGCCCAGGTCGCCGACGGGTTCTCGGCGCGCTTCGACGCGCTCGAGCGCGCGTACGATTATCTGATCCTGAACCGCGGCTTTCCGTCCGCGCTGTGGCGCGCGCGCGCCTGGCACGTTCCGCGCGCGATCGACGACGCGCGCTTCGCCGCCGCGGCCGAGCCGCTGATCGGCGAGCACGACTTCGTCACCTACTGCGGCGAGCTGCCGGAGCGCGGCGGAACGGTCCGCGAGGTCCGCGCCATCGAGCTGGTGCGCCGCGGTGATCTGCTGCGCGTCACCGTCCGTGGAAACGCGTTCCTGCACCGGATGGTGCGCGTGATCGTCGGGACGCTCGCCGGCTGCGCGACCGGCTACCGGGACGTCGGTTTCGCGCGCCGCGCGCTCGAGTCGCGCGAGCGCGGCGCCGCCGGCGAAACGGCGCCCGCGCACGGCTTGTATCTGGCCGGCGTGCGCTACGCCGACCTCGACACGTACCGCCCCGTCGAACTCTCGCCGTGACCGCCGGTGATCGCGCGGACGCGGTCGCGCACGCTGTCGGCGATCTCGTCGACGCCGGCGGTCGCGTCCTTCGTCGTGCGGCTCGCCGCGGCGAGGCTCTTCGACGCGTTCACGAGCTCGTCGCAGGCGGCGCGCTGGCGCGCGATCGCCGCTTCGACGCCGTTCGCGTTGCGCTGGATCGCCGCGATGATGTCGACGATCTGGTGGTTCGCGGCGTTCTGCTCGTCGAGCGAGCGGACCGCGTCGCGCATCAGGGTGTTCATCTGCTCGACCGAGTTCACGATCGCCGACGCGCCGCTCGCCTGTTCGCGCGCGGCCATCGAGATCTGCTCGATCAAGCGGTTCGCCTCGCCGACCGCCGAGGAGATGTCGCCGATCGCGCGGCCCGCGACGTCGGCCATCTGCAACCCGCTCTCCGCCTTCGCGCCGGAGCTGCTCGTCGACTTGACGACCTCGCCGGTCTTCGCCTGGATATCCTTGACCAGGCTCGCGATCTCGCGCGTCGACTGGGCCGAGCTCTCCGCGAGCTTGCGCACCTCGTCGGCGACGACCGCGAAGCCGCGTCCGTGCTCGCCGGCGCGCGCGGCCTCGATCGCTGCGTTCAGCGCGAGCAAGTTCGTCTGGTCGGCGATCGCGTCGATCACCTCGACGATCGCGCCGATCCGTTCCGACGCGCGGCCGAGTTCCTGCATCTTCGCAACGACGGAGGTGATGTCGTCGGCGACCTCGCGCGTCGAGCGCACGAGCCGTTCGACCGCGACGCCGCCGTCCTTCGCCTTCTTGTCGGCCTCGACCGAGAGCGTCGAGGCTTCGCGCGCGCTGCTCGCGACCTGGTTCACCGAGACCGCGAGCTCGCCGATCGCCGAGCTGACGTTGCCGACGTTGTCGGCGAGCCCGGTGATGTTTCCGGAGACCATGCTGATCGCGGTCACGGTCTCCTCGACGCTCGCGCCGGCCTGGACGACCGCGGCGGTCAGGTCGCCGACCGCGGCGCCGGCGGCGGTCTGCTCGCCGAGCGCGGCCTTCAGCGCTTCCTGAGCCGTGGTCCCGACGGCGTCCCGGGCGTTCACCGCGTCGGCGATCCGGCGGTGCCGTTCGGCGAGCTCGTCGACGGCCGGCGCCAGCGCGGCGACGGCCTCGCTGCGGCGGCGGGCGTCGATCAGCGCCTCGACGAGCCCTTCGAGGGCGTCCGTCCCCGCGACGTCGAGCGCCCCGCGGAGCGTCGCGTGCTGGGCCCGGCGGTCGGCGTCGGCGCGCCGGTAGCCGATGAAGCAGATCGCGGCGGCACCGGCGGCCAGAACGGCGACGGCAAGCAAAAGGACGTCCAGGGTGCTCATACTTGCTCGTATCGGTTCGCGCGAACCGCGATTTGACGCGAACCTGCTTGGCATGGGGAGCGGGACGGTCTGGAGGGCGGTTTCGCGGTTGACTTCCGGCGACTCGGACCCGTATACTGCGTAGGTTGCCGTGGCGTGACCACGGCGTCCTTGACGTTCCGACGGACCCCATGCGCACATACCTTCAGAAGACCGCCGAGACCCAGCACGACTGGTACATCGTCGACGCGGCCGGGCAGCGGCTCGGCACGCTCGCCGTCCGTATCGCGCGCGCGCTCTCGGGCCGGACCAAGCCGACCTGGACCCCGCACATCGACGACGGCGATCACGTCATCGTCATCAACGCCGAGAAGGTCGAGCTCGCACCGCGGAAGTGGACCCAGAAGGTCTATCACCGCCATTCCGGCTACCCGGGCGGGCTCCGCACCGAGACGGCCTCGCAGGTTCGCGAGAAGTATCCGGAGCGGCTCGTCGAGCGCGCCGTCCGCGGGATGCTGCCGACCAACCGCATGCGCGACGTGCAGCTCGGGCGGCTGAAGGTCTACACCGGAACCGAGCACCCGCACACGGCCCAGCAGCCGAAGGCCCTCGTCTAGATGCAGACTTCCGATCTCTTCAACGGAACCGGTCGCCGCAAGCGCGGCATCGCTCGCGTCCGGCTCACGCTCGGTCAGGGCGTCATCACCGTCAACAAGAAGCCCGTCGACGAGTATTTTCCGCGGCCGACGCTGCAGATGATCGTCCGTCAGCCGCTCGAAGTGACGCAGTCGTTGTCCCGCTTCAACGTGGATGTGAAGTGCGAGGGCGGGGGCGTCTCGGGGCAGGCCGGCGCGGTGCGGCACGGGATCGCTCGGGCGCTGCTGGAGATGGATGAGTCGCTGCGGGAGCCGTTGCGGAAGAACGGGCTGCTGACGCGCGATCCTCGGGAGAAAGAATCGAAGAAGTACGGGCGCAAGAAGGCTCGCAAACGGTTCCAGTTCTCCAAACGCTAGAACTGGTGGCGGTGTCGCGAGATGCGACATCGTAGTGGCGGACACGCAAGGCCCGGGCATCCTGCCCGGGCCTTGCTACGTCTTCACGTCGCTCCCGCCCATCCTGGGCTCCGCTCGTTCAGAGTGTCCGCCACTACGACGTCGCATCTCGCGACACAGGCACCATCTCGGCTGTGCAATCTTCACGGTCCCCCACCGCAATGTCACCCTGAGCTTGTCGAAGGGTGCGCCGTAATCGCGCACGCCAGGTCACGGGCAACCACCGTGCGCCGCACACCACATCGGGATCGTCGCAGGGCTCGTGACCATCACGGCGATCACGATCAGCGAGATCACGATCCCGATCGTGAGCGCGGCGACGGCGCCCATGCCGACGGCGTCTTCGGTGCGGTCGGCTCTCCGGCGGGCATTGTATGCGATCGCCGTCGCGGCGGCGAGTGGGTCGAGGGCGGCGGTGGCGTTCGTCATCATGGGATGACGATAGCCGCGGGCAGGGGTTCGGGGCGTCCGTAGTTCTACGGAAGCCGGGCGGGCTTAGCTTACGGCGAAGATGGTCACCGGGTCGGCTTTGCCGCGGATCTTCGCGATCAGCTTTTCGGCCGGCGGTTTCGTCTCCAGGCGCTGGTAGGTGCGGTCGTCGACGTACGTCTTGCCGGGCGGGGCGGCACCTTGCAGGCGGCTCGCCAAGTTGGCGGCGTCGCCGATCACGGTGTAGTCCATCCGCTTCGGGCTGCCGATGTGGCCGGCGACCACGTCGCCGGTCGCGATGCCGATCGCGAGCTCCAGCGGCTTGCCGGCGGCTTGGATCTTCGAGGCGGCTCGGTGGAGAGCGGCGGCTACTTCGATCGCGCGCTTCGCGTCGTCGTCGCGGACGCGCGGCGGGCCGAACACCACCATCAGGCCGTCGCCGTAGAACTTGTCGAGCAGACCGTCGTGCTCGAAGACGATCTGCACCGCGTCGCTGAAGAAGTGGTTCAGGATCTCGACGACCTGCTCGGCGTCGAGGCGTTCGGCCAGTTCGGTGAACGCCACGATGTCGGCGAAGAGGATCGTCGCCGTCGCGCGTTCGCCGCCTAATGCGACGCCGCCGGGGGCGCGCATCAGCTGTTCCACCACGTGCGGGGCGAGGTAGCGCGCGAACGCGTCGCTGATCGCGCGGCGCTGTTCGACGTCGGCGGCGTGCAGGCGTTCGAGCTTGCGGCGTTCGGTGAGGTCGGTGACGGCGATCGCCCAACCGTGCGGTTCGGTGGCGTCGGGGAGATCGAGCGGCGCGGTGCGCACCTCCAAGTGCAGCGCGCCGCGCGTCGGATGGTGGGCCTCGAAGTCGACCGGCTTCGTGAGCATGTTGTCGCCGATGATCGTCGTGATCCCGGGGATCAGCGCCTCGAGCGCGCGCGACGGCTTGCCGATCATCGTCGATCCGGGGACGCCGAACGTCTCGGCGGCCGCGTCGTTGAACGTTGCGATCGTGCCGCTTCCGTCGAGCGTGATCACGCCGCTCGTGATCGAGGCGAGGATGCGCGCCTGCAATTGCTCCAAGCGGCTGATCTCGACGACTTGCGCACGCAGCGCGTCGAAGAGCCGCGCGTTCTCGATCGCGAGCGCGGCTTGGTTCGCGAACGCCGTCAGCAGGTCGGGATCGTGCGGTGAGAAGAGGCCGGGCGCGAGCCGCGAGTCGAGGTAGACGACGCCGATCGTCCGCTCCTTGATCGAGAGCGGGACGCAGATGATCGAGCGCAACCGTAATGCTCGCACCGAGAGGTTGATGTTGAAGCGCGGGTCCTGCTGCGCGTCGGTCGTCACGATCGGCTCGCCGGTCTCGAAGACGCGGCGGACCGTCGTCTGCGAAGGGCGCATGTCGTCGCCCTCGACCGTCGCGCGGTCGATCCCGTAGGTCGTCGTCAGCTCGAGCTTGCCGGCGGGGTTCGCGATCATCAGAAAGCCGCGCTCGGCCTTCATCACGTCGACCGCCGTGTCGAGGACGCTGCGCAGCACGTCGTCGAGCTTCAGCGAGGAGTTGACGGTCTCGGCGACGCGCCCGAGCGTGCGCAGCTTGCTGAGCTCGCGCTCGGCGTTCGTCGAGGAGGCGGCGAGGCGGCTCTGGAGCGCGGCGCGGTCGAGCGCGAGCGTCTCGTAGGCGCGCTCGGCGTTCGCGACGGCGGCCTTCAGCGCGGGGTCGCCCAGCGCCGCGGCTCGCTGCCGCAGCGCGGCGAGCGCGTCGGCGGCCGGTCCCGGCTCAGGCGAGCTCACCGCGTCGGACGCTGCCTTCGAGTCGTGCGGCGGAACGGCACGCGCACGAGTTCCTCACTTCGCGGCAACGTTCCGCTCACATCGATCAGGCATGCTGGGTGCATGACGAACGATCCGATCTTCCCGACCGCCGGCGCCGCCCTCGAGGCGCGCCGGCATCTCGAATCCCTCGCGCCCGGCGCCGCGCGCGACGAGCGCGCCTCGGCGCGGCTCGCCCGGGCGGCGATCTTCGAGGAGGCGCTCCTCGGCGCGCTCCGCGCCCATCTCGCCGAGCTGCGGACGGTCGCGAAATGAGCGAGCTCGATCTGCTGACCGTCGCCGCGGGCGGGATGGGCGTGCAGCGCGCCCTCCTCGACGTCGCCGCGCGCAACGTCGCCGCGGCGCAGGCGTCGACGCCGGAGCATCCGTATCCGCGCCTGGTCGCGCGCTTCGCGAGCGCCGACCCGGCCGACGCCTTCCTCGACGTCCCCGATGACGCTGAGGACGCGGGCGACGACGAGCGCGGTCCGCGGCTCGCCGGGACGGTGCGGTCGGGCGAGACCGCCGACGCGCTGACCGAGATGATCGCGGTCCTCGACGCGCAGCGCGCGTACGAGGCGAACGCGTCGGTCTTCGACGTCGGAAAGCGGCTCGCCGAGCGCACCATCGACGTGGGACGCCTCTGATGCGCGTCGACGTGCTGATCCCCGACGGGCCCGCCGCCCCGCGCGGGCCGCAGCCGGCGGACGGCGATGCGAACGCGTTCGCGCGGCTGCTCGACGCGGCGGGCGCGATCCTGACCGGTGCCGACCGCGCCGAGACCGCGTTCGCGGCGTACCGCGGCGGGCTGCAGGAGATGGTCGTCGAGCGGGCGCGCGCGGACATCGCGCTGCAGATCGCCGCGACCGCGGCGCAGCGCGCCGCGCAATCGGTCTCGACGCTGCTCGGGATGCAGATCTAGGCGATGACGTTCGCTACGGTGGTGCGGCAGCTGCGCGCGTCGTCGCTGCGCGCGCGGATGGTCGCGATCGGCGCCTGCGCAGCGGTGATCGCGCTGGCCGCGTTCGGGTGGTCGGCGTCGCGCGACACGCGCGTCGCGCTCTTCGCGGCGCCGCTCCGCGCCGATCAGCTCGCCGAGGTCGAGCAGCGGCTCGCGGCGTGGAACGTCCCGCACGCGAGCGGCGCGGACAACGTGCGCGTCGAGCGCGCGAAGCGCGGCGAGCTGCTGCTGAAGCTCGCGCTCGCCGGCGTGCCGCACGCGCATCTCGCCGGGAGCGACGAGGCGCTCGCGCACGTCGGCGCGCTGACCCCGCAGAGCATCCTCGAGGCGCAGACGCGCGACGCGCTCGCCGCCGATCTCGCGCTCGGGCTGCGCGGGATCGAAGGCGTGAGCGACGCGCGCGTCGTGATCGCGCCCTCGAGCGCCGGTGTCTATGCCGACGAGCCGCGGCGCGACGCCAGCGCGAGCGTCCGCGTCACGCTTGCACCCGGCGCGCGGCTCCCGGCGCGAACGGTCGCGGGGATCAAGGCGTTCGTCGCGGGCGGTGTCCCGGGGCTCGACGCGGAGCGCGTCACGGTGCTCGACGACCGCGGGCTCGCGCTCGGCGGCGACGGCGCCGACGACGGCGGTGAGGTGCAGGCCGCGCTGCAGAGCGCGCTCGACGCGGCCTTCGGCGCCGGCGCGACGATCGTGCGCGTGCACCGCGAGCCGCTGGGCGAGCGGCGCGACGTCCGCGCCGTCCACCGCGCGGCCGCCGGCGGCAGCATCGCGCGCGCGACCAGCGACGAGCGCTACGCCTCGAACGCGAAGAAGTACTCGAAGACCAACGCGACCGAAGACCGCGGAAGCGACCTCCGCGAGGAGCGCCGTGTCGCCGCCGCCGACGCGACCGCGCGGCTGACCGTCGCCGTGTTCGTCGACGACGCGCGCAAGCTCGATCTCGCGAAGATTCGCGCGCTGGCGGCCGCGGCGGCCGGGGTTCGCACCGACCGCGGCGACGTCGTCAGCGTCGAAGCGGTCGCGTTCGGCGAGCGCGCGGCGCACGACGCGCATCCTTCGCGCGCGCCCGGCTGGGTGCTCGCCGCGCTGAGCGTCGTGCCGCAGGCGCTCACGGCGTTCGCGGTCGTGCTGATCGTCGCGTTCGGCGCGCGACCGCTCGTCGCGGTCGCGGTGCGCGCGGTCGAGTCGGCGTCGGCGCGCAGCGCGGCGCGCGAGGCGCCCGCGATCCCCGCCGGCCGCGTGCGCGGCGCCCTCGACGGCGAGCCGCCGCACGTCGTCGCCGCGATCGTCGCCTCGCTCCCCGCGGCGACCGCCGCGGAAGTCCTCGAGCTGTATCCGCCCGGCGAGCGCTCCGAGATCGTCCGCCGGCTCGCGCGCGCGAACGCCGCGCTCGTCCCCGCACCGGAGGAGCTGATCCGTGGCCGCTGAGTTCATCTCGCTCGCCGACTACCTGCGCCCGCAGCCCCCGCGTTGCGATGCAACCGATACGCGCGATGAAGCCGCGCCGGCGGTCGAATCACCCGACTTGGCCGTCGAATCGCCGGACGACGGCGGTGAATCGCCGGACGAGCTCGGCGCGGCGTTGCGCGATGCGCGACTCTTTCGTGCGCGGCTCGCCGATGCGTTCGACGAGGCGGTCGCGCGGCTCGTGCGCGAGCTCGCGGCGAACGTCGTGATGCGCGAGCTGCGGCTCGCGCCGTGCGACATTGCGGCGCTGGTCGCGCAGGTGCGCGAGCGCGCGCCGGTCGTTCGCGTGCGCGTCGCTGCCGGCGACGTCGCGCGCGTGCGCGGCGTCCCGGTCGTCGCCGACGACGAGCTCGCGCCGGGCGACGCGATCGCCGAGGTCGCCGGCGGCGCGCTCGACGCGCGGCTCGGCGTGCGGCTCGCGGCGGTGCTGGAGGCGTTCGCGTGACCGGGCGCGCGCTCGGCGCGGTGGCGGGGACGCGCGGCCCGCTCGTCGAGGCGGAGCTGCCGTTCGCACGTGTCGGCGACGGCGTTCGCGTCTGCGCGCGCGACGCCGTGGTGCACGCGCGCGTCGTCGCGCTGCACGCGTCGCGCGCCGCGCTCGCGCCGTTCGGCGCGATCGACGGTGTCGCGGCCGGGGACCGCGTCGCCGGCGATCCGTCGGTCCTTGCGCTCCCGCTCGGCACGCCGCTGCTCGGCCGCGCGATCGACGCCGCCGGCGCGCCGCTCGACGGCCGGCCCGCAGCGCGCGGGCGCCGCGTCGCGGCGGACGCACGTGCGCGCGCGGTCGCCGAGCGCCGCCCGTGCACCGCACTGTTTCACACCGGCGTCCGCGCGATCGACGGACCGCTCGCGTTCGGCCGCGGCGCGCGGATCGGGCTCTTCGGCGCGGCCGGCGCGGGGAAGTCGACGCTGCTCGACGCGATCCTGCGCGGCGCCGGCGCCGACGCGGTCGTCGTCGGGCTGATCGGCGAGCGCGGCCGCGAGGCCGAGCGCCGGCTGGCGCGGCTGGACGCGCGCACGACGCTGGTCTGCGCGACCGCGGAGCGTGCGGCCGCCGAACGCGTGCGCGCGGCGGAGATCGCGTTCGCGCAGGCGTCCGCGCTGCGCGAGCGCGGACTGGACGTGCTGCTCGTGATCGACTCGCTCGCGCGGATCGCCGCCGCGGCGCGCGAGCTCGCGCTCGCCGCCGGCGAACCGGCCGGGCGCGGCGGCTACCCGCCTTCGGTGTTCGCGCTGCTCGCGCGGCTGCTGGAGCAGGCCGGCGCGGTGGGCCGCGGCAGCGTCACGCTGATCGCGACCGTCCTCTCCGACGGGCCGGGCGATCACGACCCGGTCTCCGAGGCGGCCCGCGCGGCGCTCGACGGTCATCTCGTGCTTACCACACGGCTCGCGCGCGCCGGCCGTTTCCCGGCGATCGACCTCGCACGAAGCGCGAGCCGCACGCTCGCCGACGTCGCGACCGCCGAGCATCTCGAGGCCGCGCGGGTCGTGCGGGCCGCGGTCGCGGCGCTCGACGAATCGGCCGACGCGCGCTCGCTCGGGATCAGCCCGACCGGCCCGTTCCTCGCCCGCTGCCTCGCGCACGAGGCCGCGCTCGAGGCGTTCCTGCGCCAGGGCGAGGCGCCGTCGGCCCTCACGCAGACGCTCACGGCGCTGCGCGCGCTGGCCGATAGTCTCACATGATGGACGTCTTCGCAGAGATCGCCGCGGTCCAGAACCGGATCGCCGAGATCACCGGCGCCCCGCTGCCGGGGAGCGTACCGCCTACCGCCGCCGCGACGACGGCCGCGGGCGCGCCGCGCTTCGCGAACGCGCTCGCCGACGCGATGCGCTCGGGATACCGCGGCCCCGGCCTCGAGCCGGGCGGCCCGGACGCGCCGGGCAGCGGTCTGCCGGCGAACGCGCCCTCGCCCGTCCCGCCCGCCCAGATCGACGCGCTGGTCCAGCAGAACGCCGCGACCTGGCAGGTCGACCCGGCGCTGATCAAGGCCGTCATCGCGAACGAGTCGGGCTTCAACGCGCGCGCGACCTCGCCGGTCGGCGCGCAGGGACTGATGCAGCTCATGCCCGAGACCGCCGCCGGGCTCGGCGTCCGCGACGCCTACGATCCGGCGCAGAACGTCGCCGGCGGCGCGCGCTACCTGCGCGGCTTGCTCGACCGCTTCGGCGGCGACAAGCGTCTCGCGATCGCCGCGTACAATGCAGGACCGGGCGCGGTGGAGAAGTACCGCGACGTTCCACCGTACGCGGAGACCCAGAACTACGTCCAGAACGTCCTGGCCTCGTATCAGAAGTACAACAGCGCTCTTTAGCGCTGTCCTGTTCTCGCTCGTCCTCGCCCCGGCCGGCGCGAAGCGCACGGCGGATCCCGACGTTCCGGTCGCGACGGTTCTCGCCGCATACGACCGCGCGACGCACGCCGACGAGGTGAAGACGCTCGTCGCGGAAGGGACGCTCGCGGGCGAAGGGCTCACCGGGACGTTTCACGTCGTGCGCGACGGCGCGAACGAGCGCGAGGACGACGTGCTCGGACCGCGGCACGAAGTGCAGCTGCGGCTCGGCGACCGGCTCTTCGTGCGCAACGCGAACGGCAACGTGCGCGAGCTGCGCGGCTACCTGCTCCGCCGCGCGCGGACCGAGGAGCTGATCGACTCGGGCGAGTTCGTGAAGCATCCGGAGCTGACGCGCTTCGCGGGCTGGGGCGAGACGAACGGCGCGAAGGTCTGGCGGATCGAGGTGAACGCGAGCGGCGGCGAGCCGGAGACGTTATGGATCGATCCGTCGAGCGGGCTGCCGCTGCGGCTGGAGTATCTCGACGGCGACGGGCCGTTCTTCGTCGACTACGCCGACTGGCGCGACGTCGGCGGGCGCAAGATCGCGTTCCGCAACACGATGAGCGACGGCGATCACCGCTTCGACACCGTGCAGCAGACGACGGCGGTCCGCATCGACGAGCCGGTCGATCCGGCGAGCTTCGCGCCGCTCGCGCCGCGGACGCTCGCGAACGACGGCGTGCACGTCGTTCCGCTGATCGAGCGCGACGGCCACGTCGGCATCAACGTGCGCGTCGCGAACAAGGACTGGTTCTTCCTGCTCGACACCGGCGCGCAGTCGATCCTCGTCGACGCGCCGGTCCTCAAGGAGGCGAACGTCGCGGGCCAGGGCGCGCTCGAGGTGCGCGGCGCGTCGCGCAGCGGCGGGCTCTCGGTCGCGACGCTCCCGCGGATCGAGATCGCCGGCGCCGCGATGGACGAGGTGATCGTCTCCTCGCTCGACATCCCGCGCAATCTCGGCGGCGGATTGAAGATCGACGGGATCCTCGGCTACCCGTTCTTCGCCTCGGCGGTCGTCGAGATGGATTTCGCCAACCACGTGCTGCGCTTCGGCGCGCCCGGCTCGTTCGTGCCGCGCGGGACGCCGATCGGGCTCGACGTCGACCGCGAGCTCGCGGAGGCGACGCTGCGCGTCAACGGCCGGCTCGACGCGCCGTTCATCGTCGACACCGGCAACAGCGGCGAGATGCTCCTCTACCGGCCGTTCCTCGACGCGCACCCGGGCGTCGTGCCGTTCTCGCCGACCGCGTCGTGGAACTACGGGATCGGGGGCGCGAACCAGACGTACCGCACCTCGCTCGACGCGCTGAAGCTCGGGAACTACGACCTGTTCCACCGCAGCGTCGACGTCGTGCTGGCGAAGAACGGCGCGTTCGCCGACCGCGTCGACGCGGGGAACGTCGGTCTCGGCGTGCTGCGGAACTTCGTCGCCACGTTCGACCTCGGCAACGCCGCGATGTATCTCGCGCCCGGCGCGTCGTTCGACGACGGGAGCCGGCGGACCGCGCGCCGCTGACTCAGAGCAACGGCAAGATGTCGTAGATCTCCGCGCCGTAGCTCGCGAGCGAGATCGTCGCGCGAACGGAGCCGTCGAGGCCGACCTCGTGAACCGCGCACGTTCCCGCGCGGCGCCCGCCGTCGGCCGGATTCAGGAGCCGGCCGCTGCTGCGCGACTTGACCCGCCCGACGCTCGTGCCGACGAGCATGCGTGCACGGCCGAGCGGCGCGGCGCCGCGCGTGTAGCCGTCCAGCGTCGCGATCGGACCGCTAAGCGAACGGAAGAGCCGCCGGGACGACTCGCACAGATACAGCTGGTCATCGAGCGAGACGAGACTGTGCGGATGGCCGAGGTTCTCGAGCACGACGCCCCGACCGATCACGTCGAAGACGAAGCCGCCGCCTGCGGCGCTCCAGAGATCGCTCTGCGACGTCCGGGGTCCGAACGCGCAGCCGAGCAGCGCGTCGCCGTGAACGGCGAGCGCGTTGACGTGCAGTGTGTCGCGGTCTCCGGTGCCGCCGCTCCACAGCACGGTTCGATCGGTGAAGCCTCTGCCGTCGTAACGGTACCAGATGACCTCGTCGGTGCCGCTGGAAGCGACCGCCACACCGCCGTCCCAGGGGACGAGCGAATGCACATCCCGCGCGCCGGAAAGCGGTGCTTCGGTCCGCATCTCGAGCGTTCGGGCGTCGAGTACCGTCACGGACGCCTCGGGCGTCTGGCATGCCGCGATGACGTCCTCGCCGATGACGCACAGCCCGGTCGCGCCCGAGCCGCAGGTCACCGCCAGCGGCGTGATCGCTCGGGACGCGGTGTCGAGGACGACCAGCGACGGTCGCTCCTCCTCGACGTTGCACAACGAGACCAAGACGCGTGCCGCGCCGCCGCCGTTCTGCGAACCGGCGTGATCAAGCATCGAGACGCCTTCGCAACGCTCGTCGTCCCGTCCCCCAACGGAACGACGCCGGTCGTTCGCACGACGTTCGGCAACAATGCCGCAACGTGGCGTCCGCATGTGCGCGATATGGTGGTGGAGGAGGACGACTCACATGCAGCAGACCACCGGCGTCGCGCTCGTCGCGACGCATCTCCCCTACACCGACCGCCGCGCGCTCTCGCAAGCGTGGTACAGCGCGTTGCACTTGGCCGGCCGCGATGCGCCCGGCGCACGCGCACGCTCGAGCCCGGTACACGGCTTCCTTCGGGCGCCGCTCGCGCGTGCGGTGCGGCGGGGCGACGTGCCCGCTCGCGATACCGGGACCGGTCGCAATGCATTCCGGGGCCGAACCGTCGCCGCGCCCATCGTTGCACGCCGCGACGGCGGCGCAGGTCCGCTGGAGCGGCGCTGCGCGAAGAGCGAGCTGGCGCGAACCATCGAGCGCGGCATCGCGCGGCGCGCTCCGTGCGCGCAGACGGCGTCGTTCGTCGTGCGCGCGGCGAACGGCAGGGTGCATCTCGTCGTGCGGACCGGCGGCGGCGGGACGCGCGTCGTCGCGGTGTGCGCGCCGCCGCTGCGCGAGCGCGTCGAGCGGGCGCTGGCGCAGGCGCGCTTCGCGCTCGCCGGCTGCGGCTTGCGCGCGGAGGCGGCGTGATGATCGGCGCATCGCCGCTCGACGCCTACGAACGCGTCCTCTCCCGCGCGCAGGACCTGCGCGACGCGTTCCGCGCCGGCGCCACGCCGCTCAACGCCGACGTGCGCACCGCGCCGAACGTCGTCCCTTCGACCGATCCGCTCAGCGTCGTCCCGCCGCCCGGCGCGTGGTTCGTCACGCGCGGCGCCGACGGCGCGCGCGCGTACGAGCGCGACGGTCCGTTCTCGCTCGAGAGCGGCGTGCTGCGCACGCGCAGCGGCGCGGACGTCCTGGGCTATCCCGGCGGCGAGGCGCGCGGCGCGATCCCGGTTCCGCTGCGCGTCCCGGAGACCGATCGCGCGCTCGGACGCGGCGCCGACGCGCGCGTCGAGGCGGACGGAACCGTCGCGTACACGCGCGCGGCGATCGATCCGCGCACCGGCGCGCGCAACGCGGAGCGCGTCGTGCTCGGGCGCATCACGCTCGCGCGCTTCCCCGCTGGGACGCAGCCGTCGCGGTTGGACGGAACGCGCGTCGCCGCGCCGCGCGGCGTCGTCCCGCATCTCGGCACGCCGGCCGACGGGACGTTCCCCGAGCTCGCGACGTCGAGCCGCGACGCGGGCGCGATCGACATCGCGGCGGGCGTCGCGCGGCTCGACGAAGCGTACCGCGCGTTCGAGGCGCTCGGCGCGGCGGTGAAGTCGCGCGCGAGCGTGCAGAAGACCGCCGTGGATCTGGTCAAATGATCGCCGGCGCGAGCTTCGGTCCGCCGTTCGGCCGCGTGCGGCGGCTGCGCTTCGTCCCGCGCGCGTCGGTCCCGCTCGAGATCGCCTGCGTCGTCGCGAACGGCGTGCGCGAGACGCTGCGCGAGCTGCTCGGCGAACGCTGCGAGCTGGTTCTCGGCGAGCCTGCGGCGCTCGGCGCGCACGCGTGGGCGGAGCTGTCGCGCGACGCGCGCAGGCTCGTGCGGCGCGCGTTCGGCGAGGGCGACGACGGCGCGCCGGAGCTGTCGGAACGCGCGTGCTCGGCGCTCGAGCTGCACGCGCTCGAGCGGATCGCCGCGCGCTGCGCCGGCACGTTCGGCCCGCTGTGCGCAGAGTCGCACGACGTCTCGCGTCCGGTCGGGGCGCACGAGGTGCCGGCGTGTGCGGCGTACTTCGACCTGCGGGTCCACGCGCCGCTCGCGCTCACGCTCGGGATCGGGGTCGTCCGCGAGCTGCCCGATCCGGCCCCGGCCGGGGCGATCGGGCCGCACGCGCTCGGCTCGGTCACCGTGGAAGCGCGCGCGGTGTTCGCCGAAGGGACGCTCGACGCGGCGAGTTTCGTGAAGATTCGGCCCGGCGCGGTCGTGAAGCTGGACACCAAGGTCGGCGCTCCTGCATCCTTGAACCTTGGGGGTCGACGCCTTGCAACGGGCGTCCCCGGCGTCGTCGCTTCGCGGACGGCTTTTCTGGTCCACGACGTCGCCCTGGGAGCGCAATGATGACGATGACCGAGCAAGGCAAGAACCTCGACCTGTTGATGAACGTGCCGCTGAAGGTCACGGCCGAGCTCGGCACGTGCAAGATGCTGGTGCGCGACATCCTCAAGCTCGGGACGGGCTCGATCGTCGAGCTCGACCGCCTGGCCGGCGGACCCGTCGACCTGCTCGTGAACGACCGGCTGGTCGCGCGCGGCGAGGTCGTCGCGATCGACGAGAACTTCGGCGTCCGCATCACCGAGCTGATCGAGAAACCGTAACACCGCCGCCGCACGGCGGCAATCGCGAGCGTGCAGGATGGTCGTATGGACGATCGCATCGCAGGTCGCCTGAGCCGGAGACCGATGCTTTTGTGACGCTCGACCGGGTGAACCGAGACCAATAGCTAGGATGGGATTCGTGGGCAATGCAGGACTCGCCGACGATCCCTTCCAGCGCGATGAGCGGGATACGTGTGACGACGGTACGCTTCAGCTACGCGGAGAGGGCTGGCGCGTTCCGATTATTTTCGACCACGTCGACCGGATAGCCCCAACCGAGCCACTCGACGCTCGACTCACGAAGATTTATGTCGGCGTACGCGACTCCGAACTCCGTCTCGACGTTCGGCAGCACCACGGCAAACGAGACGATCTCGCCGATAGGCCCTAACAGTGCCGCCCTTCGATCGAGGATCGCTCCGCCTGCTTCGCGCGCGTATAGGACGAGTAGCTTGGCATCCGCTGGCACATCGATCGGTGC
>DATHLN010000184.1:0-2110 GCA_035488115.1 Candidatus Limnocylindrales bacterium | reverse complement strand
TGAGCGCGGCGTACTCCTTCGGCGTGAGGAAGGTCGTGTATTTGTCCTTCACCGAGCCGAGCACCCCGGCGATCGCAGCGTAGGTGATCTGCGAGGACGGTGAGATCGACTCGATCGGCTCGAGCTTCGAAGAGTACTCGTTGACGGCGGTGACGACTTCGCGGTTCAGCGCGTCCTCGTTCGCCACGTCGTCATCGCTCGCACGCAGCGCCGGGAGCGCGGGGTTCGCGACCTTGCGCTTCTTGAGGTACTCGACGATCGACGCGCGCGCGCCCTCGAGCGCGGCTTGGCGGTCGACCTTCTTGTAGAAGTCGGCGGTCAGGTGGCGGTAGCTCGCGGCCAGCTCTTCGCTCTGCAGCGCGCTGAGCGAGGAGGAGGCGGCGGTCGCGGCCGGGACGTGCGCGGTCGCCCGGACGAGCAGCGCGGAAACGAAGATGGGCAGGGTGCGTTTCATCAGACGGTACTCTTGCTTTCGATGATCTTTTTGGCTGCGCCGAGCTGCTTGTCGCCGGCGGTGTCGATGAGCGGCAGGTCGGTGCGTTGGGTCACGAGGACGTCGGGGACGATCCCCTTGTGCTGGATGTCGCGGCCTTTCGGGGTAACGTAGCGCGCGGTCGTGATCTTCAGTGCGCCCTTGTCGGGGAGCGTGTACAGGCTCTGGACGACGCCCTTCCCGAACGTTTTCTCGCCGACCAGGGTTCCCGCGCCGTAGTCCTGCACCGCGCCGGCCGTGATCTCCGAAGCGCTCGCGGTGAAGCGGTTCACCAGCACCACCAGCGGTTTTGCGTCGACCGCGCGGCCGTTCGCCGTGCGCACGTCGCGGTTGCCGGCGCGGTCGATCGTCGAGACGATCGTCCCTTGCGGGATGAAAAGGCTCGAGATGTCGACCGCCGCGTCGAGCAAGCCGCCGCCGTTGTTGCGCAGGTCGAGGATGTAGCCGCGCACGTTGTGCTTCTTGCCGTCCTCGATCGCTTGCCGCACTTCGTCGGCCGAGGTCGAGCCGAAGTCCGCCAGCCGCATGTACTCGATGTTGTTCTCGATCTTCGCGCGCACCGACGGCACGTGGATCTCCGCGCGCGTGACGTGCACGGTGTTCGTCCCCTCGCTGCCGCGGCGCTTGAGCGTCAGCGAGACCACCGTCCCGTTCGGGCCGCGGATCTCGCGCTCGACCGCGTCGATCTTCTGGCCCAACGTCGAGTGCCCGTCGACCGCGACGATGATGTCGCCGGGTCGGACACCTGCTCTGATCGCCGGGTTTCCTTCGATCGGATCGACCAGGATCGAGCCTGTCTTCGGATCCTGAACGATGTAGACGCCGATCCCGCCGAAGTTGCCGCCGCGCAACTGCTCGTCGAGCCCGTTGATCTCTTGCGGCGAGAGATAGGTCGTGTACGGATCGCCCAGGCCGCCGAGCATTCCGATCAGCGCGACCTGCGTGTAGACGTCTTTCGGGGCGAGGGTGGCGTAGCGTTTTTGCACGCTGGTGAGCGTGCTCTCCAGGATCGCCAGATCGCGGCCGCGCTCGCCGGTCGCGCTGTTGTGCGGAACCTGCGGATCGTTGACCCGCTTCGCCCGCAGGAACGCGGTCAGCGCCTTCTGCTCGCCGCCGACGAGCTGCTGGTCGGCGACCGGCTTGTAGTACGCGTGCTGGACCCGCTCGTACGCGAGCGCGAGCAGTTGGCGCTGGCGATCGCCCCCGCCCAGCAGCGTGGCGATGTCGAGACCGACGATCTGCCGGCCGGACTCGACGATGAACGCGGGGCCGCCGGAGTCGGTGGCTTCGGCACGGTCCGCGTACGCGGCGCCGCCGAAAGCGGCGAGCGCGACCACGAGCGCGGCAGACAAGAAACGGGTGCGGGCGGTCAAACGGCGGTCCTTAGCGGCGCGGGCAGCGGGTTGTACTCCCTTGAACCCCGGCCGCCGCGGCTTTGTTCCGGCGGCCCGATTGGGGTTCGATAAACATTCCCACCCGAACGGGTCGGCAACATGTGCGGCCCATCATCTCGCGCCGGGCTTGGAATTAGCGCAGATAGCCCATCGGGTCGACGGCGCGCCCGTTCACCCGGACCCCGAAGTGGAGGTGGGGCCCGGTCGAGTTCCCGGTCGAGCC
>DATHLN010000183.1:0-11907 GCA_035488115.1 Candidatus Limnocylindrales bacterium | reverse complement strand
CTCCCGTGCTCTCGCTGTCCGCCATAGCACGGCCAACGCCGATTCTCCACCACCAAATTCGCAATCGCACCGGCAAACACCGCATTTTTGCGCGGTCGGTGCGCGAAGACGATCAGAACCTGGCCGTTGCCGGGCTCTATTCCTCCGCGATGGCCGGAAGCATCGACCGCGTTATCGCACGGATCGAACGAGAGTGGCCTAGCGACAACCACCGTGTGTCCGTCGTCGCGATACCTGCACACAACACGACCGTACTGTGGGTTCGCTCCGCGGACGACGCAGCCGTGTACGTCGTCGCCCACCCACGAACCGCCCACGTTCGCACCGGACAGAAGTACACGGAAGCAGCCTTTGTAGCGCGCCTTCGCGGCCGCGCAGCCGCAACCGCCCGGTTACGGCGATCTGAACTTCCCGAAAGGAGCAAGCCGAGATGAGAGTCCTCGCGTCACTCGCGATCATAGCAAGTATCCTTGCCGGTTCAGCGACAACCGCATTATCGAAGCCCAATTCTCCTGCAGCGCTAGCGTCGAGGCCCGACGAGACGCTGGACTGGTACAACGTCGTTCCCGGCTGGGGAGACGCTCTGCTGCAGATCACGGGCGGGCGAAAGCCGCTTTTCATCATCTATGACGAGTTGCGCTACGACGATGCGACGCTCGGCGTAACCGACACTGTCATCGCCGGTCCTGACTTTTCGAAGATCTTCAGTGTCAACGGCCTGGCCTCCGGCGGCGGCGGGTCAACGGTTGAACAAATTCTGCGCAGTGAAGGCCGCGCGGTTCAATATGCGCCGACGGATCCGGTCTTCACCGTCGTGAAGGAAGCGAATCCGGCGACGCGAGGCGCGGGCTGCGCTCGCAGCGACCTGGGCTGTCGGGTGCGCCTCTATAACGCCGCAGCAACCGCGCTCGCGACCGTCTTTCGCCGCGACGCGGACGCCATCGAGCTCGGCAAGTCGGAAGTGTTCCAGCAAGTCGCACGATTCGACGCAAGGCTGCGAACGATGACTGCTTCCGATGCCACGAGCGATACACCCTTGTTTCTGGCGGAGCCGCCCGCGGACGGGAATGCAGCACAGGAGCCGGCGGCGCGGACGACGCTGCTGAAAGAAGCGAGAACCGAAGCGCGTACGCTCAGCGAGAGACTCGCGCTTACGCCTCGTCCAGACCGTACCAAGCCAGGGAACGTTGCGACGTTACCCGATTATCGATTGGTGCTCGCAGACAATCCCGCGACGTGCACGATAGAGCAAGGCGATCCACAAAATAGCACTTACCACATCGCTAGTCCGTTCATCGAGTTGAACGATGCGTGTGCCGACCTGCTGTCGGCCGACCGAGCCGATTTACTTCAAGCCGTCTCATCCAGCGCGTCCGCCGACAAAGATGCGCTCAAGGCGCTGTTGCCCGACGTTTCAACGTTCCAGCTGAATTTCGGCGGCACGGCTGGAACGGTGCGTGGCGCCATGGGAACGAACCTCGATCTCTTGCAAACATGGACGAATCGATTCTCGAATGTCGGAGCGATGAAATTCTACGTGCGAACCGACAACACCGGGTGCACATCCAGCTTCAACGGCGTGACGCATCTCGTTCATTTCAAAGCGTCCGACGCGGTGCCCGCGTCATTCGGCGGCGGCAAAAACATCGACCGCGATGTCGTTGCCATCAATTGTAATCCGGCGTACATGAAGTCTCTAGGCATGGGCTACAGCGCGTTGCCGACGGTCACGTATAATGTCGCATCGCTCGCGATCTCGACTGCGCCGGGAACCTTCACGACTACCAATACCCTCCGGTCGAGCTCGGATACGGGCAGGACCATCGGCGCGCTGCTCGCCCACCGGTGCCTGTGTCCGAACCCCGGCGACTCCTTGAACTCGGCGTTTAGCTTTGGGCTGGGTGCGTCAGCGAAAGACGCGACCGAGCTCATCGCCGGCTTCAGCGTCGTGTCCCAGCGAAAGTTTTTCCTGACGCTCGGGGCGCACTACGGTGGCGTGAACACCTTGCTTCCCGGACAGAACAAGCCCGGGGACACGGTCCCGTCTGGGTACAGCCCTACTACGGTGAAACAATACCAGACGCGGTTCACCGCGGTGCTATCCGTGGGAATCTGATCGCTCGTGGACGCGGGGAGGGACGGCGAAATCGCTGTCCCTCCTCGCCTGCATTTCCTACCTTGTTACGTCGGTCTGGCTCTTCCACACCTCGTTGGTCGTCTGCCGGATCGTCTCTTCCGCGCCGACCGCGACCGTTTCGCCGTCGTCGCGCAGCTCTTGCAGGACGACGTCGGGGATGATCTGGCTGATCTGCATCACCAGCCGCGCGTAGTCGGCGAGATGGCGCTGCGCCAAGTCCGCGACCAGCGTGTTGCCCAGGCCGGCCGCGGTCGTGTACAGCATCATGTAGCTGATCGTGGCGAGGCTCAGCGCGGTGTAGTCGTCGCGCAGGTTCTTCGAGACCTTCGTCTTGCGCACGCTGTCGATCGCGGCCGCGCCCACGCCAAGCAGACTGCTCCAGGCCGACTTCACCGGACTCGCCTCGTGTCCGCCGAGCTGTTCGAGACACTGCTCCAGCGCGGTCACGTGCGAGTCCGTCAGCCCTTTGATCTGCGAGATCACGGCCAGCGCGCCGCTGTATTTCGCCGTGTCGGGGATGTCGAGCTGACGCTGCAGCGGCTGCGCGATGTGCCGCTCGAGCGCGAGCATGTCGCTCACGTAGGTTTCGATCGAGTGGCGTTCGTTCTCGCCGGCCGTCTCCGACGAATCGTAGCGGATCGACTGGTCTGCGTTCGTTCCGAGGTCGCTCATGGTCGGCTCTTTCCCCCTGTGCACCGGCGTACGCCGGGCGAGGACTCGGCCGCATGGACGCGTACGCCGGCCCGCGAACCAGACGCGCATGAGCTCGCCGACCGTCCAGAACATCGACACCGGCAGCCTCTCCGAGAGGCAGAAGAACGGCCTCGCGATCCTGCGCAACCTCACCGTCGACCAGCTGAACCGGATCAAGGGCATGCTGAAGCTGTCCGGTCCGGGCGTCATCGGGCCGCAGACGCTCGACGCGTTCGTCGCCCTCGCGCAGCAGCTGGGCATCGACCTCACGAACGCCGGCGTCTCGGCGTTCAAGCGCGCGAACGGGCTCGGCGACACGGGCGCGCTCGCCGGCGTGATCGGCGCGCAGACTGCGGGCGTGTACTTCGGCCTGATCGTCGCGGGACCGCAGGCCGGCGGCGGCGGATCGAGCGGGCGTCAGATCAATCAAGCCGGCCTGAATCTCATCAAAGAGTTCGAGGGCTACGCGGAGGCGATCCCCGGCACGACGTCGGTTCGCGCGTACCCGGATCCGGGGACCGGCGGCGACCCGTGGACGATCGGCTACGGACACACCGGCCCTGACGTGCGGCCCGGCGTCGTGTTCACGCAAGCGCAGGCCGATGCTGCGCTGCGCAGCGACCTCCGCGGAGCGGAAAGCGCCGTCGCAAGCGCGGTCACCGTCGCGCTGACCGACAATCAGTTCGCAGCGCTCGTCAGCTTCACGTTCAACGTCGGCGCGGGCGCGTTCCAGGACTCGACGCTGCTGCGCCTGCTGAACCAAGGGAACTACACCGGCGCGGCCGGACAGTTCGGGCAGTGGGTGAACGGCGGCAGCGGCCCGCTGCCGGGTCTCGTGCGGCGGCGCGCCGCGGAACGAGCGCTCTTCCTGAGCTAGCGGTTCGCGAGCGGCTCGCGCGCGCGAACGCGGTCCGCGCGCAGGCGGAAGGCGAACGTCGTCCCCGGCGACGCGCTCTCCACCAGCGCGAGCGTTCCGCCGGCGCGCTCGACCGCGCGCTTCGCGATCGCCAAGCCGAGCCCCGAGCCTTCGATCTCGCCGCGCGTCGCGCCGCGGTAGAACCGGTCGAAGATCGCCTGGCGGTCCTCGGGATCGATCCCCGGACCACGGTCCGCGACCGTCACCTCGACACCGCCGTCGTACGAATCCGTCGCGATCCGAATCGGCGTCCCCGGCGCGTACTTGATCGCGTTGTCGAGCACGTTCGAGATCGCCTCGTGGAGCTCCGAGCGGTCCCCGATCACCGTCGCTTCCACGCGGCAGTCGAGCGCGATCTCGAGTCCCGGCTTCAGCAGGCGCCGCGAGTC
Organism: Candidatus Limnocylindrales bacterium; assembly: GCA_035488115.1. Classification (GTDB taxonomy): domain Bacteria; phylum Vulcanimicrobiota; class Vulcanimicrobiia; order Vulcanimicrobiales; family Vulcanimicrobiaceae; genus Vulcanimicrobium. The sequence goes on along the minus strand of DATHLN010000183.1, from coordinate 7,772 downwards.
GACGATCTCCTCCAGCAGCGGGCATAGCTCGAACGGCTCGAGCGGCCGCACGTCGTCGCCCTCCATGCGTGCGAGCAGCACGAGGTTGTCGATCAGCGTGCGCATCCGCGCGCCCTCGATCCCGATCGAGGCGAAGATCCGGCGCGAGCGCTCGTCGCCCTCGTCGGCCTTGCGCCGCAGCAGGTCGATGTAGCCGAGGACGATCGTGAGCGGCGTGCGCAGCTCGTGCCCCGCGTCGGCGACGAACTGGCGCATCTGCGACTCGGCCGCCTGCCGCTCGGCGAACGCGGTCGCGACCTGCGCCGCCGCCGCGTTGTACGCGACGGCGATCTCGTCGAAGTCGCTCTTCCCGGCGACGGCGATCGGCTGCGGCGTGAAGTCGCGCGTCGCGAAGCGCCGCAGCGCGTGCGTCACGTCGACCAGCGGGCGAAGGACTTGCGAGGTGATGTAGCGCCCCGAGAGCCACGCGAGCACCGCGGCGATGGCGCCGGCGACGAGCACGCCGAGCAGCAGCCACAGCGCAACGTTCTGCGTCGCGTCGGGATCGGGCGTGATGCGCAGCTCGCCGTCGAGCAGGTCGACGTGCTGGAAGTGCGCGCCGAGCGCGGTCGCGAGCGCGAAGCCGATTCGGCTCCCCCGCGTGCGCGCATCGCGCGGATCCTCGTAGACGCGCACGCCGTTCACGAACACGTACTCCGGTACGCGGAGGCGATCGCCCGACCCGGGCGGCGCCGGCGGAACCGGCGTCCCCGGTGCCGCGCGCATCAGCAGCGGGGCGCTGGTAGCCCGCGGCGTGGCCGGTCGCGGCCCGTCGGAGGGGTGCGGGAACGGTCCCGCGGCGACCATCCGCACGCCGGGCCGCGCGAGGCGCTGCTCGATCTCGACCGCGGCGGCCGGGAACGTGTCCCGGCGCAGCGCGGAGCGGACCGAGAACGACTGCGCCTCGCGCGCGTCCGCGTCGATTCCGTCCTGCACCATGTGCACGTACGCGATCAGCACGACCAGCGCCACGGCGCCGAACAGCCCGACGACCATCGCCGTCGCGGCGACGACGTACCACGCCGTCACCCGCCGCGCGAACGAGTCGAACATCCGGTCAGTGCGCACGCAACGCGTACCCCGCTCCGCGAATCGTGCGGATCAGTTTGGGCTCGAAGCCCGCGTCGATCTTCGCGCGCAGGTACGAGACGTACGTCTCGACGGCGCCGGGCCCGACGTCGCGGTCGGTTCCCCACACCAGATCGAGCAGCTGATCGCGCGTGAAGACGCGCTCGGGATTCCGCACGAACGTGAGCAGCAGCGCGTACTCGCGCGCGGAGAGCTCGATGCGGCGCTCGCCGCGCTTGACGTCGCGGCGGTCGAGATCGATCGTCAGATCGGCGTACGAGACGATCGAGGGCTGCTCCAGGCGCGGCCGGCGCAGCGCCGAGTGCAAGCGCGCGGCCAGCTCCGACATCTCGAACGGTTTCGGGATGTAGTCGTCGGCGCCGCGGCGCAAGCCGGTGATGCGGTCGTCGGTGTCGGCCTTCGCGCTGAGCATCAGGATCGGCGCTTCGGTGATCCGGCGCAGCATCGGGAGCAGCTCGAGGCCGTCGACGAACGGCAGCATCACGTCCAGCACGATCGCGTCGGGGCGCCAGTCGCGGACGAGCTGCAAGCCGGTGCGCCCGTCGGGCGCCGACTTCACCTCGAAGCCGTCCTCCGCGAGGCCGAGCTCGAGCAGCTCGCGGAGATGGCGTTCGTCGTCGATCACGACGACGCGAGGTGAAGCGGCCATGCCGTTACTGTTTGACGCTGCCGCCACCGGTTCCGAGGTCGGGCGGCCGGACCAAGAACAGTCCGACGTTGGGGGCGTAATAGAACGCCTGGCCCCCGAACCCGCCGCGGCCGCCTTGGCCGCGCGGCCGCGGGCTCGCGCCCGGCGCGGGCGAGGCGCCCGGAGCGACGGACGTCGAGACGGCGGCCGGATTCGGGCTCGCGCCGGGCGCCGGCGAAGCACCCGGCGGCGGCGCGACTTGCACGCCGGCCTCGACCTCGTAGCCCTTGGCCTTCGCCTCGGTCGTGGTCATCACGGTGCCGTACGCGCACGAGGCGAGCGCCCGCGTCGGGAGCAGCGCCGCGACCAGCTCCGGCGGCGGGGTGAACTGCCCCTGCGCGCGCTGCTGGCTGTCGGGCGAGCTCGCCGTCACGCGCTCCTGGAACCCGCCCGGTCCGCCCGGACCGCCGCCGGGCTCGCCGCCCGGTCCGCCGGTGCGCGGCGCGCGCGGGCCGCCGTCGCCGGCCGCCTGGCGCTGCGCGCGCAGCTTGTCGAGCACGCTCTGCGGGATCGACGGTGCGAGCCCGAGATACCAGGTCCCGGTGCGGTCACCGTGCGGGGTCACCGTCAGCCCTTCGACCGGCGGGAGCGGCTGGCCGGCGGCGTACGCCTTCGCGGCCGCGCCGAGCTCGGTCAGCACTTTCTCAGCCTCGGGCTTGAGGTCGGCGGTGCACTCGGTGCGGCTCGTCGCGATCGTGAGCGGATCGACGCCCGGCGGCGGCGCGATGAAGTTCAGGCGCCCGAAGCCCAGGCCGCCGCGCTGCTGGTTCGGCTGCCCCGCGGCCGCGGTCGTGCCGCCGCGGCTCGCGCTCCCGCGCGAGAAGCCCGCGCCGGGCCGCGCCCCGGTGTTGAACGAGTAGCTCACCGTGTACTGGCGCGGTGCGTTCGGGCGCGCGGCGGTCAGCAGATAGCCGCCGCCGCTGAGCGGGATCGGCTGCGCGTACTGCAGCGTCGAGAAGTTGCCGCTCTCGGTGTTGAACAGGTTCGATGCGAACACGGTGATCCGGCCGAGGCCGAGCGCGTGCGAGAGCCCGACGTTCACCAGCGTGTACGGCGCGATGTACTGGTTGTTGTTCGGACCGACGTAGTGCGCGTTCGCGAGGAACTCGAGACCGGCCGGCGCGTACAGCGCGTCGATCGTCAGATTGCCGGTGTGCACCGGGCGGCCCGGGATCTGCGAGTCGAGGATCAGCGTGCTGTCGAGCCCGGTGAAGCGCGGGTCCGCGGCGGTGATCTCCGCCGCGCTCGTCGTGTACGACGGGACGACGACGACGTTCTTTCCGATCCCGATGTTCGCTTGCGCGGTGAAGCCCTGGTAGACCCGCGTCGTGCCGCCGATCAGCTGCTGCACGTAGAGGTTCGGCGTCTGCGCGGTGCCGCAGACGTTGCCGTAATAGCCCGTGATCGCCTGGTAGTACGCGCTCGTCGGATCGGTCAGGCCGAGGCTGTCGCCGGTGACCGACGCGTTGACGAGCTGGCCGCCCTGCGTCTGCCGGTAGGCGGAGAGCGAGAACTGCCCGTGCGACCACTGGTGCGTCCAGCCGAGGTCGTAGCTCGCCGCCGACTGGTGCGAGGGCAGATCGCCCGGACCGCTCACCGTCGCGGTGTTCGCGAAGCAGTTGATGCGCGCCGAGAGCGGATCGCTCAGCGAGCGCACAAGACCGTTCGCGGGCTGCGAGCTGCCGAAGGAGACCGAGCCGGTGTAGCTGTCGGTCGTGACCGGGCGCCACGCCGCGCTGAACCCGAACAGCACCGACGAGCCGGCGCCCGACGTCCCGGCATACGAGAGGTTCGGCCCGAGCGTGAGCTTGTCGTTGACCTTGAACTGGTCGGCGAACGCTACTTGCCGCGAGGCCGTCCCGAACGTCGAGGGCCGCACGAAGCCGAGCCCGCCGGCGAGCGGCGTGAACGTGGTGATCCCCGCGAAGGTCGAGCCGGAGAGCGTGAAGGTGTGCTTGTTGCGCGTCAGCGTCGCGCTCGCCGCGATCCCGCGCGCCAGCGTCCCGTTCATCGACGAGAGCGGGTTGAGCGTCGGGACCTCGGTGTTGAACGGGCAGGTCACGCGCGTCCCCGGCGCCTGGCCCGGGCACTCCAGCGTGTAGCGGTTGAGGTCGTTCGTCAGCGACTTGTTGTCGTTGACGTAGCCGGTGACGGTGATCGCCGTGTCGCCGATCAGCGACTGCACGGTGCCGTACGCGAACTGGAAGCGTCCGCTGTTGCCGTTGTCCGGCCCGATCCCGCAGGGGAGCGGCGTGACGAACTGCGTGCAGAGCGAGCTGTTCGACTGGTTGTTCTGCAGCGCGGTGAACATCACCGTGGTGCGGTCGTTCAGGCCGTAGCGCAGCTTGAGGAAGTCGCCGATGTTCGCCGACTCCCCGCCGTGCGCGTACGTCAGCCCGCTCAGATCGGTGTAGTTCTGGAACGTCAGCGCGCTGTTCCCGGCGCGCTTCGTGTGCAGCAGGGCGATCCCGAGCTTCCCGATCGAGCCCGTCTCGCCGATCTGGTAGTTGTACTTGTCGAACGTTCCGTAGGACGAAGCGAACTTCGTCTGCCAGGTCTGCGTCGGCTGCAGCGTGCGGAAGTTCACCGAGCCGCCGAGCGCGCCGGCCTGCGCGCCGAAGTTCGCGCTCGCGCCGGAGAAGAGGTCGGTGTTGACGGAGCGCAGGTTGGTCGCCGCGCCCGGCGCGCCGAGCGGGATCCCGTCGAGCGTGACCGCGGTCTGCGACTCGTCGTGGCCGCGCAGCGAGATCGTCTGCGGCGAGTTCGGGTCGTTCGAGTCCTGCGTCACGTCGACGCCGCCGATCGTCGAGAGCGCGTCGGTCAGCGAGTCGGAGATACGGCGCACCGCGCTGTTCTCGTCGACGTCGGTCGTGGTCACGGTCACGCGCGCGCGCACCGAGCCGATCACCTTGAGGCCGCCGGTGTCGGCGGTGTTCGTGGTCGTCGTCTGCGCGGTCGCCGGCCGCTGCGTGCCGAGGTCGACGTCGACCGAGACTTGCTTGTTGCCGAGCACCTCGAACGCCGCCGAGACGACGCCGGTGTAGCCGCTCTTGCTCACGCGCACGCGGTAGATCCCGCTCGGGACGTCGGTGTACTTGACGATCCCGCTCTTCGTCGTCAGCGCGCTCGCGACGGTCGGACCGATGAGGAACACGCGCGCGTCGGCGAGCGCTTCCTGCTTCGCGGCGTCCTTGACGGTGATTTGGATGATCCCGGTGTCGCTCGAGCTCTGCGCGCTCGCGGGGGCGATCGAACCGATCAGTCCCGCGAGCAGCGAAAGCGCGAGCACGGCCGCCCACCAGCGGCTCGGTGCCCTGCTCATATCGTGCGAAATCCTGTCATCGGCGGCTTAGCTCTCCCTGAGAACGGCGCTCCCGCAATCTACCCTTAATGCGGCGCGTCCGGCGCGTTCTCGGCGATCGCGGCCAGGAAGCGGGCGCCGAAGTCGGCCAGCTTCTTCTCCCCCACCCCGCTGATCGCGCGCAATTGCGCCGGGGTCCGCGGGACCTCGCGTGCCATCGAGCGCAGCACCGCGTCGCTGAAGACGACGTACGGCGGGACGTCGCGCTCGACCGCGATCTCGCGGCGGAGCGCGCGGAGCGCCGCGAACAGCGCCCGGTCGTAGACCTCGTCGTCGGCCGCGCTCGCGGCCGGTGTCCGGCGCCGGCCGCCGGTCGGCACGACCGCCTCGCGGACCTCGATCGGCGTCCTCCGGACCAGCGCCTGCTTCCCGGCCTCGGTCAGCGCGACGACGTTGTGGCGGGCGGGATCCTGCGCGATGTACCCGAGGCGCAGCAGCTCGTCGGCGAGGTGCCGCCACGCGCGCCGGTCGCGGTCCTTCCCGATCCCGTAGGTCGAGAGCCGGTCGTGGTACCAGCGCTCGATCTTCTCGGTCTTCGCGCCGACGAGGACGTCGATCACGTGCGCGATCCCGACCCCGTAGCCGTGCGCCTCGCGGACCCGGTAGACGCACGAGAGCAGCTTCTGCGCGTCGAGCGTCGCGTCGTACGCCGCGCGCGGCTGCAGGCAGTTGTCGCAGCTCTCGCAGCGCTCGCGCGGGTAGGTCTCACCGAAGTACGCGAGCAACTCGCGGCGGCGGCAGTCGTTCGAGTACGCGTACCGCTTGACGCGCTCGAGCTGCTCGCGCGCCGCGGCGCGCTCCGAGTCGGGCTTCTCCTCGACGAAGCGCTCGGCGCGCGCGACGTCGCCGTACGCGAAGAACCAGGCGCACTCGGCCGGCAAGCCGTCGCGCCCCGCCCGCCCCGTCTCCTGATAATACCCCTCGAGACTCCGCGGCACGTCCCAGTGCACCACGAACCGCACGTTGGACTTGTCGATCCCCATCCCGAACGCGATCGTCGCGCACATCACGCGCACGTCGTCGCGGATGAACATCTCCTGGTGCCGCGCGCGGGTCGCGCTGTCGAGCCCCGCGTGGTACGCGAGCGCCGGAAACCCGGCCGAGTTCAGCGCGTCGGCGAGCTTCTCGGTGTTCGCGCGGCTCCCGCAGTAGACGATCCCGGACTCTTCATCGGGCCGCGCGCGCAGCCACTTGAGCAGCGCGTCGACCGAGCGCGGCGCGTGCAGCACGCGATAGACGAGGTTCGCGCGGTCGAAGGAGGCGACGTGCACGGCGGGGCGGTGCAGGCCGAGCTGCGCGACGATGTCGTCGCGCACGCGCGCGGTCGCGGTCGCGGTGAACGCGCAGAACGGAACCTCGCGGAAGCGCTCGCGCAGCGGCGCGATCCGCCGGTACTCCGGCCGGAAATCGTGGCCCCACTCGCTGATGCAGTGCGCCTCGTCGACGACGAACCGCGCGACGCCCCAGCGCGCGAGATCCTCGCTGAAGCCGGGCAGCGTCAGCCGTTCCGGCGCGACGTAGAGCAGCTTGTACTCGCCGCGCTCGAGCCCGTCGAGCCGCCGGCGCAGCTCCTGCCATTCGAGCGATGAGTTGAGCGCGGTCGCCGCCACGCCGGCGGTACCCATCGCGTCGACCTGGTCCTTCATCAGCGCGATCAGCGGCGAGATCACCACGGTCAGCCCGTCCGTCAGGACTGCGGGGAGCTGATAGCACAGCGACTTCCCGCCGCCGGTCGGCAGCAGCGCGAAGACGTCGCGGCCGGCGAGGACGTCGCGCACGATCGCCTCTTGCGACGGACGGAAACTCGGGAACCCGAACCAGCGCTCGAGCGCCTCCCGCAGCTCCGCCGTCTCGACAGCCATGTGGGTCATCGCTTCGCCGTCTGCGCGGTCCCGACCGCCCGGCTAGGGTCCCGCCGCGGTCAGCCGCCCAGCCGCGTCAGCTCCGCGCGTGCGCCGACGAACTCGATGTACGTGGACGGGCACATGTCGGCCGCGGCCTGGATATAGCCTTTTCCGTGCGGATCGCGAGCCGCGAGGAAGTATTCACCGACGTAGAACAAGGCCTCGCACTCGTGCCCGCGCGAGGGGAGATCGTTCTTCTTCGCCGTCGCGAGAACTTGGTCCGGCGTCATGCTGCCCTGGACCAGCGCGACGACGGGCCACGGCCACACCTTGCGGTCCAGGTACTTCGCGTCGGTCGCGAGCGATCCGTTCCCCGCACCGGTCTTCCAACGAACGAGCTGCATCCAGAGAACCGCGTACGGATCGCTCGGCTGCAGGACGTTCGCATGGTGCAAATCGTCGAGTGCCTCCTGGAAACGGTTCTGGTTCAGCTCGCTGACCCCCCGGGCACGATATGCGACACTCCACGCCGGGCTGGCCTCAATCGCAGCGTTGTAATCCTCGAGTGCCCGCGCGTGATCGCCCTGCAACTCGAAGGTGTCAGCGCGACCGACCAGCGCGGCATAATAGTTCGGCTTCAGCTTGAGTGCCTCGTTGTAGTCGTCGATCGCGCGATCGAACTGAAGCTTCGCGGAGTAGGCGTCGCCGCGCAGGGTGTAAGCCCACGAGTCGATCGGCGGCAAGCCCAAGC
>DATHLN010000182.1:0-5871 GCA_035488115.1 Candidatus Limnocylindrales bacterium | reverse complement strand
GCGACGTGCGCCTTCACCGTGTTCTCGCTGATCGCGAGCCGCTCGGCGATGCGCCGGTTCGACAACCCGCCCGCGAGCATCGAGAGCACCTGCCGCTCGCGCTCCGTCAGCGGTTCCGCGAGGACGCCGCTTCGCGACGCCGTCGCCGCGGGGGCGAGCGCGTCGCGAACCGACGCGTCGAGGACCACCAGACCGGCCGCGATCGCGTCGAGCGCTGCGCGCAGCTCGCGCGCGTCGCTCTGACGGGCGAGCACCGCCGACGCGCCCGCGCGCAGCGCCGCGAGCGCCGCGTCGGCGTGCGGGTCGTCGACGAGCAGGATCGTCGGAACCGTGAAGCCCGCGGCGATCGCGGCGAGCATCTCGCGCGGCCCCGCCGCGTCGCGCAAGACGATGTCGGCGCCGTCGAGCGCGACCAGCTCCACGCGGTCGCCCAACAGCCGCGCGAGCCGTTCGCGCGCGCCCTCGCCGGCGTCGAGGGCGACCCGTGCGCGCTCAGGCAGCTCGCACGCGCTCCGAGTCGTCGGGCGGGATCGTCACGGTGATGCGAACGCCCCCGCGGAGAACGTCGAGCGCGCTCGCGAAGCGCAGCGCGCGCGGATCTCGCGCGGGAAGAACGTCGCCGACCAGCAGCCCGGCGCGGTGCGCGCGGCCGCCCGGTTCGAGCGCGATCACGACCAGCGCATCGCGCCCGTCGCGCAGCCGCGCGGGCGCGAGATGGACCCCGAGCAGCGACGGCTCGCGGACCGCGCCGGTGAAGCGCTGCACGTCGTCACTCGGCACGGCCAAAGCGAGTCCGCCCGCGACCATGCTGTTGATCCCGACGACGCGCCCGCGCGCGTCGGCCAGCGGCCCGCCGGAGTTCCCCGGCGCGAGCCGCAGATCGGCCTGAACGAAGCGCCGAGCGCCGTCGCCGACCGCCGCGTGCACGATACCCATGGTCAGTGCGTTCGGGATCCCCAGCGGATGTCCGACCGCGACCAGCATCTCGCCCGGCCGGAGATCGGCCGGGTCGCGCGCCACCGCCGCCGGCAGATCGCGCGCGTCGATTCGCAGCAGCGCGAGATCGCGCCCGGCGTCGCGGCGCTCCAGGCGCGCGACGAACCGCCGCCCGTCGCTCAGCACGACCTCGGCGCGCGGGCCGCTCGCGACGTGCGCGTTCGTGACGATCGCGCCGTCGCTCGCCCAGATCACGCCGGAGCCCGCACCCGACCGCCCGACACGCACCGCAACGGTGCTCGCGCGCAACGTCTCCGCGAGCGCTTCGAGATCGCGTTCGATGGCAGGCGCGGAGCCCGTCGTCGCGCTCATGCTACTCCTCCCGCTCCGGCCGTTCGCCGACCGTCACCTGCAGCTGCTTCGGCGCGCCGCCTCGCCGGACGTCGATGCGCAGCTCGTTTCCGACGGTCCCGGAGCCCAGCCGCGCATGCACGTCGTCGGCATCCTCGACCGTCTCGCCGCCGATCGCGGTGATGACGTCGCCCACGATCACGCCGCCGCGGTCGGCGGGGCCGCCGGGCTCGACGCCGAGCACGATCACGCCGCCGTGGACCGCTTGCAGCGCGACGCCGAGATAGCCGCGCGGGATGCGGCCGCCGCGCGCCTGCAGCGTGTCGACGACCCGCTGAACCGTCGCGGCCGGGACGGTCAGCACTTGACGCCGCGACAGCCCGCCGGTGTTCATCCCGATCACGCGCCCCGCGACGTCGACCAGCGGGCTCCCCGCGAACCGCGGATACATCGAGAGGTCGGGCCTCACGAACGCGTCGATCTCGCCGCCGTGCCAGGTGCGCCACGCGCCGCCGACCGCGCTGATCACGCCCATCGACGCGGCCACGTCGCCGTCGTCGTCCCGCGCGACGGCGAGCGCGATCGCTCCGACGCGCAGCGCCTCACGAGGCGCGAACTCGAGCGCGGCGCCGCCGCTCTCGACGCGCAGGAGCGCGAGATCGGTCGACGGATCGCGCCCCGCGATCGCGGCGTGCTGCGTCTCGCCGCCGGCGCGCACGATCTCGACTTCGTCGCTCTCGAGCGCGTGATCGGCGGTGAGGATCAGATCGGGGCGGATGAAGAACCCGCTGGAGCCGATGCGCGAGCGCGCCTCGACCGCGACCACGCCGGCCGCGACGCGCTCGACGGTCGCGGCGACGTCGTTGGACAGCGCGACTAGCGCGCTCGTTTCCGTAGCCATGCGCCGATGCTACGCCGCCGGCACGGCGCCCGCATCACCCGATCGGGTGAGCGAAGGCCGGTCAGCGCACGACGCGGATGAACTTCAGGTCGTCGTCGTACGGGCCTTGCATCTTCACGCCGGCCTTCTTCTCCAGCGTGAGGTAGTCGATGATCTCCGGCGTGATCTCCTCGCCCGGCGACAGCACCGGAATCCCCGGCGGGTACGGCGTGATCACCTCCGCGCAGATGCGTCCCGCCGACGTCTTGAACGGCACGAATTCCGTGGAAGCCAGGAAGGCTTCGCGCGGGGCGAGCCGGATGCGCGGCATCGCGGGCAGCTTGTAGGTGCCGGTGCTCATCCGGCGCTCGAGCACGCCCGAGGGCGAGAAGATGTCGACCGGACGGTCCTCGCGCGCGAGCTCGCGCACGCCGTGCACCAGCATGTCGGAGGCTTCCGGTGTCGTGCCGATCGTGTAGAGCGCGACGACGTTGAAGAGATCTGCCAGCTCGACTTGCACGTTGTAGCGGCGGCGCAGGATCTCTTCCGCTTCATAACCGGTGTAGCCGAGATCTTTCACCGTGACCGTGATCTTCGTCGGATCCAGATCGTAGAAGCCCGGGCGGCCTTCGAGCTCCTCGCCGAAGCAGTACACCTTCGGTATCTCGTTCAGCCGCCGGCGCGCGTCGTTCGCGATCTCGATCGTGCGCGAGAGCAGCGCCGGCCCGTCGAGCGCCATCTGCCGGCGCGCGACGTCGAGCGAGGCGACGAGCACCAGATTCGGCGAGGTCGACAAGAAAAGCTTGTAAACGGCTTTCAGGCGGTCGATCCGGATCCGGTTCCCCTGCACGTGCAGCATCGCGGTCTGCGAGAGCGAGCCGAGCATCTTGTGCGTCGAGTTGATGCACATGTCCGCACCGGCTTGCATCGCCGAGAGCGGCAGCGCGGGATGGAAGTGGAAGTGCGGTCCCCAGGCTTCGTCGACCAGCAGCGGGACGTCGTACTCGTGCGCGATCGCGGCGATCGCCTCGAGATCGGCGGCGACGCCGTAGTACGTCGGCGATACGAGGTAGACCGCCTTGACGTCGCCTTCGCGCTGGAGGGTGGCGCGCACGGTCTCCGGCGTGACCGTGTGGTCCATGTGCAGCGCTTCGTCGACCTCGGGCTCCATCCACACGGGGATCGCGCCCGACATGATCAGCCCGCCCATCGCGCTCTTGTGCGAGTTGCGCGGGATCGCGAGCTTCTCGCCTGGGTTCAGCGCGGCCATCATCATGCACTGGTTGCCGCTCGTCGAGCCGTTGATCAGGAAGAACGACTGCTCCGCCCCGAATGTCTCCGCCGCCAGCTCCTGCGCCTCGACGAGCGCCTCTTCCGGCTGCAACAGGTCGTCGAGCCCGCGGATCTGGGTCAGGTCGATCGCGAGCACGTTGTCGCCGACGAAGTCGCGGAACGCGCGCTCCATCCCGATCCCCTGCTTGTGGCCCGGCGTGTGGAACGGGATCACGCCCGCGTCGACGTAGTCGAGCAGGACCTGGAAGTAGGGGGCGCGGGTCTGGTCCAGCGCCGCCCGTTCCGGCGACTTCACAACGGGACGCAGTATAGCACGCCGGAGGCCGGTGGGCCTACGCTTCGATACGTTCTTCGATCGAGACGTTGTAGAGGAACAGGAACTGGTGCCACTCGCCCGGGAGCGTGTTGCGCTTCACCCTGATCCACGGGATGTACTTCGGCGACTTCGGCTTGCGCTTCAGCCGCATGTTGGCGTGGTCCGGCGTGCGGTTGTTCTTGCGGTTGTTGCAGCGCATGCACGCGCAGACCAGGTTCTCCCAGGTCGACGGGCCGCCTTTGCTCTTCGGGAGCACGTGGTCGACCGTCATCATCCGCTCGCCTTTGATCCCGCAGTACTGGCAGGTGTAGTCGTCGCGCAGCAGCACGTTCTTCTTCGTCAGCGCGACCTTCTGCATCGGGCGCTTGATGTAGTAGAGCATGCGGATGATCGACGGCAGCTTCATCTCGTAGCTCGTCGACTTGAGCACCTGCTCGCGGCGGTGGACGATCTCGGCCTTCCCCGAGAACAGCAGCTTCACCGCGCGCTGGAACGAGGTGATGTTGAGCGCTTCGTAAGTGAAGTTCAGAACCAGGACGTCGGTCACGATCTCCCCCGTGATCGGCGCGAAGAGCTACGACGCAAGAAGCGAGCCGCTTGAGGTGACTCGCTTCGATGGGACGTGGGCACAAAAAGGTCTCTCGGGAACCGACTGCACGTGTCGTTCCACTCGCTTGGCCTGACCCTCGAGGCGCGAACGCCTGGCGTCCCGGGCATGGGCGCCACTTCGCTCCCCTGCTAGGCGTTCACCTCGCCGCGCGAACGCCTCGTCGCCGCCGCCGGGTCGACCATCGCGAGAAAGTACGCGTGGACGCGGTCGTCGCCGGTGAGCTCCGGGTGGAACGACGTCCCCAGGACGTTTCCTTGGCGAACCATCACGCCGTGGCCGTCGCGCTCGGCGAGCGTCTCGACGTGCGGGCCGGTGCGCTCGATCCACGGCGCGCGGATGAAGACCGCCGGAAACGGGTCCTCGCCGAGCGCGGGGATCGCGAGCGGAACCTCGGCGGACTCGACTTGCCGGCCGAAGGCGTTGCGGCGCACCGTCACGTCGAGCAAGTCCAGCGTCGGCTGGTCGAGCTCGGCGACGTCGTGCGCGGCGACGATCATCCCCATGCAGGTGCCCCAGAACGGCATCCCGCTGCGCACGCGTTTCTTGATCGGCTCGGTCAGCCCGAAGCGGTCGATCAGCCGGATCACCGTGGTCGACTCGCCGCCGGGGACGACGAGCGCGTCGACCTTCGCGAGGTCGTCGGGCGTGCGCACCTCGTCGACCGCCGCGCCCGCGCGCTCGAGCGCGTGCACGTGCTCCACCACGTCGCCTTGCAGCGCCAGCACGCCGACTCGCGGCGCGCTCATGTCAATTGCCGCGGGTGGCGAGGAGCTGGTGGTCGGCGAGCTGGCGGATGTCCAGACCTTCCATCGCCTTCGCCTCTTCGGGGATCGACTTGTGCGCTTTCAGCACCACCTCGGCGTCCTGCCAGTGGGTCGTCGCGTCGACGATCGCGCGCGCGAACGCGGCAGGGTTCGTCGACTTGAAGATCCCGCTGCCGACGAAGATCCCCTCGGCGCCGAGCTCCATCATCAGCGCGGCGTCGGCCGGCGTCGAGACGCCGCCCGCGCAGAACAGCACGACCGGCAGCTTCTTCTCCGCCGCGACCTCGCGGACGAGCTCGAGCGGCGCGCCGAGATCGCGCGCCCGCGCGACGAGCTCCTCGCGCGGCATCGCCGCGAGCTGCGCGATCCCGTCGCGGATCGCGCGCATGTGGCGCACCGCCTCGACGATGTTCCCGGAGCCGGCCTCGCCCTTGCTGCGGATCATCGCGGCGCCTTCGGCGATCCGGCGCAGCGCCTCGCCGAGATCGCGCGCGCCGCAGACGAACGGGACCTTGTAGCCGTGCTTGTCGAGTTGGTAGAGGTCGTCGGCCGGGGTCAGCACCTCGGACTCGTCGATGTAGTCGACGCCGAGGGCCTCGAGCTGCCGCGCCTCGCCGATGTGCCCGATCCGGACCTTCGCCATGACCGGGATCGTGACGGCGCCCATGATCCGCTCGATCAGCGCCGGATGGCTCATCCGCGCGACGCCGCCGTCGGCGCG
>DATHLN010000181.1:0-3974 GCA_035488115.1 Candidatus Limnocylindrales bacterium | reverse complement strand
CGATCCCGCTTGCGCGGATCGATCGCATCGTGCCCGCAGAAAGCGAGGCTCCTGGGTGAAGTATCTAGTCTTCTGTCAATGCGGTCACGGCCTCGACAGGCACGGCGCCGAAGGGTGTACCGGCGACGGCCGGATGCCGTGCCGCTGTCGTAACGACCAAGAACGTGCGCTCGACAGCGCGGTCGAGCACGCGCGCCGCCATCCGTGGGGCGGCGCGATCTCCGGCCTCGCCGACTCCGAGATCGCCTGAGACAGGGCCGATCGGCCCGCGCGCGGGAAGGCTCGCGCGATGCCCCTCTCTCGTTCCGCCGGTTTCCGTACCGCGGCGCTCGCATGCGCGCTCGTCGCGGGCTTTGCGCTCTTCGCCGCAGGTTGCACGCGCGCCGGCGGTGACGGTGGGGCGAACGGGAGCGCGCCGCCGCGCACCGTGCGCTTCGCGATCGCGGCCGATTCGCAGTCGCTGAACCCGCTCTTCGCGCACGTCGACGCGAACAGCGTCGAGCAGCAGATCGCGCGGCTCGCCTTCGAGCCGTTCATCGACGTCGACGAGCGCGGCAGGCCGGTTCCCGTGCTGCTCGACCGCATCCCGACCACGGACAACGGAGGCGTCTCGCGCGACGGCCGGGTCATCACGTACCACTTGCGCGCCGGCGTGCGCTGGCAGGACGGGGTCCCGGTGACCGCGCGCGACGTCGTGTGGACGCTGCACGCGATCCTCGACGACCGCAACGCGGTCCGCTCGCGCGCCGGCTACGACCGCGTCGCGCGCGCCGAAGCGCTGAACGACCGCACCGTGCGCGTCACGCTGAAGGAGCCGTGGGCGCCCGCGGTCGCGACGCTGTTCAGCTACGGGACCGCGCCGCAGTACGTGCTCCCCGCGCACCTGCTCGAGAAAGAAGCGAACCTCGAGCAGAGCGCGTTCTCTTCGCACCCGGTCGGGAACGGGCCGTACCGGTTCGTCTCGTGGTCGCGCGGCGATCATCTCGTGTACGAGCCGAACCCGTCGTACTGGCGCGGCGCGCCGAAGCTCGCACAGCTCTACGTGCGGATCGTCCCGGATCCGGGGACGAACTTCACGCTGCTTCAGAGCGGTGCGCTCGACTGGAACCTGCTCTCGCCGGCGCAGCGCGCCTCGCTCGGCACGCCGCCGCAGCTCGGCTTTCGCACGGTGCCGCTCGCGCTGGTGGCGGGGATCGCGATCAACGTGACGCATCCGCCGCTGGACGACGCGCGCGTGCGCCGCGCGATCGCCGCCTCGATCGACCGCGAAGGGATCTCGAAGAAGATCACGTTCGGGCGGTATCCGGTCGTGGACACCGTGCAGCCGCTGTGGTCGTGGGCTCGCGATCCGTCGGTGCACGAGCCGGCGTACGATCCGGCGGCGGCGGACCGGCTGCTCGACGCGGCCGGCTGGAAGCGCGGCGCAGACGGCGTGCGCACGAAGGACGGCAAGCCGCTCGCGCTGACGTACGTGCAGTTCCCCGAGTCGGCGACCGGCGTGCGCGTCGCGACGCTCGTGGAGAGCGAGCTGGGCGCGCGCGGGATGCGAATCGCGATCAAGCGGCTCTCCAACGCGCAGCTGTTCTTGCCGAAGTCGCAAGGCGGCGCGCTCGCGAACGGCAACTTCGACATGGCCTACGTTCCGTGGCAGCTCGGCGCCGACCCCGACGACTCGTTCTTGCTGAGCTGCAGCGGCAACGCAAACTACATGCGGTGGTGCGACCGCGAGGTCGACGCGCTGGAGCGGCGGGCGGTCGTGGCGCCGAGCCGCGCGGAGCGGCAGCGTCTGTATGCGGCGATTCAGCGCCGCGTGGCGGATCAGGTGCCCGTGGTGTACCTGTTCAACCCGTCGTACTCGTACGCATACCGCACGACGCTCCGCGGGTTCTCGCCGAACGCGTTCAACCCGACCTGGAACGCCTACGCCTGGATGTCACCCTGAGCTTGTCGAAGGGTGAGAGAGCATCGTGCCCTTCGTGGGCGATCGTCTCTCATGCTTCGACAGGCTCAGCATGACAGGCTGGTCACTCGCCGATGTGGCAGATTTCGAGCTTGTTGCCGTCGGGGTCGTCGAAGAAGACCGCATAGTAGTTCGGGCCGTAGATGCCCTCGGACCATTCGATGTTCGTCGCGCCGATCGCGGGAAGGTACGTCGCGATCGCCTCGACCGTTCCGCGCGACGGCGCGTCGAACGCGACGCGGTTCTCGTTCGGCGTCATCGCCGGATCCTCGGTGATGCCGAACCACTCGGTGGCTTCCCACTCGGGCGGTGCGTCGGGCGGCGGGATCTGCCAGGTCGTGAACGACTTTCCTTCGTCGCGCGTCGCGCCGAGCAGGTTCAGGATCGCGTCGTAGAACTCGGTGGCTTTCTTGCGGTCGCGGACGCGGAGGTCGACGTGCGAGAGCAGCAGCGGCACGAGCAATGTCCTTTCGGCGAGCGGTTCAGCAGCGGACGGTGCGGTTCGCGAGCGTGCAGCGCGTGCGCTCGGTGCCGTCCACGTCGCGCAGCGAGATCGACCAGTCGTTTCCGCGGCGCGTGTAGACGGCGAAGCCGAAATGCGACGAGCCGAACGTCCGGCCTTCGGCGTGGAGGTCGCCGATGGCGAGGCCGAGCAGCGGCGCGTAGTTCGGGTCGAGCTTCGTCCCGCCTTCGCCGTTGATCAGCAGCGGCGGCATCGACGCGACGTTCATGGCGCCGAAGAAGTGGATGTGCCCGGCGAGCACCGCGTCGAACGGCGCGAGCGCGTCGCCCATCGCGCTCCGTTCGTCGTCGTTCGTGTACGGCGGTCGGTGCGTGACGAACCAGCGCTCGAGCGGCACTGGCCGCGCACGGACGGGGCGGTCGTCGGCACGCGCGGCGAGCTTCCCGACCTCGGCGAACTGGCGGCGGTAGATCGCGGTGCGATCGGCGCTCACCTTGCGATCCTCGGCGACGGCCGAGTCGAAGGCGACGATGCGCAGATCGCCCAGGTCGACGGCATACGGTTCGGTCGCGTCCATGCACGCCGCCGAGCCGCGCGGGTCGAGATAGCGGAACCAGCCGGCGCCGTTGCGGTCGCACTCCTCATGGTTGCCGCGCACCAGCACCACCGGCGTGCTCGCGAAGATCGGCGCGGCCGGCGTGAGAAAATCCGCGTACCAGGCCGCCGCGGCGTCGCCATACGGGCTACCCGCGCAGCGCGCGAGCAGCGGGCACGCGTTCTCGCGGTAGAGATAGTCGCCGACGTGCACGACGAGATCGGGGTGCACGGCTGCGATCGATCGCGCCGTCGCGGGGAACGGCCACTCCGCGGGATCGGCGCACGCCTGCGCGGCGACCTTGTTGATCCGGCAGCCGGTGTCCCCGAGGACGACGACCGTGCGCGGATCGCGGGCCGGCGCCGGAAGCTCACGGTCCCCGATACGAATATGCTTGGCGTGCGATTCGACCGCCGCGTCGCACACCGTGTCGTCGAACGAGGGCGCGCGCTCGGCCCGGACGGTCATCGTCAGCGGCCTGCCGTCGGCGCTCGCCGCCGGGCATGCCGTCCCCGTGACCACGGCCCGGGCGTGCGGAGCGCCGTCCGCCGCGTACTGCAGCCAAGCGGAGAGAATCGCGGCAAGCATGGACCCCGCTTCGCCGTCCGCGAACCCGTGCGCCCCCGCCGACCGCAGGAGATGGGCTCGCTCGGGGCCAATACGCTTGCCCTGCTCAGAGGGCGAGGTAAGCATCGTGACGAGATTGGCGTGGTGGGCTGGAGTTCGCCGAGCCGGAATGGTGGTCATCGCCACCGCGATCGTGTTCCTGAGCGTCCTCGCGCTGGTTTCGCCGTCGGCAGCGCAGGCCGTGACGCCCTCGCCCTCGCCGTCCGCGACCGCAACGGCGTCGGCTGCACCATCGACGTCGACGACGACGACGGTTGCTCAGCAGGCGTCAGGGACGCAAGAGCTGTGGCTCGCGATCGCGATCTGGGTCAGCACGCTGGTGGTCCTCG
>DATHLN010000180.1:0-5077 GCA_035488115.1 Candidatus Limnocylindrales bacterium | reverse complement strand
GGGGATCCGCATCTTCGAGACGCAGCAAGCCAGCGATCTCACCTATCGGATCTTCGACTGGAACCGCACCGGCCCGGACGGGAAGCCGCGCGAGCTGCACGTCGAGAAGGCGGCCGACGTGCTGGACTACCGCGCGACGTTCCCGAGCGCGGTGAAGGCGCTGTCGTACGAAGCCGACGGTGTCGTGTACGAGCTGCTGATCGCCGAGCCGCGCTTCGCGGTCGAGCACGTGACGATCGCGCGCGGCGACGCGTATGTCCAAACCGACGGTCGCCCGTTGACGATCACGGCGATGGGCGCGCACCTGCGGGTCGACCTCGACGCGAGCGACGGCGCGCTGCTCGAGCCCTGGCAGACGGTCGTCACGCCCGCCGAGGCGGCGCGCAGCGCGCTCGTCCCCGGCGGGGAGCCCACGAGCGCCCTCTTGGTGCGTCCACAGCCGGACCTCGGGGCGCTTCGCGCGCGCGCAGCGGCGTCGGCGGATGAGAAAACGGTGAGCGAGTTCTTCGCGCAGTTCTCGGATTTGCTGGGAACCCGCTGAAGAAATATCTCAGAGAAAGCATAGCACTTCCCAGAATCGTGGCGCGTACGAAGTACAGCCATGAACACACTGGAACGGCCGGCATCCACCAACGGCCACGTCTCGACCGTGATCCTCAAAGCACCGCGGAGGCGCTCGCGCTGGTGGTTCGCCGCGGCCGCGGTCATCGTGATCGTCGCGATCGTCGCGTCGATCGTCGTCGTGCGCTCGCGCGCCGGCGCGGTGACGTACACGACCGTTCCCGTGCAAAGCGGTTCGCTCGCGCAAACCGTGACGGCCAGCGGGACGCTGAACCCGCAGAACACGATCGCGATCGGCTCGCAGGTCTCGGGGATCATCTCCGAGATCGACGCCGATTTCAACTCGCACGTGAAGAAGGGCCAGGTTCTCGCTAAGCTGGACCCGACGACGTTCCAGGCCGCGCTCGACCAGGCGCAGGCCTCGCTCGCGCAGAGCGAGGCGCAGGCCGCCGCCTCCGGTGCGACCGCGAGCGGCGGACCCTCCGCGGTCGCCGCGGCGCAGGCGAACGCGCAAGCCGCCGCCGCGAGCGCGCGGGTCGCGCAGGCGACCGCCGCCGCGTCGAACGCCGCGATCGCGACCGCACAAGCAAACGTCAGCAAAGCGCAGGCGGCGCTCGCGCTCGCGCAGCAGACCGTCGCGCGCGACAACCAGCTGCTCGCGCAAGGCTACATCGCGCAGAGCCAGGCCGACGCCGACAAGTCGAACGAAGTCGCGGCGCAGAGCGCGCTCGACTCGGCGCGCACTGCGGTGACGCAGGCGCAGGCGCAAGCACAGGCTTCGCAGGCGCAGATCGCGCAGGCGAGCGCGCAGGAGCAGGCGCAGTCCGACCAGTCCGGCGTCGCGAACGCGACCGCCGCGAACCAGGCCGCGCAGCACGAAGCCGGCGTCGCCGCGATCGGCATCCAGCAGGCGCAGGTGAAGACCGCGCAGGCGAATCTTCAGCACACGATCATCACCTCACCGGTCGACGGCACGGTGATCTCGCGGCAAGTCTCGATCGGTCAGACCGTCGCCGCGTCGCTGCAGACGCCGACGCTCTTCACGATCGCGCAGGACCTCGGCAAGATGGAGCTCGACCTCTCGGTCGGCGAGCCCGACATCGGGCGCGTGACGCCGGGTGACGCCGTCAGCTTCACCGTGCTCGCGTACCCGAACCGCACGTTCACCGCGAAGGTCGCGCAGGTGCGGCAGAATCCGACGACCGTCTCGAACGTCGTGACGTACACCGTCGTCGTCTACGTCGACAACAAGGACGGCGCGCTGCGCCCCGGCATGACCGCGAACGCCACCGTTCAGGTCGCGCACGTCGACGGCGCGACGATCGTCCCGCTCGCAGCGTTCACCTACGCGCCGCCGGCCGGCTCGTTCAGCCGCAACCGCCGTAACCGCGGTCAGGGTGGAAGCAGCGGCTCACAGTACGGCGCACGCAACGCGAATGCGAACTCGTCGGCACGGCCGGCGGGCGCGGGTGCGAGCGGATCGGCCTCGCCGTGGGGCGCGACGAGCGCGTCGAGCGGCGGCGCGGTGACCTCGGGTGCGGTCGGACGGATCTTCGTCCTCCGCGGCGGGAAGCCGCAGATGGTGCTGGTCAAGGTCGGCCTCGTCGGCGAGACGCAGGCGTCGGTGACGCCGCTGCGCGGCACGCTCGACGACACCGACGCGGTCATCACCGGCGACAATACCGCGAAGAACTCCTCGGCGAGCGCCGGCGCGATGCGCAACCCGCTCGGCGGCGGCAGCGGCGGTGGACGCGGCGGCTACGGCGGCGGCCGCGGGCCGGGAGGATAGCGCGATGACGCCCGTCGTCCAAGTGCGCGACCTGCGCAAGATCTATCCGCTCGACGGTGGTGAGGACGTCGTCGCCCTGCGCGGCGTCGACCTCACCATCGACCCCGGCGAGTTCGTCGCCGTGATGGGTCCCTCGGGATCCGGAAAGTCTACCTTCATGCACATCGTCGGACTCCTCGACCGGCCGACGGCCGGCGAGTACCGCTTCGCCGGCAGCGAGGTCTCCTCGCTGGACGCCGACGCGCTCGCCGACCTGCGCTCGCGCGCGCTGGGGTTCGTCTTCCAGGCGTACAACCTGCTGCCGCGCACGACCGCGATCGAGAACGTCGAGCTGCCGATGGTGTACGCCGGCGTCCCCGCCAGCACGCGGCGCCGCGCCGCGCTCGAGGCGCTCGACGCGGTCGGGCTCGTGAAGTACGCGCAGCATCAGCCGAACCAGCTCTCGGGGGGACAGCAGCAGCGCGTCGCGATCGCGCGCTCGATCGTGAACCAGCCGCAGCTGATCCTCGCCGACGAGCCGACCGGCGCGCTCGACACCGCATCGTCCGAAGACGTGATGGCGCTGTTCCGCCGGCTCAACGAAGAGCGCGGAATGACCGTCATGCTCGTCACGCACGAGCCCGACGTCGCCGCGCACGCGCGCCGGCTGGTCACGTTCCGCGACGGGCACATCGTCTCGGACGAGCCCGTGCAAGAGCGCACGAACGAGAAGGTGATCGCATGATCGGCATCGCGCAGACGCTGCGGCTCGCGCTGCAGGCGCTGATTCGGAACCGCTCGCGCTCGCTGCTGACGATGCTCGGCGTCGTGATCGGCGTCGCGGCGGTGATCGTCACCGTCGCGATCGGGACCGGCGCGAAGACGTCGGTCGCGAACCAGATCAACTCGCTCGGCTCGAACCTGATCGTCGTGATCCCGGGGAGCGTGCAGACCAGCGGAGCGCGCACCGGCAACGGCACGGCCTCGACGCTCTCGGTGCAGGACGGCCTCGCGATCGCGAAGCTCCAAGGCGTCGCCGCGGTCTCGCCGGCGGTGAACGTGCGCGCGCAGCTCGTGGCGAACGGCCAGAACTGGCAGACGCAAGTCACCGGCGTCGCGCCGACGTACACGACCGTGCGCAGCTGGGACACCGGCAGCGGCCGCTTCTTCACGCAGACGGAGACAGACGAAGCGGCGAAGGTCGCGGTGCTCGGGCAGACCGTCGTGAAGCAGCTGTTCCCGGACGGCAGCGACCCGGTCGGGCGCAGCGTGGTGATCCGCAACGTGCCGTTCACCGTGGTCGGAACGATGATCGCGAAAGGTCAGAGCGGCGGCGGTCAGGATCAGGACGACACCGTGCTGATCCCGTACACTTCCGCGCTCGACCGGCTCACCGGCGGGACGACGATCGGCCAGTTGATGGTCTCGGCGACCGACGGCGACCACATCGACTCGGTGCAGTCGCAGATCACCGGGCTGCTAGAGCAGCGCCACCGGATCGTCGCCGGCCAGCCTGACGACTTCTCGGTGCGCAACCTGCAAGACATCGCGCAGGCGGCGTCGGCGACGGCGTCGATCCTCGGGCTGCTGCTCGCCGCGGTTGCGGCCGTGTCGCTGGTCGTCGGCGGGATCGGGATCATGAACATCATGCTCGTCTCGGTGACCGAGCGCACGCGCGAGATCGGCCTGCGGGTCGCGCTCGGCGCGCGCGGCGCCGCGATCCTGCGCCAGTTCCTGATCGAGGCGGTCGTGCTCTCGACCGGCGGCGGCGCGCTCGGCGTGCTGATCGGCGTGACGGGCGCCGCGGCCGTGGCGATGTTCGCGCACTGGCCGGCGAGCGTCTCGCTCAGCGCGATCCTGCTCGCGCTCGCGTTCAGCGCCGCGGTCGGCGTCTTCTTCGGCTACTGGCCGGCGCGCAAAGCCGCCGCGCTCGACCCGATCAAGGCGCTGCGGTTCGAGTAAGACGAAAGCGCGGAAGGAACCGCAGCAGCGGGCACGTGATGACGATCGCGTGCCCGCTTTTCTTGCGCTCGCGCTCGTCGGCGCGGTTACGGCTCTGCCGCTCCCCGAAGGCTACACCGTGACGCCGGAGGGCGCGCGTCGGCTCATTGCGGTGAACCCGCGCGGGACGGTGCTCGCCTCCGCTTCCATCCCGAACGGCTATGCGAAGGATCGCGTCGTGCGCTGGCGGCGTGACGGTACGCGCGCGGTCTTCGTCCCGCTCCCCGCACCGTCGTGGTATCCGTCGCCGGAGCTCGAGTTTGCCGAAGCGTCCGCGCTCGCCGGCGACGACGTCGCGTATGTCGACGTCGCGCGGCCGTTCAGCGGGGCGTACAGCGGCGTCTCGTACGAGACGCAGCGCTGGCCCGCCGGAGCAGCACAGCGTTTCGCACCGGTACGATGTGGAGGCGCGAGCGGCTTTCCGCACGCGGCCGCCGTCGACACGCGCGGGCGAGTCGCGATGACGTACGACACCAGCGCGGGGTTGATCCTGGATCCCGAGCATCCGGCGAGCGATGCACCGATCGCGAACCTCGCGACGGAGAGCTCGTGCATTGCGCTCGGGCGCGGCGTCGTTCTCGCGGTGCGCGGCGCGTACGCGGCGGGGTACCGCGGATATCTGGGCACGTCGCTCGCGCCGATCCCGCTGAACCCGCAACAGCAAACGATGCGCGTGGTGCGCTGGCACGGCGATACGGCACGCGAGCTCGGTGACGGCGTCGGGCTCGCGGTGAACGCGAGCGGCGT
>DATHLN010000179.1:0-16130 GCA_035488115.1 Candidatus Limnocylindrales bacterium | reverse complement strand
GGGAAGAGCCGGCGTCCCGTTGAGCGCGTACGGCAGGCTGCTATGGAGACAGACCGCATTCGAGACGAACGTGCACTGAATCCGCAGCGCCGTGAAGACTTCGTGCGGATGCCTTTCACCGACGAGCAGCGCGGAATGCTTCCCGATCGCGCGCTCGACGAACGGATGCAGCCACGCGCGGACGGCCTCGTACGTCGGCGCATCCGAGAACGGCACGAACAGCGTCGCCGCGTCGACGCCATCGAGCAGCGGCACCGCTTGGGTACCGTTGGCCTGCGAGAGCAATTCCGCGCGGACGGCGAGCAACGCCTCGTTCAACAAGCGATCATCCGCGCCGGCGACCGTGCGAAAGTTTAGACGGACGAATCCGACCGATTTCGGATCGTCTCGGCTGGGCGTCCACGATTGCATCCCGACGGCGTACTCGTGCACCAGCCATAGGATCGAGCTTTCGGTGCAGCCGGGGTAGACGTGACGGCCGCTGGACGTCTCCACCATGACAGCCGGGACCACAGGGAGCAGTCGACCGTCCCAATCGCCGGTCGAGTACGTCGGCTTCTCGGAAAGACCGCGCGGATAGTACGAGACCACAAGCGGCGCGTTCGGAAAGCTCGCGGCGATCAAAGGCGCAACACGCTCGTAATGCTCAAGAATGACCCGCCTCTCGGATTGTGCTACAGCAACAGGATCACTCACCCGATTCCTCCTCGACGTACTTCCATCGATCGGCCAATTCCAACGCTATAGGCAATCTCATTGCCGTCTTTTCTCCGTTGCTGGCTGCGGACGCCCGGAGAGGTGCCCAGCATCACACTGGCCGCTCTTTCGGCTTACGGCGGGGGCACCTCGCGACAGAAGAATTGATTTTGTACGAGTACATCGTACCGGTATACGCCGTAGCGTACTGAATGCATTCCGCCGCCAAGCCGGGGATACGCTACCGCAACGGTCTGCCCGGCTTTCATGTTGAGGATCATCGGCCGACCATCCACGGAGACGAATGCACGCCACGCCGCGGGCGCCAGAGAGGTCGGTTCGTTCGACACGAGCCGAATCTTCAGCGCAAGTGTGCCTGGAGAAACCGTGTTATCGACGACGATATGCGGCGCCTGGATGGTGAAGAACTGTTTCGCAGAACAGTTTACAGCCGTAGCGACGGCGTACACGGCGGCGGCATCGCGGCGGTTGCCGCGGCTGCGGCGGCGCTCATCTACCCATCACTCCAGCTTCCTTGAGAATCTTGTCTCGCGGCTAGAACGGGTCTATTAACCTCCCATCAGGGCGGCTTTGGGTCACTCCAACTTGACCGAGAACTTCCCATCTGTTCGCTCTGCCACAGTCATTGCCTTGGCATATGGCCCAGATCCTCGAGCAGATACGCACCAACCAATTTTCTCGACCGCTGCCAGACAGGCATGGGGGCGGTCGCGAATGTAGATCAGTGCGGTGTATTCCGTAGGCGTTGTTCCGCGAAAGTTAATCTGCACTTCGCTCTCGTTGGAGACCGGTGCGATCTGCGGCTCCAATATGAATTCCGGTGGGTTGGGCGTCGGAAGGTCATCCGGCGTACGCGGCCGCGTCACCTCGGCGTGCGGATGATTGTACAACCAGACGGCCGATAAGTACTTCTCTCCATCCCACATGTACGCGAAGGCAGCGCGACCATCATCTTCAAGCTTAACGCCTATGCTTCGTTGGTCATCCCACGCGCTCAGCGCGAGTACTTCCCGATCATCAGACTCTTTCGGGTCCGGTCGCTTCGACTTACTCATGTGACCTATTTCTTACGCTGGCGTGGCGGCGGCGGGCCCCAATGGCCCTGCAGCAGGTCCCAGATGCCCTTCCAGAAGTCATGCCGCGCCTTCCTAGCCGCTCCACGATCAATTTTCGACGGTCGCTGACCAGTATTCGGATGATTCTTCGCAAAATTCCCTTTGCCGCGGTGCTGCTCGCGTGTCATTGGAACAAGCTTGCCGTTCGGATCTTGCCCGTCGTGGTGCAATTCAATCGGCTTCCCGTGAGCGTCCCGCGGGGCGTTCCCCCGCTTTGACGGCGGTTCTGCGATGATGTCCTTTAGGCCCGGTGGGAGCGTGGGTGGCGAGCCGGCACCGTCCGAACCACCGCTTCCGCTCGAGTCCTGCTGATCCGCCCACCAACTTGCTGTTCCCCAATCCGTCGTGTGGTTGGCCGCGTCCGCAACGTATCCGCTGGGATCCTCGTAGTCGACCGGATTGCCGCGGTTCCACATGTACTTCATTTGCGAAGCCGGGTCGTGCACATCGCCCTCGTATGCATCGGGCGTGGTCCAGCCTTGCTGAGTGGGGTCGAATGCACGTATGCCGTTGATCTGGATGTTGAGGGCCATGAATCCGTCCGGGCGCACATACGGCGCGTACGGGGGCATCATGCCGGACGCATCACCGGAACCCATTGACGAGCCGTCCCACGGATCCAATGGGCCGAAGTAGTCGGCTCCATTGTTGAAGCTGTTGATCACGACTCCAGCGGCGTCCCGGTCGTACACGGTTAGGCCGATCCAATGGGAGTCCATCGGCGTCGTTTCGCCGTCGAGTCCGGCCTTGAAGTCGATGACGTTCCCGTTGCCGTCGGTGATGAAGAGGATGGTGTCCCCGTCCCAGTGCAACGTTCCGAGGCCCGATATCGATGCGGGATGTCCGTTCGGCCCCCACCCGATCGTTGCGGTACCCGGCCCCGTTGTCGTGCTGCTCGATTGTTGCGGTCCCGAGCCGGTCACGAGAGTTACGGTGCGGGTGCTCGTGGTCGTTCGCGCGATCGTGTGGTCTTCGGCGTCGAAGGTAGTGTCTATGGTTGACTTCGTGTAGATGTCTCTTCCTGGCGTTTCTCTCCCCGTGATCGGGTTCGTCGAAGGCGGGTTGAACGCAGCGGTCGTCGCGACCGACTCGCTTTGGCGCCCGGCGGCATCAAATTTGAATTGGTTCGCATTACCGCTCGGGTACGAATATCCGTCCCACATCACGGCACTCATCTGTCCCGTACCCACGACGGCGCACGTCCGTGCGTCCATTGCGGGGCTCGTCGGACCCTCATCGGGCCACGGCACCAGGTTGCCGCTGCGCGACTGGCAGCCCGCAGACGGCGTGCTTCGGTAGTGCGTTGTCGCGGTCGAACCAACGCTGAAGAGCTGGTCGACGATTTCGCCGCGAACATCGAGTGTGTAGGCGACCGACGACGTGCCCCCGTTGTTCGGCACGGTTTCCGTGACGACGGACCCTTCCGCGTCGCGGGTGTACGAAACGGAGTTGCCCCGAATGACGTCAGTCACCAATTGGCCGTACGCGTCGTAGCTGAGCGCCCGGAGGTCTACGCCGCCCGCAGCCGTCATGCGGCCACCGTCGGTGTACGACTCTGTCCACGTGCCGTTCGCAAACGCGTTGATCGTTTTCGTTTGCACGAGGCCATCCGGACGGTAGCTATAGGTCAGCGCGTTCGACTGGGTGAGTGACGTTGACGTCACCGAGACCGCCGATCGTGTACCGCTCGGATAATAGGTGTAGGAAACTTGGGCCGGGTCCGTGAGACCACCACCGGATGGCTCTGTCGAGGTCGCGACGCGGCCATCGTCGTCGTAGGTGTAGCTCTGCGTGCCGAACTGTGAGGAGAGGATCGACGCAGTCCGGCCGTTCGGATCGTAGGTGTACGTCTCGTTTGCCGTCCGCCCGCTGTCCCCGCCATAGCTCTCCTGCAAAATCTCGTTACGCGGGCCGTATGTGTACGTCACGTTCTCACCAGCGGGATTGGTCTTCTGGGAAAGCAGCCCCCACGTTGCGGGTGCGGCGTCGTACGTCAGTTGCGTAAGCTTTAGCGCCCCGGTCGCGTCCTGGGCGATCGCCCACGAGAATTTCCCGACGGACCGGTCGAGAGCATCGAATTCCGTCCCGGCGCGCGGCGTCCACTGACCGCCACTCCCGAAAAGGGTTTCGTACAAATTTCCATACGCGCGGAACGGAGCCGACGTGTCGACCGTCACCGTGTTGCCTGAGGACAGGTCATAGATATAGCGCGTGAGCCAAGGAGCGCCGTCATAGCCGACGCCCGTATCGCTCCATGTACGAGAATCGAACGGCTGCGAGACCTCGACCAGCTGATCTGCGCCATCGTACCATTTCTGAGTCGTACCGACAGGACACGATTGCGCGGTGGTGCAGCCGTGATATTCCGCCTTGGACGAGACGTCGCTGTCGAGATCGTATGCGTACGTCGTCGCAACGCTGAGCGCGCGCTGTGAGGGACTCTGTTCGCTCTGTTTTGAGCCGTCCGGATAATACGTATATGTCGTTTGCGTGTTCCAACCCGCACGGCCTGACGTCTTGCCGCACAGCGAGCCGGCGTTTGCGGACGAATCATCGGGGTCCGCTACACTGATCAGCCGGCTCAGCGCATCGTACGACAGAACGTACGTGCCGACTCCTTTGCTGTAGCATCGCAAATTGCCGGAGCCGTCGTACCAGAACGTGTGCGAAGGCACGGTGAATGTACCGTCCAGCTGTGTATATCCGTCGCCGGTGACCGAGGTGGGCAGCCCGAAGTCCGTCCCGGCCTGCCCGGACGGACTGTATGAGATCGACCGACGATAGCCCATCGGCGTCGTCATCGTCGTCAGCTGACCGTACGGCTCATAGGACGGGTATGCGAACGCGAAGACGTCATGCGCGCCTGCGCCATTGGTCGTGCACAGCGCGTCGGGACCTCCCGCCGTCGGAGGACCGGACGTGGTCCAGTCGCCACGCCCCGTAGCATGCGACTCCTTTTCGTCGCAATAGGCCACGACGTTGTTTTGAGGGTCGTAGTCGTAAAGCTTCGTCGGCCGAAACGTGCCGACGCTGGTCGTCGTCGACGGCGCCGCCTCGGCCACCGTGTTGCCATTTGGATCGTACGCGTAGTCTATCTCGTTGTTGCGGGCATCGACCGTCGCAATCAAGTCGTTGCTCGCATCCCAGGCCTCCGACGTCTGCAGCCATTGCGTGCCCGTGTACTCTTTTCGAACCGTCGGCCGGCCGGCTCCGTCAACGTACTGTACCGTTCCGTGCCCATCGGTATCAGAGAACGATGTGTAGGTCGGCTGAACCAACACCGATTCCCATCGGTACAGCATCGCCCCGGTCGCGGCCGACGGCTGTAACAGGGTGTTGGTGCCGTCGCTCGGCGTGAAGTTCATCACGCCAACCGACTCGATGCCGTCGACCTGTGCCGTGGTCGTCTCGTCCATCTCGAACGCGACGTAACCGCCGTCGGTATCGGCCCCGGCGTTCCAGCGCGGCCCGGCGACCATCAAAAACGATTGGTAGCCATTATACGTCTCGGTGACCGGAGTGCCCGAATTGTTCGGCGGCGGCTTTGACACCGAGATTAGTTCGCCGTCCGCATCGTAGCTGTACGAGATCGTCGCACCGTCTGGGCGCGTCAGCTGCGAGAGCAAGACCTGTCCGTTGAAGCTCGCGAACGTAAGGGTCGCCTGCGATCCGCCATTATCGGTCGCGGCATAGATGTTCGTGAGGTTCGCACTTGAAGACGCGTCCGGACTCCACGCGTACGTGAACTGAATATAGTTGTTCTGATTGCGCCCCGAAATGCGGTAGATGCGCCCGCTGTACGCGGTGGAAGTCCCGCCGTAGTAGGGCGCGTAGAACGTGTACTGCGTGCCGTTCTTCTTCGTCCAGTAGAATGAGCCGCCGTCAGGATTCGCAACGAGCGACGTACCCTGCATACCCGGCGGCGGAAGCAGCTGTCCCGAGGCGTTGAAGCAGTAGTCGTAGCGCGCGCCGTCGACGTCGTGCACGGAAAAGCCGTAGAATCCAGCCCACGCATAGCCGGTGTTCGGGCAGCCGTTCGTCGAAAGGTGCGCGTCGAACGTGTTCGTCCACCCGCCGCCGTACTGACCGATCTCAGTAGCCCCGTCGGTTCCCCAATAGTCATGGCGGCTGAACGAGTTGTACGTGCGGCGGAAGGCGAGATGGATGCCACGATGCGGCACGTCCATGTCGTCGCTCTGAACCAGCAAGTTCCCGGAGTTCGCGTTGACCATCCAGCGGCCGACGCCCGGAATGGTGCCTTCTTCGTACGACCACCAGTGGTTGATGCCGGTGACGTTTTGCGAAGTGATGTCCACACTGGCGGCGCGGCGCACGTTGCCGCTGACGACGCGGCGGCGCGCGAGCGTCACCGGCGTGGCAGTCGGTGCCGGCGTGCTCGGATGACGCGCCATGTAGGAGACGACGATTGCGCCGACGTTCTTGGCGGCTTTATTCGGATCCATCGCGCCGGGCACTATCGCCGGACCGGTCGCGCGCGACCCGCGCCCGCGCGAATTCGGCGCGACACGCACGGGTCGCTTGAGGATCTGATGCGCCAGCGCGCCTTTCGCGGGGTGCCGTGGCGCGGCATGGGTGCGCGCGAACGTGTGAGGATCGGCGGGAAACTCGCTCGTCCCGACGACTAGCCGTCGTCGTGCGCCGTTCGTCGACGGCATCGGGGAGGCGAGTGGCGGTGCCGGCCGCGGGGTGGTGGTGCGGTTCTCCGCTCGCGCCTCCGATGTCGGTACCGCGAAGAGCGGTGCGAGCAGCGCGACGGTGAGCACCGAGGCGGTTATCTGCGGACGTGGCATGTGCGCCCCCTCCCGTGGTGGTCGCAGCGAGGCCCGTACCGCAGATCGAGGCGACCGGCCATCATGTCGGCTTGGACCTCGCCTTGACCGACGGGGCGGTCGTACCGTATGCTTAGCGCACCTTAGGCCCTCTCGTCAAGCAGGACAAGCCATGGGTTATCTGGATCGACTTGCCGCGTGGGGCCTGGCCGCGTCGATCGCCCTGGCTGCCCTACCGAGCGTCGCCGGTACGCCGGCAGCACCTCCGCAAGTACGGATCACCCTGCACGCCCAAAACGAGCCAGTCCGCGCGGTGCTCATGCGGCTCGCGCACGTCAGCGGCGCGAACATCGCCGTGGCCGAGGGCGTGACCGGGTACGTCACTCTGGAGTTGCACGCGGTTTCGCTCCCGCAAGCCCTGCGCGCGATTCTCGAGCCGCTGGGGGCGACGTATCAGTTGCGAGACGGCGTCTATCAAGTCAATGTCGCGGCCGGCGCCGCACGTGTCCCGAACGCGACCGCGCCGGTGGTGATCCCGCTCGCGGTAGTCGGCGCGAAGCGCGCGGCGGCGATCGTGCAGCCGCTCTTCCCGCAAGCGTCGATCCGCGAGGACGCGCGGGCGAACGCGCTGATCGTCCTCGCGCCGCCCGCGGAGATCCAGGCAATGAAGACCGTCCTGCAGGGCATCGACGTGCGCGACCCGTCGACCGCGGTCACCGAGGCGCTGCCGCTCCGCGTCATGCGCGCCGGTTCGATCGCGGGCCAGCTCCGGAAGTCGTTTCCGAAAGCGCGGTTCGGCGTCGCCGGCGAACGCCAGCTGCTCGTGACAGCGACGCCCGCGGACCTCGTGCAGATAAAGACCGCCGTGGCCGGTCTCGACACGCCGCTCATGACGCCGCCGCCGCTTGCGGCCGTCTCCGAAGCGGTCCCCGTCTCGCGCCGCGCGCCGCGCGATGTCGCGCGCGCGATCGCCGCGCAGGTCCCCGGCGTACACGTCTCCGTCTCCGGAGCGGCCGTCGTGCTGTCGGGGCCGTCCGATGCCGTGCAGCGCGCGAAAGCACTCGTCGCGCAAGTCGATCTCCCGAGCTTCGGCGAACGGTACACGCAGGTCTATCGCATCCGGACTCTGGACGCATCGTCGGTCGCCGACCTACTGAGCCGCAGCTTCCGCGATCTCGACATCACGGTCGACGCATCGCTGAACGCGATCGCGGTGACCGCGAGCGCGGCGCAGCAGCAGCGCATCGCGGACGCCGTTGCGCAGCTCGACGCACCGGCGGCCGCGCAAGGCTCCGGTGCCGTCGCCACGCAGGGCGCGGGCGGGAGCGGCTCGACCGATGTGATCACGCTCAAGTCATATATTCCCGGTCAGGCGCAGAACGGCGGCGTCGACGCGGTAACCTCGTTCACGCAAGCGCTGCAGGTTGTCGCCCCGGACGTGCGCGTCGTGCAGCTTCCGACGCCGGGGCAGGTCGCGCTGGTGGGCCCGCCCTCGAGCGTGCGCACCGCCCGCCAGTTCATCGACAAGGTCGACGTCGTCGCGCCGCTGGTCGTGCTCGACACCGAAGTGCTCGAAGTGGACGAAACGGTCGCGAAGAACCTCGGCCTGCAGCTCGGCACCGCGCTGATCAGCTCGACGTTCACAGAGGTGCAGCCGACGCCGAACCCGGATGGTAGCCCACCGCGCCTCGGCCGGTTCGGGGCGCTGACGCGGACGCCGATCTCGTTCACCGCGCAGTTGAACCTGCTGGTGCAGAACGGCAAAGGGCGCGTGCTCGCCGATCCGCGCATCACCACGCTCTCCGGCCGAACCGCGACGATCCGCGCCGGCGATACGATCTCGATCCTCACGACGACCGCGGGCAACGCCGGCACCATCGCAACCACGCAGGTGCAGAGCTTCCAGACCGGCGTGACGCTCGACATCACGCCCTCCGTCACACCCGACGGCGGCGTCACCGTGGTGCTGCACCCGGTAGTGAACAGCCTCATCGGGACCAACGCCGGCGTTCCGGAGATCAGCACGCGCGACACGCAAACGACGGTGCACTTGCAGGACGACGAGACGCTGGTGATCGGCGGCCTGATTCAAGAGAGCGACACGCGCACCACCACGAAGGTGCCGTTATTGGGCGACCTCCCGCTGGTCGGGCGAATCTTTCGCAACGAGAACGTGCAGGGTCAGCGCAACGAGCTCATCATCGTCGTGACGCCGCACGTCCTGAAGCCCGGCAAGGCCCCGCTGCCGGGACCCGCGTTGCGCGCGATTCCGACGCCGGCGCCGCTGCCGACGCTTCCTCCGAACGCGCATCTCCCGCCGCCGAGCGGCCAGATCGTCGCTGCTCCACCGTCACCGGGTCGCCGCGGCGGCCGCGTCCCCGCGGGCACAGTGGTCATGCCGCCGGCGGGGCCGGGGACGCCGTCGCCGCTGACGTCACCGTCCGCGGCGCCAGCGCCGGGGGCTCTGCCGCTGCGGCCGGAAGCGACACCGTCGCCGGTGCCGAGCGCGTTCGCGCAGACCAACGTCTTCACGTTCGGATCGCCGCCGCAGAGCAACTTCGCGAAGGCGACGGATCCCGTGCAGATCTTCTTCGCGACGCTCTCGCCGACGGTCGTCGCGAACGGTACGTCGGTGCGCGCCGCAGCGGTGACGACAACGAACGCAACCGCGCTCAAGCTGCAGATCGGGACGCAGACGATCGGCTTCAGCCAGACCGGGCTCGGACAGTGGCAGGCGGCGTTCCCGTTTCCGCTCGCGGCCGTCCCAGTGGGACAGACGACGGTCTCCGCGCTCCTCGTCGCGACGCGTTCGGACGGATCGTCCGCGTCCGTACCCGTGCCGTTGAACGTCGCATCGCCGTGATCTGACGATCCGTTCGACCGCATCAGGGTCATCTCGCCGGACTCATCCTCATAGACGATCCCCGCATCTACCTGCACGACCCCGTGCGCCAGTTCGTGCGCCGCGATGTCGAGAAAGCTCGTGAAGCTGTTGAACACTTCCCTGTCGCCGTCGCCATAGATCATCTGCGCGCCGTCCCACGACGCGTTCTGATAGCGCTCGCCGAAGTGAACGCTCGAGACCACGTGCATTCCGCGATCGTCGATCGAGTCGCGCTTGAACACCGCCGCGTAGAACTGAAGCGTCTGTCCCGCCATGTCGTATGCCCGGTCGGCGTCCTCGTCGCCGCAGCTGCGCTCGCCCTCTGTCCGCACGAGTCTCCCGGGAAGCGTCCTGGTCCCTTCGGAATCGTAGACCAGCCGCCGTCTCGGATGCGGCCGCGGCGCGACGCGTTCCGCCGGCGCGACCGGCTGCCGTTCAGGCCGAATGACCGTCGCGCGAGTCCGCTCGGCCGCACGGCGGACGCGCCGGCTCGGATGCCGTTCCAGCGCCTCGATGAGCTACGGCGGAACAACTGTCATCGTTGTACACCGTACGGCGTCGGGGGACGTCTGATTCCGATCTGTTCCACCTCCCTGGCGAAGACGCGTTCCGCCGCGCTCGTCGGCCAGCTCGTTTTAGCATTTGAAACTGCCACCCTGTTGGCATAGCGCGTCGCTACGCTGCGAATCATTACACCGAGTCCGACGCACTGCATTCTATGATCACCTTTTGGCCCAATCCGGGAACCGTTCTGCTGTGCGACTTCCGGGGATATGAAGAACCTGAGATGACGAAACGCCGCCCTGTCGTGGTGGTGTCGCCTCAGCTGGCACGGCCCGTCGTCCTCATCGTCCCACTGTCGCAGACCCAGCCGCGCAGCGTTCACCCGATCCATGTCCGGCTGACAAGACATTATTCGTTTCTGGGCGGAGGTGACGTCTGGGCAAAGTGCGACCTGCTCGCACATGCCGGCCGAGCGCGGCTTGACCGGCTGCACCACGACCGCCGCTTCGTCGCCGGCAAAGTCTCACGGCTCGACGGATCAGACCTCCACGCCGTTCGGCGCGGCGTGCTGCACGCTTTGGGCATAGCGCGGGTTGTCCCGCAAATACCACCGGACGCGGATTTGTGACGCCTTGCTTTTCCGCAACGAATTCGTTATACTGTGCCAGTCTATCGGGGAAAGCCCGAACTGCGAGAACCGCTTGGTACCGAGCGGTTCTCTTCTCTATTGCTTTCTTTGCTGCGCGGACCGTTCTGGAAAAGTTTGACAGAATTGACAAGCTCGATCACGGTTTGACAGACTTGACAGCAAGATCGGACACGAGGATCGGCACGTGAACCACGGTTCGGAACCCGAGGCCGGTGACCCGGTGTGCTGGCTGCACCTCGTGTGCGAATCGTGCGGCGCGATGATTGAGCGCGAAGGCGACCCGCACCGGCCGGGATGCGAAGCGGCCGCGAGCACCGCGAACGGCCCTAGTTGAATGCCGCGTGCGCGGGATGGGCGGGTGAACCACTCTTCCAGGAGACGCGCACGATGATGCAGACCCAGTGGCCCGGACTCGGGCCGAGCTTCGACCTCTCTTCGCTCGACGCGGCAGCCGGCGAGGGGCGCCGGCTGTGGCCGGGCGATGGCCTCGGTGCGACGAGCGCCGCGCAGACGCCGGACGCCGTCGCGCGCCCGTGGTGGAACTGCGGGACCGGCGCGGCCAACGGGCAGGATCCGTTCGGCGGCTTTTTCGGCGGCACCAACGGGACGACCGGCGGCGGGATCGCGAGCCTCTTGTCCGGGCTCGTCGCGACGCTGCAGCAGCTCATCGGAACGCTGACCGGCCAAAGCGGCGCGGGGAACGGAGGCGATCCGTGGTGCGGGAACGGCGGACAAACGCCATGCGCGACCGGCGGCGCTCCGCCGTGGGCGCCCGGCGGGCCGCAGCAGCAGTTCGAGAACGCCGACGTGAGCTCGACGGGCGACCCGCACATCGCGACCACGGGAACCGCGATCGGCCCGAACGGCGACCGCGCCGTCGACGAGCACTGGGACAGCATGACCGCGCACGGCGATCTCGTCCACAGCAATCAAATCCAGGGCGGCTACCGCGTCTCGACCGGCGTGACGCAAGCCGACGCGAACGGCGTCACCTTCAACGACTCGGCCAGCGTCCACACGAACTTCAACCAGGACGAGATCACGATGCACCGCGACGGCTCGTTCGCGGTCTACGACGACGGCCGGCAAGTCGCGCTCGGCAAAGGCGAGTCGGCGACGCTCTCCGGCGGCGAGCGCGTCACCGCGAACCAAGACGGCTCGCTGATCGTGAACGCGTCGAACCGCCACGGCGGCACGATCGCGACTACGCTCCGCGCGACCGGCTCCGGCGTCGACGTCACGACCCACGCGCACGACATCGCGCTCGGCGGCGACGCCGTCGAACACGGCACCACCTCACGGCACGCACCACACGCGACCGACGAGCCGCATCAGCGGCACACCACCTACGCCGCACCGCCGCCCGTGGTGACGTACTAATGCGTGTGTGTGAAGTTGCCCAGCGGGATGCCGAGGCGTTCGATGCGGTGTAGCGCCTCGCGCATCCCGAGCGGCTCAGCGGGGCGTCCGACTTGCGCGAAGTAGCGTTCGGGATCGATATTCAGCGTGCGCGTCTGCACCATCGCGACGCGGTGCTCGCCGAGGAAGCGCTCCAGCGTCTCGACCTCCGCGCGCTCGTCGGTCACGCCGGGATGCGTCAGGTAGTTCAGCGAGACGCGCAGCCCGCGCTCGACCGCGAGCGCGATCGACGCCAGCACGTCGTCGAGCTCGTATCCCACCGGCCGGTAGTACGCGGCGTAGGCGTCCTTGCGGAACGAGTTGAGGCTGACGCGCACCGCCTGCAAGCCCGCGTCGATCAGCCGGCCGAGGCTCTTCGGCAGCGAGCCGTTCGTGTTCAGGTTGATCGTGCCGTTGCTCCGCGCGGCGCGGATCTTTGCGATCGCGCGCTCGATCGTCGTTACCCGCAGCAGCGGCTCGCCTTCACAGCCCTGGCCGAACGAGACGATCCCGTCCGGCACCCGCTCGAGGTGGCGAATCGCGATCCGCGCGACGTCGTCCGCGTCCGCCTCGAACGCGACGCGCGTCTGCGGCGAAGGCATCCCCGCGTCGGGCGCCAACTCGGAGATGCAGCCGACGCACGCGGCGTTGCATTTCGGCGAGACCGGCAGCGCCGCTTCGCCGCGCTCGAGGAACACGTTCTGCGCGGTGAAGCAGCCGTAGTCGCGCGAGCAGATCGCGAGCTGGGCGAGCGTGCGATTGCGCGGGTCCTCGGCTTGGCGCGCGCGCAGCAGCGCTTCGAGCTCGCCTTCGCCGAAATAACGGGGCGTCCAGTCCTCGCTCTCGTCGGTGCGCATCGCGGCGACGTGCAGCTCGTCGTCGACGACGCACGCGAACGTGTAGCCGAAGAGCGGCAGCGCGGGCGCGTCCGCCCGCCGGCGGTACGCGGGCAGCAACAGCCGCGTGTATCCGGCCGGCAGCAGCGCGGCGAGCGCGGTGCGGCGCGCAGACGCAGGCACGCCGCCGGCGAGCAGCGGCGTGCGCCCGGGCAGCATCGTCGTCACGGTGCCGGGCGGCGCGAGGATCAGCTCCTCGGCGCGCGGCGCGCGCTCGATCCCGCCGTCCGCGAGCGGCGAGCGCGTCTCATCGTAGTAGATGCGGCGGCTCGCGTCCGTGTACGCGAGGCCCGTCATGCGACGACGCGCTCGAACTCCCGCACCGCGTCGCCGACGAGCGTCGCGCGCTCGCCGGGCTTCCAGTCGACTTCGAGCACGCCGCCCGGAACATGGAGGACCACCGGCGAGGTTGCATCGCCGGCCGCGATCAGGACCGCGGCCACGGCGACCGCGCCGGTTCCGCACGCCTGCGTCGCGCCGGCGCCGCGCTCCCAGTGGCGCACGCGCCAGTGCGCGCGCTCGCCGCTCACGAAGTGGACGTTCGTCCCGTGCGTATACCGCGCGTCGCGCTCGATCTGCGGCCCGACGACCGCGAGATCGATCGCTTCGAGGTCGCGCACGCGGATGACGACGTGCGGGTTCCCGAGGTCGACCGGCGTCGCACTGAAGCGCCCGATCAGGTGCGGCGCGCCGATCCGCGGCTCGCCCATCTCGACGGCGACGCGGTACGGCGCGCGCGCGAGGATACGCGTCTCGATCGGGCCCGCGAGCGTCTCGACCGTCGCCAGCGAGAGGCCGTCGTGCTCGTCGAGATAGCGCGCCACGCAGCGCATCCCATTGCCGCACATCTCCGCTTCGCTGCCGTCGGCGTTCACGATTCGCATCCGCGCGTCGAACCGCTCCGACGGCTCGACCAGGAGGACGCCGTCGGCGCCGAGCCCCTGATCGCGGTCGCAGACGCGCCGCGCGAACGCGACCGCGTCGTCGAGCGGCGCGACGCGCTCGTCGACCAGCACGAACTCGTTGCCGGTCCCGTTCGTCTTGACGACCGGGACGCCGGTCGTCACGGCGCGACCGCCTCGCCGTCTTCGGGGACGAGCGGCGCGCTGACCGCGCCGTTCGGCGAGATCGTCGAGACGGCGTGCTTGTAGATCAGGTGCGCCTTCTTCTCGTACTCGAGGACGATCGTGAACGGGTCGAATCCTTTCACGACGCCGCGCAGCTGGAAGCCGTTGACCAGGTAGATCGTCACAGGGACGGCTTGGCGCTTCACCTCGGCCAGGTATGCGTCTTGGAGCGGCTGCGTTCGCCCTGAGCCTGTCGGTGGGGGCATGATACGGCTGGCTTATTCCCAGCCCGGGAGTGCTCCCGCCTCGGCGCCCGCGCGCGCGAAGGCGTCGTCCGCCGGAACCCGGACGAGCCCCGGCTCGGTTCTGAACCACGTCGCCTGCCGTTTCGCGTAGCGCCGCGTGTTGCGGATCAACTGCGTGCGCAGCTCCGCGCGCGTCGACCACCCGGCGAGATACGCGAGCGCCTCGCGGTACCCGACGGCATCCGCAGCGACCGCATCCGCGCCGACGCGCTCCGCCTCGTCGAGCAACCCATTGGCGAGCATCCCGTCGACGCGCGCTGCGATCCGCCGTTCCAGCTCGCCGGGCGCGATCTCGAGATACAGCTTGCGGAACGGAATGCCGCGCGTTCGAAGATTCTCGCTGTTCCCGCCGCGCGCATCGTCGTCGGCGCGCGCGTTGTCACCCGGCGCGCTCGTGCGCTCGGCGAGCGCGATCTCGAGCGCCCGCGTGATGCGGTACGGATCGTTCGCCGAGATCGCCTCGGCTCGCGTAGGTGCAAGCGCGCGCAGCCATTCCGCCAAGACGTCCGGCGGATGCACGCGCGCTTCGCGAGCGAGCCGCTCGCGCACCGAGGCGTCGTACGCCGCCGCCAGCTCGACGTCACCCGTCAGCGCGCGAATGTAGAACCCGGTCCCGCCGGCGACGATCGCACGCCGACCCCGCGCGTGAATGCCGTCGATCGCCGCCATCGCATCCGAGACGAACCGCGCCGCGGAATACCGCTCGCGCGGATCGAGAAATCCCACCAGACGATGCGGCACGCGCGCGAGCTCCGCATCGGTCGGCCCCGCAGTTCCGATCCGCATGCCGCGGTAGATCTGCCGCGAGTCCGCGCCGACGATCTCCGCGCCGAATCGCTCCGCCAGCTCCAGGGCCAGCGCGCTCTTTCCGGACGCCGTCTGCCCGGCGAGGATCAGGACGCCGGCGCTCACACGCGTTTGAAGAGCTTCGAGATCTGCTCCGGCTCGAGCCGGACGATCGTCGGCCGGCCGTGCGGGCAGTGCATCGGGTTCTCGCAGCGCTGCAGCCGCTCGACCAGCGCGGTCATCTCCGGATAGGTCAGCGCCTCGTGCGCGGTCACGACGGAATGGCACGCGAGCGACGCCCACACGCGCTGGTCCGCGTCGAGCCCGCGCACGTCGTCGCTCAGCCCGTCGATGAAGTCCGCGACGTCGAACGGCCGCGTGCGCCCCGCGTGCACGAGCCGCGCCGGAGTCGCGGTGATCCGGTACGCGCGCTCGCCGAAGTGCTCGATGTGCAGCCCGCTCGCGGCCAGCACGTCGAGCGTCGCGTCGAGCTTTTCGCCCTCCTCCGGCCGCACCTCGAAGGTGTGCGGCACCAGCATCGGCTCCGAAGCGACGCCGGCACCCGCGTTCGCGGCAAGCTGCTCGAACACGATCCGCTCGTGCGCCGCATGCTGATCTATCAGGACGACCGCGTCGCCGTCGCTCGCGAGGATGAACGTGCGGTCGATCTGCGCCAGCACGCGCACCGTCTGCCCCGGCGTGCCGATCTCGGGTTGCGGCCACAATCGCGGCTCGGCCCACTCCGGCGCGCTCGCGGTTTTCACGATCGTCGTGGCCGTCGATGTCGTCTCGGTGTACTCTCCCGCAGGCGGCGCGAACGAGACCGATCGCTGGAGCCGGTCCATCGCGTGGTGGCGCAGCGCGGTCGCGATCGCCTCTTTCACCGCGGAGACGACGCGATCGGCGTGCCGCAACCGGACGTCGCTCTTGGTCGGATGCACGTTCGGATCGACTTCTTCCGGCGGCACGGTCAGGTACAGCACGCCGAACGGATACCGTCCGACCATCGCGAATGTCCG
>DATHLN010000178.1:0-2831 GCA_035488115.1 Candidatus Limnocylindrales bacterium | reverse complement strand
CGTCGCCGGCGACGCTGGTGCTGGTCGACGAGTTCGCCCGGACGACCGGCCCGCGCGAAGGGCGTGCGCTGTTGATCGCGCTGGTCGAAGCGCTCCGCGGATGCGGCGCGCTCGCGCTGGTCGCGACGCACTTCGACGCGGTCGCCGAAGCGGCCGGCGTCATCCACCTCCGCGTCGCCGGCCTGCGCGCCGAAGCGCTCGACACGATTCGTGCGAGCGACCTCGACGCCGCGCTCGAAGCGATCGGTGCGGCGATGGATTACCGCATCGTCGCGGCCGACGGCGCGGCGACCGCCTCCGACGCGGTCGCGCTCGCGCGGCTGCTCGGCCTCGACGCGCGGATCGTCGACCGGGCGACCGCGATCAGCGATTCAGCGCAGACGCGTTTCCGCCGTTAGAGCCCGAGCGCCAGCGAATCGGCGCGCGGGTCGCTGCCGCCGGCGAGCGTGCCGCGCGCGCGGTCGACGACGATCGCGTGCGCGTGGCCCATCGCGTTCTCGTAGGGTCCGAGCGCTTCGACGCGGTGACCGCGGCGCTCGAGGCCGGCGACGATCTCCTCCGGCATGCGCGATTCGACGATGACCATCTCGCCGGTCGGCAGATCGGGCCGCTCGGTGAGCGTGTGGCGCCCGTAGACCCAGCGCGGATGATCGAGCGCGCGCTGCACGTCGAGGCCGCGGTCGACCAGCTGGTGCAGGAACTGCAGCTGGATCTGCGGCTGCCCGTCGCCGCCCATCGTCCCGAAGACGATCTCCGGCATCCCGTCGCGCAAGAACATCGGCGGCGAGAGCGTGTGCACCGGCCGCTTTCCGCCTTCGTAGACGTTCGGATGACGGGGCTGCGTCGAGAAGTACGCGCCGCGGTTCTGCAGCACGACGCCGGTGCCGTCGGCGACGATCCCCGCGCCGAAGTTCATGTACAGGCTCTCGATGAGCGAGACCGCCATCCCGTCCTCGTCGACGACGCACAGCGCGATCGTTCCGCCGCGATCCGGCAGGTGCTCGATCGGGCTGACCGCGTTCGGATCGACCGAGGCGCGCAGCGCGCGCAGCGCTTCGGTGGTGAGCTCGTTCTCGATCCCGCTCGGCCCGAACGCGGGATCGCGGAACGTCGCGTCGCGCAGCGCGATCGCGCGCTTCATCGTCTCGATCGCGAGATGGTGCCACAGCGGCTCGTCCGCGTCGCGGTCCTCTTCGAGCGCGCCGGCAGCGAGCAGCAGCAGCGCGCCTTGCGAGTTCGGCGGGTGCGCGAGCAGCTCGCCGCCGTTCCACGGGATTCGCAGCGGTGCCGTGACCTCGGTGCGGTGCGAGGCGAGATCCTCGAGCGTCATCGCGCTGCCGCCGCGGTTCAGCGTGCGCACGATCCGTTCCGCGACCGCGCCGGCGTAGAACGCGTCTGCGCCGCCCTTGCGGATAGCGCCGAGCGTATCGCCGAGATCGCGGTTGCACAGGATGTCGCCCGCGCGCGGCAAGCCGTCCGACAAGAAGATCGCGGCCGCTTCGCGATCGGCGCGCAACAGCGGTTCATTCAGTGCGACGTATCTGGCGACGACGTCGGTGAACACGACGCCGTTGCGCGCGTAGTACTCCGCCGGTGCGAGCAGCTCGTCGAGACCGCGCGTCCCGTGCGCGAGCCCGACCTCTTCCCAGGAGCGCACCGCGCCCGGAACCGTGACGCTCAGCGCGCCGCGCTGCGGCAGAATGCCGCTGGGGAGACGGTCGAGCGACGCGGCGCGGGGCGTCCGGCCGCTGCCGTTGTACGCGCAGGTCCGCGCGGCGCTCGGGTCGCGCACGACGCGGCTCGGGTCGTGCACGATCCAGAACGCGTCCCCGCCGAGCCCGCAGCTTGCCGGGTAGGCGACGGCGAGCACGCCGTTCGCCGCGATCGCCGCGTCGACGGCGTTCCCGCCGCGCCGGAGCACGTCGACGCCGGCGGCGGTGGCGAGGGCATGCGGCGAGGCGACCATCCCGCGCGTGGAGCGCGCGACAGCGCGAGACGGCCACGTCGCATTCGGTCCGGAAGCCACGACCGGCACGATAGGCCAACTGCGCGCCCGTTCCTGCACTCGCTTGTCTCGTGAATCTTCGCAAGCAAGGCAAGGAGCCCGGAGCCGGCGCCCTACCTCAGCCGCATCTCCGTGACGTAGATCGCCTCGTCGGGGCGCGGCTGCCACTGCAGGCGCTTCGAGGTGGCGTACAAGTCCTCGTACTGGAACAGGAACAGCCACGGCGCGTCGTCGTGGATGATCCGCAGCGCCTTCGCGTAGAGCGCTTTGCGCTTGCCCGGGTCGAGCTCGTAGCGCGCGGCGTCGACGAGCTTGTCGACGGCCGGGTTCGCGTAGGTCGAGGTGGTCGCGTCGGAGACGAGGTTCGACGAGAGCGTGTTGTCGGCGTCGTACGTGATGTTGCCCCAGCCGAGCATGTACATCGGCGAGAGCGCGCGCCTGAACGCCTGCGCGTAGTAGCTGACCCACTCCTGTGTCCGCACGTCGACGTGCACGCCGGCGGCTTGCAGCTGGCCGCCGATCGCGAGCGCGACCTCCTTGTCGCCGTTGTACCGCCCTTGCGGCGCGTACAGCGTGAGCGCGAGTCCCTTGCCGTCGGGATAGCCGGCCTTCGCGAGCAGCGCCTTCGCCTTCGACGCGTCGTGCCGGTACGGCGCAAGCGCGGGGTCGTAGCCGAAGAAGTTCGGCGGGACGGGCTCGCCCAGCTCGTAGGCCCGCCCGCCGAGGACCGACTTCACGATCGCCGGGACGTCGATCGCGTAGTTGAGCGCCTGCCGCACGAGCACGTTCTGCTGCGGACCGGGCTGCAGCGTGTTGAACATGACGT
>DATHLN010000177.1:0-9034 GCA_035488115.1 Candidatus Limnocylindrales bacterium | reverse complement strand
CGGGATCCTCGAATCGGTCGGGCTGGCGCTCGGAAATCAGCGCCTCGCCGACGCGGGGACCGTCGTCGCGCTGCTCTTCCCGTCGGACGCCTTGTGGCGCGGCGCGCTCTACGAGCTGCAGCCGGCCGCGTTCACCGCGGTCGCGGCGAACGCGAACGGGAGCGGCGCGGTGAATCCGTTCACGGTCACCTCGCCGCCGCCGCCCGCGCTGCTCGGATGGGCCTGCGCGTGGATCGTCGTCGTCGTTTTGGCCGGAATGGTATCGTTTCGCGCGCGCGACCTCTGATGATTCGGACGCCGCCGATCGCCCCCGGGGTGTAGGCGAGCACCGCTCGCGCGGGCTCGCAGGAACGATCGACGGCGTGCCCGCCGTACGAACGCGTGTCGTTCGCGGAACGAACGCACTCGTACGGACGGCCGACGCGTGTACGCGAGTCCCATGCGGGGCGGGTCGGTACACGCATCTGCATCCCGGTAGCATACTTCCGCGTAGAGCGCAATACCACACTACACGAAAGCCTTCGTATACTTCCCGCGTGTCCGACACCTTCGGCGAGCGGCTGCGCTCGCTGCGCATGCGGAGGCATCTCACACCGAGCGCGCTCGCGCACGCCGTCGGCGTGACCGAGGGCGCGATCCGGCAGATGGAGTCGGGACAGACGAAGAGCGCGAGCTTCTTGGTCGGGCTCAAGCTCGCGCACGTGCTGGGCGTCACGGCGTGGTTTCTCGCGACCGGTCGCGACGCGCCGCCGGAAACGGAATCACCTTCGCCGGATCGGGCTGTCGTGCTGCTGGAGCGTCTGTCTCTGCAAATAGGCGCAATAGATCGTCGCGTGAAAGCATTGGAAGCCCGGCGGCGCGGCGGTACACGGCGAAAAGGTCAAGAATGATCTCTGGCGGCTGATACACGACGCTGTTGTAGCGCACCACTGTGTCATGTGCCTGGCACGCTGATGCGAGAGCGATCGCCGCGCAAACCGGCGTGGCGCGCCGGCGGTCATACGAACGATGGAGATCGCAGACGAGCTGGCCGCGCGAGGATACGCGATCGCGCCGGCGCTGCTGAGCGTAGCGCAATGTGCCGAGCTCCGCGCACGGTTCGACGAAGACGCACTATTCCGCAACACCGTGGTGATGGAACGGCACGGCTACGGCCGCGGCGTCTACCGATACTTCGGATATCCCTTGCCGCCGCTCGTCGCGGATTTGCGCGAGCGCACGTACGCGCAGCTGGCGCCGCTCGCGAACGCGTGGGCCGAAGCGCTGCGCGAGCCGTCGCGCTACCCGGCCACGCTCCCCGAGTTCCTGGAGCGGTGCCACGCGGCGGGACAGACGCGGCCGACGCCGCTGATGCTCCGCTACCGCGCCGGCGACCACAACGCGCTCCACCGCGATCTCTACGGCGACCTCGCGTTCCCGCTCCAGATGACGGTGCTGCTGGGGGAGCCCGGCGCCGACTTCGAGGGCGGCGAGTTCATCCTGGTCGAGCAGCGGCCGCGGAAGCAGAGCCTCGCCCACGTCGTACCGCTCGGCCGGGGCGACGCGGTCGTGTTCCCCAACGCGGTCCGGCCGGTCTGCGGGGCCCGGGGGTATTTTCGCACGGCCTTCCGGCACGGGGTCGCGGAGATCCGGCGCGGCGAGCGCCTGACGCTGGGGCTGATCTACCACGACGCACGATGACGGTGGTCCGACGCACTTGGTCTAGCGCACGCTTGAAACGGTGCCGGGGCGGGAATCTACCTAGCCATGGACCAGTTGGAAAAACTTTCCACCGTTCGTACGCGGCGTTATAACGATTTTCCACGGACGCCCGGACAGGAAGGAAAGGGGGCGTCCGGCGTCGCGGTCGAGCGGCCCATCTGGTTCTTCGAGGACGGCAGCGGCGACATGAAAGACCTGCTCGGCGGCAAGGGCGCCGGGCTCGCCGAGATGACCCGGGCCGGACTGCCTGTCCCTCCGGGGTTCACGATCACCACCGAGGTCTGCCTCGCGTTCTATGAAGCCGGGCGGCACTTCCCCGACGGGCTCTCCGCCGAGATCCGGGCCTCGATGCGCGAGCTCGAGCGGCGCACCGGCAAGGGGTTCGGCAAGCATGCGAACCCGCTGCTCGTCTCCGTGCGCAGCGGCGCGCGCGTCTCGATGCCCGGGATGATGGACACGATCCTGAACCTCGGCCTCAACGACGAGACCGTGCTCGG
Source organism: Candidatus Limnocylindrales bacterium (assembly GCA_035488115.1). Taxonomy (GTDB): domain Bacteria; phylum Vulcanimicrobiota; class Vulcanimicrobiia; order Vulcanimicrobiales; family Vulcanimicrobiaceae; genus Vulcanimicrobium. The sequence continues at coordinate 6,836 of DATHLN010000177.1, read as the reverse complement.
GCTGGCGAAGCTGACCGGGAACGACCGCTTCGCGTACGACGCCTACCGCCGCTTCATGGCGATGTTCGGCAACGTCGTGCTCGAGATTCCGAAGGAAGAGTTCGAGCGCGTCGTCGACGAGGCGAAGCAGAAGGCCGGCGTCGCGACCGATCCCGAGCTCTCCGCCGACCGCTGGCGCGAGGTGATCGCCCAGTTCCGCGAGATCGTGCGCATCCACACCGGCGAGCCGTTCCCGCAGGACGTCTACCATCAGCTCGAGCTCGCGATCGGCGCGGTCTTCGACTCATGGCACTCGAAGCGCGCGATCGACTACCGCAAGTTCAACAAGATCTCCGACGACTGGGGCACCGCGTGCAGCGTCGTCACGATGGTCTTCGGGAACATGGGCGAGGACTCGGGGACGGGCGTCGCCTTCACCCGCGATCCGAACACGGGCGAGAAAGAGCTGTTCGGCGAGTATCTGCGCAACGCGCAGGGCGAGGACGTCGTCGCCGGGATCCGCACGCCGATGAAGATCTCCGAGCTGCAGAGCACGCAGCCCGACGTCTACGCGCAGTTCGTCGCGATCGCGCACCAGCTCGAGACGCACTACCGCGACATGCAGGATCTGGAGTTCACCGTCGAGCGCGGCAAGCTGTACATGCTGCAGACGCGCAGTGGGAAGCGCAGCGCCGAGGCCGCGGTGAAGATCGCGCTCGACTTCGTGCACGAGGGGATCATCGAGCGGGCCGAGGCGGTGAAGCGCGTCGACGCGGCCTCGCTCGACCAGCTCTTCCATGCGCGGATCGACCCGCACCAGCAGTTCGCCGTCGCCGGCAAAGGGCTGAACGCCTCGCCGGGTGCCGCGGCGGGCCGGATCGTCTTCGACGCGGACACCGCCGCCGAGCGGGGTCAGGCCGGCGAGGACGTCATCCTCGTGCGCGTCGAGACGGCGCCCGACGACGTGCACGGGATGATCGCCGCGCGCGGTGTCCTCACCTCGCGCGGCGGCGCGACGTCGCACGCGGCGGTCGTCGCCCGCGGGATGGGGAAACCGTGCGTCGCCGGATTCGACGCGATGCGGGTCGACTACCGGACGAAGACTGCGACGATCGGCGGGACGGTGCTGAACGAAGGCGACTGGCTCACGATCGACGGCACGACCGGGAACGTCGTGGTCGGGAAGCTCGCGCTGATCCCGCCGCCCTCGAAGCTGCCCGACTGGCTCGCGGAATTTCTCGGGTGGGCCGGCGAAGCGATGCGGCTCGAAGTGTGGGCGAATGCCGACACGCCGGAGGACGCGCGCAAGGCGCGCGAGCTCGGCGCGACCGGGATCGGGCTGTGCCGCACCGAGCACATGTTCATGCAGCAAGAGCGCCTACCGGTCGTGCAGCGCATGATCATCAGCGACACGCCCGAGGCGCGCGCCGAGGCGCTCGCCGAGCTGCTGCCGTTCCAGCAGCAAGACTTCGCCGGTATCCTCGAGGCGATGGCCGGCTATCCGGTGACGATCCGGCTCCTCGACCCGCCGCTGCACGAGTTCCTCCCGTCGCTCGAGGATCTGCTCGTCGCGACGACCGAGCTGCGCCTGACGAAGGGCGAGAGCGATCCGGAATACCTAGAGAAGATGCGCGTGCTCGGGCGCGTGCGCGCGCTGCACGAGCAGAATCCCATGCTCGGGCTGCGCGTCTGCCGGCTCGGGATCCTGTATCCGGAGATCTACGCGATGCAGGTGCGCGCGATCTTCGAGGCGGCGTGCGACCTGCGCGCGCGCGGCGTCGACGCGCGCCCGGACGTGATGATACCCGGCGTGGGGACGGTCGAGGAGATGCGAATCACGCACGACGCGGTGAAGTTCGCGGCCGACGAAGTGATCTTGCGGCGCGGCGTCGAGGTGCCGTACCGGATCGGGACGATGGTCGAGCTGCCGCGGGCATGCGTCGTCGCGGACGGTCTTGCGCGGATCGCGCAGTTCTTCAGCTTCGGCACGAACGACCTGACGCAGACGACGTACGGCTACTCGCGCGACGACGCGGAGGCGAGCTTCATCCCGCGCTACCTCGAGCTGAAAGTGCTCAAGGACGACCCGTTCCAGGTGCTCGACCGCGTCGGCGTCGGCGGTCTGATGCGCCTGGGCGTCGAGCGCGGCCGCGAGGCGCGCGCCGACCTGAAGATCGGGATCTGCGGCGAGCACGGCGGCGAGCCGAGCAGCGTCGCGTTCTGCGACGAGCTCGGCCTCGACTACGTCAGCTGCTCCCCGTACCGCGTCCCGATCGCCCGCCTAGCCGCCGCCCAGAGCGCGCTCGCCGTCATGTCATCCTAAGCGGTCATGTCATCCTGAGCCTGTCGAAGGATGAGCCGCAAGGAAACATGCCGGCCTTGGCTCATGCTTCGACAGGCTCAGCATGACGTTGTGGTCAGCCGGTGCCGGTTTCGCGGGGCGGGACGGTCTTGAGGTACTGGTAGATCGCTTCGAGCTCGTCGTCGGTCATGTTGCGGATCGTGCGCCAGGGCATGAACTCGTTGAGCTGATGGTGGTTCGGGTCGACGCCTTTCGTGAGCGTCAGCATGAACTGCACGTCGGTCCACGTGCCGATCCCGGTCGGCGTGAGGTTCGCCGCCGGCGGGACGTCGGGCGGGCCGGCGAGGTGGCCGCCGGAGAGATGCTCGCCGTGGCATCCCATGCAGCCGCCGACGCGCGCGAGGTACTCGCCATACGCGACCGTCTTCATCGGCGGGGGCGGTGAGGGTGGCGGGCCTTCGTCGGCGAGGCGCGTCGCGTCGAACGTGAGCTTGTGCGTCGCGATCAGCACGCGGCCGACCGGCCCCAGCTTGACGCGCGGCGTCGCGCGGTCGACCGGCGGGAGGCTGCGAATGTACGCGATCACCGACGCCACGTCGTCGTCGCTGAACGCCGCGTAGTCCCAGGACGGCATGATGAGCAGCCGCGTCCCGTCCGGGCGGACCCCGCGGCGGATCGCGCGGTCGTAGTCCGCGTCGCTGTAGAGAACGCCGACCCCGCCCGGACCGCGGGTGAGGTTCGGCGCGTTCAGCAGCATCATCGCCGCATCGGTGATGAACGGCCCGCCGCCCGCGTCGTCGCGGTGGCAGACGACGCAGCTCGACACGGCGGTGAAGATGTGCTTGCCGCGTGCGACGTCGCCGCGCCCGAGCGCCGCCTGCGGCGCGGCGGCGACGACGTGCGTGTCGAGCTCGTGATTCGAGGAGAAGACGACGGCGACCGCGCCGATCGCGACGAGAATGACGACGGCGATCAGTGCGAAGCCGATCCAGCGGAACACGCGCCCCAACGTACACCTCCGTGGAAATGAAGAAGCCCGTCGGGCGCGCCTTCGCGGCGCCGGTAGACCGTCCTGTCTACCGCGAAAGGGCGGCGCGGCGCGCACCGGTGAAGCGGTCCGCATGGACCTTCAGCCGCGCTTGACGATTCGAGCGATCCGCGCCCGCGGCTTGAATCTCACGCTCGCGAAGCCGGTCGAGACCGCGAGCGGCGTCATGCGCACGACGCCGCTCGTGCTGATCGATCTCGAGACGGACGAGGGGATCACCGGCGTCGCCTACGTGCGCTGTTACATACCGACCGCGCTCGCGCCGCTCGTGAAGCTGATCGCGAACCTGGAACCGCCGCTGCAGCGCGATGCGGCGGTCCCCTTCGAGGTCGAACGAAAGCTGCTGCGCCATTTCCGGCTGCTCGGCCCGCAAGGGCTCGTCGGAATCGCGATGGCCGGGATCGACATGGCGATCTGGGACGCGCGCGCGAAAGCGTGCGGCGTCCCGCTCGTGACGCTGCTCGGCGGCGCGCCGCGGCCGATCCCCGTGTACGCGAGCCTGCGCACGATGAGCCCGGAGGGCGCATCCGCCGAAGCGGAGGAGCTGGTCGCGCGCGGCTTCCGCGCGATCAAGGTGAAGATCGGCCGTGCGGATCTCGCAGCCGACCTAGCGACGATCCGCGCAGTGCGGCGCGCGATCGGCGAGGGCGTGCGGCTGATGGTCGACTACAACCAGAGCCTCTCCGTACCGGAGGCGATCGACCGCGCGCGCGTGCTCGACGGCGAAGGCCTGGACTGGATCGAGGAACCGACGCTCGCCGAGGATTTCGAGGGGCACGCACGGATCGCCGCGGAGGCGCGGACGGCGATCCAGCTGGGCGAGAACTGGTGGGGACCGCGCGACATGGCGAAGAGCATCGCCGCGCGCGCCTCCGACCACGCGATGCTCGACGTCATGAAGCTCGGCGGCGTGACCGGCTGGGTGCGCGCGGCGGCGCTCGCGGAAGCGGCCGGGTTGCCGGCGTCGAGCCACACGTTCCCCGAGATCAGCGCGCACCTGCTCGGCGTGACGCCGACCGCGCTCTGGCTGGAATACCTCGATCACGCCGGACCGGTTCTGCAGCAGCCCGTTCGCGTGGACGATGGGCACGTCGTCATCCCCGACGTGCCCGGGACGGGGATCGCGTGGGACGAGGACGCGGTCGCGCGGTTCGTCGTGCCGCTCTGAGACGTTTCGTTCAACCGAATCCCCGTGCGGGCACCGGGAAAATCCGCCGGCGGTTTCGTAGCGTTTCTGCGGCACAGCAACCCACGACCACCGAACGGAGGGTTCCATGTCTCACGTTCGTCTGCGGGCGCGTTTGGCGCTCGCCGTTCTCACCGCGTTCGCCTGCGCCGCGCCGCTCGCGGCGAACGCGCAGCAGTCGCCTCCGGCGGGGCCGACGCTCTACCAGCGTCTCGGCGGCTACGACGCGCTCGCCGCGGTCACCGACGATTTCATCGGCCGTCTCGTCGCCGATCCGAAGCTGAAGCGGTTCTTCGGCGGCGTCAGCGACAACTCGAAGGCGCGCATCCGCCAGCTCGTCCTCGACCAGCTGTGCGCGGCGACGGGCGGGCCGTGCGTCTACATCGGACGCGACATGCGGGCCTCGCACAAGGGCCTCGGGATCACCGAGGACGACTGGCAGGCCGCGGTCGCCGGCCTCGGGCAGACTCTGGTGAAGTTCAAGGTCGGCGCGGCGGAGCAGCGCGATCTCGCGGCGGCGCTCGGTACGATCAAGCCCGACATCGTCAACGTGAAGTAAGCCTGCCGTAACGGCAGCGGCGTTCCAGCGCGCGCGCGAGGGCGGCGAAGTCGGCGTCGTCGCGCGCGGGGCGCAGCATGGTGAGATACGGGAGCGCCGTGCGCATCCCGCGCGCGCTCGGCGCAAAACCCGGCGTCCCGGCATGGGGGTTGAGCCATACGACCGCGGCGGCGCGCGCGCGCAGCTCGCGCATCGCGCGCTCGAGGCCGTCGAGGTTGCCGGTGTCGAGGCCGTCGCTGAAGATCAGCGCGACGGTCTCCGGCGTGAGCAGACGCGCGCCGTGGTTGCGCACGAACGCGAGGAGGTTGTCGCCGATCCGCGTGCCGCCGCCCCACGCTTCGCCGAGGCCGCCGAGCGCGCGACCCGCGCGGTCGCGGTCGCGCAACGCCTCGGTCACGTCGCACAACGCGGTGCTGAAGACGAATGCGTGCGCACGGCGCGAGCGCTGCACGAGCGCGTACGCGAACTGAAGCATCGGCGCGGCGTGCTCGGCGGCGGAACGGCTGCCGTCGATCAAAACGACGAACCGTGCGCTGCGGCGGGTGCGCGCCGTGCGGCGTAGCGCGATCGGGTCTCCGGCGGTCTCGACGCTCGCGCGCAAGCTGCGCCGCAGGTCGATGCGGTCGCCTCGAGGGCTCGGCGTCCGGCGCCGTGAGCGCGCGATGCGCACCGCGGTCGCCAGGCGGCTCGCATGCCGGAGCATCGCGTCGAGGCCGTCGAGCGGGATCACCGGCGGCTCGGCTCGCGCGGCGGTCGGGCTGTAGCGCGCGCGAAGGGTTTGCCAGACGGCGGCGGGTGAGCTCGACTCGTCGATCGCGCGGTGTTCGGCGGCTCGGCCCGCCGCTGCATCGTCGTCCGCGGGCGGTGTGCGTCCGCCCTCGCGGCGACGCTTTTCCGTCGAGGGCTGCTCGGCGGCACTCTCGTTGCCGCGCGTCGGGCGCGTGTTGCGCGAGGCGAGGTTCGGTTGGGCGATGCCTTCGGCTCCGAAGAAGAACGCGTTGAAGGCGGTATCGAAGCGCGCGGCTTCCTCGGCCGTCGCGGCGTACACCGTACGGAACGCGCGGCGTAGCCGCGCTCCGTCGGCGATGCCGACGAGCTCCGCCGCGCGGAGCGCGAGGTGCGTCGCCGCGTTCCCGACGCCGAAGCCGTGCCGCTCGCGGAGCATTGCCGTGAACTCGGCTACGCCGCTCGTGAAGTCGTGGTGGTCTCTCACCCTTCGACAAGCTCAGGGTGACATCGTGGCGAGGGCCGGGATGACGCGGGCGTCAACGGGGATTCGCTTGGACGGTGCCGAGGCCGTAGTCTTGGGCGGCGAGTTTTTCGGCGTCGCGGGCGGCCGTGCCGCCGTTCAGGAGCGGCTCGTAACGGGCGCGTCCCGCGCGCAGCAGTTCCCAGTCGTCGCGGACTTTCAGGATGCAGCCCATCGTCCGTTCGAGCGTGTGCGCGTCGATCGCGTCGCGGTGCAGGCGGATCAGCGCGAGCGCCCAGTCGAGGCTTTCGGCGACGCCGGGCGTCTTTTGAAACGGTTCGCTTCGCAGCTGCTCCATGAAGCGCGCGATCTGGTCGGCGAGGCGCACGTCGATCCCGGGGAGGCGGGCGCGCAGGATCGCGAGCTCTTGCGCGCGTGTCGGATAATCGAGCCAGAGGTAGAGGCAGCGGCGGCGCAAGGCGTCGGAGAGCTCGCGGTTGCGGTTCGACGTCAGGATCACCGCGGGACGCTCGCGCGCGCGGATGGTGCCCAGCTCGGGGATCGTCACCTGGA
>DATHLN010000176.1:0-20419 GCA_035488115.1 Candidatus Limnocylindrales bacterium | reverse complement strand
GACGCGGAACGACGGCGAGACGATGGTGGCGTCGAACCGCAGATCGCCCGCGATTCCGTCGACGTTCCGGAGCATCTCCTCGAACGTCGAGGCAATGGTGAACTCGTCGACCGCGTACTTCGGCGCGCCGTCCTCGATGTAGATGCCGCGCGCGCCGCGGCTGTAGACGCCGCTCGCGTACTCGGTGGCAAAGCCGATCGTGTCGAGGACGAGCACGCCGCGCTCGGTCGACGAGACCAGATCGTCCAGCGTCCCGGTCCCAGGGACGAGGTAGAAGTTGTTCGCCGCGACGCCGCCGCCCGATGCGTTGCCCGTCGATGCGATCCCGAGCCGGCGTCCCCAGTAGGTATCGCTCAAGAACGTCTCCAGCACGCCGTTGCGGATGGCGACGGTCTCGCGCGTCGGGACGCCTTCGCCGTCGAACGGCGAGGTTCCGAGCCCGCCGCGCAGCCGGCCGTCGTCGACGATCGTGATGCGCTCGTTCCCGACACGCTGCCCGACGCGATCGGCGAGCCACGAGTTGCCGATCGCCACGTTCGCCGCGCTGAGTGCGGCGAACACGTCGTCGAGCACCGCGGCCGCTGCATCGCGCTCGAAGATCACGGGGACGCGCATCGTCGCCGGCTTGCGCGCGCCGAAGAGCGCGAGCGCGCGGCGGACCGCATGCAGCGCGACCGCTTGCGCGCTCTCCGCGGTCGCCCAGCCGCGCGCCGCGGTGCCGTAGTGACCGATCCGCTTGTTCTCGCCGTCGAGCGCGACCGGCGCGGCTGCGCGCGAGACCTGCGATCCCTGCGCCACACCGCGAAACCCGCGCGTGTTCGCGAGCGCCGACGACGTGAGCGCGTCGCGCACGCGCGAGCCGTCGGAGTTCCCGATCCGCACGTCGGCCTCGCGGATCGCCCGCTCCATCGCGAGGGCTTCGTCGATCTTGTCCTCGTCGGCGCGCTCGGCGACGTCCGGCGAGACGGTGAGCAGGTCGTGATCGCAGACGCCGTCCGGCGCGACGACCTCCGGCAGCCCCGCGTGCGCGTCTTCGCCGACGAACGCCGCCGCAGCGACGACGCGTCGCGCGAGCGACGCGATCCCCTCGCGGGAGAGATCGCTGGTCGAGAGCGTCGAGCGCCGCTTGCCGACGAACGCGCGCACGTGCAGAGACCGGCCCCGCGAACGCTCGAGCTTGGTGACCTCGTCGTCGCGGGCCTCGCAGGCGAACCGGTCGGCGATCGTAACCGTCGCATCGGCGTCGGTCGCACCGGCTTCCGCGATCAGCGCGAGCGCGCTCTCCGCGAGCCCGAGCGCCTCGTCGCGCGGATCAGCCACGGCCGGTCCCGCCGACCGTGCACGACGCGAGCTTCACCGTCGGGATCCCGACCCCGACGGGGACGCGCTGCCCGCCTTTTCCGCAGGTGTACGAACGGTTTGCGAGCCGCCCGTCGTGGCCGACCATCGTGACCTTCGTCATGGCGTCGGGTCCGTTCCCGACCAGCGTCGCGCCGCGCACCGGCGCGGTGATCTTGCCGCCTTCGATCAGGTACCCTTCGGCGATCATGAAGACGAAATCGCCTTTGCTGATCTCCACCTGTCCGCCGCTGAACGAGGTCGCGTAGAGCCCGCGGTCGATCGACGCGACGATCTCTTCGGGCGTCGACGTCCCCGCCGGCATGTACGTGTTGCACATCCGCGGTTGCGGAAGCACGCGAAACGACTCGCGCCGACCGCTCCCGGTCGAAGCGACGCCCATCAGCCGCGCGTTCAAGCGGTCCTGCATGTATCCGCGCAAGATGCCGTTCTCCACCAGCACTTTGTGCTGCCCCGGCGTCCCCTCGTCGTCGACGGCGACCGTCCCGCGCTCGCCCGGCAGATCGCCGTCGTCGTAGATCGTCACGAGATCGCTCGCGACCCGCTCCCCCACGCGCCCGCTGTAGAGAGACGTCCCCTTGCGATTGAAGTCCGCCTCGAGCCCGTGCCCGACCGCTTCGTGCAGCAACACCCCGCCGCCGCCGGCGCCGATCACGACCGGCATCTCGCCCGCCGGCGCCTCGCGGGCGCCGAGCTTCGTCGTCGCGATGCGCGCCGATTCGCGCGCGATCGACTCGGGCGTCTTCACCTCGTACACGTCGACGCTGGTCCGCCCTCCGTCGCCGACGTACCCGTTCTCGCGCTGTGCCCCGTCACGGGCGACGACCTGAACACCGAGCGCGACGAGCGGCCGCCGGTCGGTCACGACACGCCCGTCGCTCGACGCGATCTGCACGTACTGCAGCTCGTCCGCGACGAACGCGTTCACCGAGACGACGTGCGGATCGAACGCCCGCGCCGCAACGTCCGCGCGCGCGAGCAAGTCCACATAACGCCCGGAGTCCGCCGGCTCGTCGGCATGCGCGTCGTACAACGACGGCGCGGACGCCGCAGCGAGCCCCACGGCGACGCTCTGCTCGCGCCCGTCGCGCGCGATCAGCGAAGCGGCCTCCGCCGCGCGAAGCAACGCGGCCTCGTCGAGGTCATCGGAATACGCATAACCCGCGCGCTGTCCGACGACCACGCGCACGCCCGCTCCTCGCATCACGGTGGACGACGCTTCGCGAATTTGCCCGTCCTGCAACCGAAACGTCTGCGTGAGCCGGTTCTCGAAGAACACGTCCGCGAAGTCGCCGCCGTGCCGCAATGCCCGGGACAGAATGCGAGCGAGCAATGACGAGTCGAGGGCGGACAACACGATTCGCGCCAATTCGGGATGACGTGACTTCGCCCTACGTATACGGCCGTGGCTCACCCTTCGACAAGCTCAGGGTGACATTGGGGGCCGGCGCGACGCACGCTAGCTGCGAGCCAGGATGTCGAGCGCCTGATCCACCCCTCGGTACACCGGCCCGTCATCCGCCCGCCGATCGTTGACGAGGATCGCGAACGCCACCCGCCCATGCTGCCGCGTCTGCACGTAGCCGACGAGCGCGTTGACGTTCTCGATGTGCCCGCTCTTCGCGCGAGCGACGCCGCGCGCGTCGGTGACGTGCCGGCGGCGCACCGTCCCTTCGATCCCGACACGCGGCAACGACCCGACGAAGACGGGCCCGATCGGCTGCTCCGCCGTGCGCGCGAGGAGCATCGCCAGCGTGAGCGGCGCGACGCGGTCGCTCGGCGCGAGCCCGCTGCCGTCGACGATCCGCAACCCGCTCTGCGGGACGCCGTCGCGCACGAGGATCGCCTTTTCGACGAGCGCGCCGTTCGCCTCGGTCCCCGCGCCGCGCGTCGCGCCGACCGCACGCAGGAGCTGCTCGGCGAAATGGTTGTTCGACTCGAGCATCATCTCGTGCACGATGTCGCGCAGCTTCGGCGAACGATGCCGCCACAAGACGTACGGCGCGACCGGCGCGATCCCCGTTCGAATCCCGCCCTCGACCGAGACGCCGCGCTCCCGCAGCATCGCTCGCGCGACGCCCGCCGCGTAGAGCGGCAGGTTCACCAGCGGCCGCCAGAACGATTGCTCCGCGCCGACCGCGACGCGCCCGGAGAAGGTGAAGTCGTTGCGCGCCGGATCGCGCTGAATGGTCAGCAGCGTCGAGTACGAGGTGAGGATCGATCCGCTCACCCGCACCATGTCCGAGGGCGGCAAGAAGCGGATGCGCGCGGGCGCACCGGGGCTCGCCGGCACGAGATGGAACTCGACGGTCCCCTGATCGAGCGAGAGCGCACTGGTGCCCGCCGCGTACCCGTACTGCAAGTCGTCGGGATCCCACGCCCGGTTCACCTCGGCCCCTGAGAACACGCTCGCGTCCGCGACGACCGCGCCGCCGACGTCGCGCACGCCCTGACGCGCGACCGTCGCCGCGCCCCCGCGCAGATCGTCGCGCGTGAGCAGCGGATCGCCGGTGCCGACGAGATAGAGATCGCCGCGAATCTTCCCGTCGGACGGATCGTCGACCGACTCGAAGGTCGTCGAGAACCGGTAGTCCGGGCCGAGCGTCTGCAGCGCGGCAGCACCGGCCAGCACCTTGAACGTCGACGCAGGCGTCATCGCCGCGCGCTCGCGCCGCGTGAAGAGCGGACGCCCGCCCGCATCAACGATCGCGATCCCGCTCGTCGCGAGCGCCGAGGCGCCGAGCGCGCCGCGCAACCGCGCTTGCAGCGCGCGCAAATCTTCGGCGCTCCACGCCGGCGCGCTCGGCGCCGCGGCGAGCCCGGTCGGCTGCGGCGACGGCGCGGGCGCCGGTGAGGGATGCGAACACGCCGAGACGGCCGCGAGCGCGAGCACCGCGGCGCCGAGCCTGCGAACCGCGCTCACTTCGAGCCGAGCTCCTCCAAGCGCTCGCGCAGCTTCTGCGACTCCGCGCGCAAACGGTCGACCTCCTCGCGCAGATCGGCCAGCGCGGCCGGCGTCTTCTCGGCCTCCCGGATGCGGATCGCCGCCTCGGCCGCGTCGCGGCGCAAGCGCCCGTCGTCCTCGGACTCGACGAGCCGGTCGAGCACCGAGAGCAGACGCGGATCCTCGAGCCGCTCCGCCGCCGCAAACGCCGAGACGCGCACGAGATAGCCGCTGTCGTGCAGCGTGCGCGCGATCGCGTCGACCGCTTCGGTGCGCACCGAGTCGACGAGCGTCCCCAACTTCGCGAGCGCGCCGACCGCCGCGCGGCGCAGCGCCTCGTGGCGCTCCGGCCGCAACGCGTCGAGCAGCACGGGGAGCGCGCGCGCGTCGGCGAGATCGCCGAGGCCGCGGACGGCACCCGACGCGATGGTCTCGTTCCACGAGGGGGTGCTCATGCCGGCCACGAGCGCGTCGAAGGCGCGCGGATCGCGCGTCTTGCCGAGCGCGTGCAACGCCGCCGCGACGACGAAGTACGAGACGTCCTCGCGCATCGCGAGCAGCGCGCCAGCGACGCGCTCCTCGCGCCAGCGGCCGAGCGCGTCGGCGATCGCGCGCCGCACCTTGGGATGCGGATGCGCGACGTTCGCCAGCAGCGTCTCGCGCGCCGAGGGCGCGCGCGAGGAGCCGAGCGCCGAGGCGACCTCGATGCCGGCGCCCCAGAACGGATCGTGCTCGAGCGCGTGCGCGAGCGCGTCGCGCGCGACGCGGCTGCCGTCCTTCGCCAGCGCCTTCGCCGCCCGGATCCGCGCGATCGGCGAGGGATCGCCGCGCAGGATCGCCGCATGCGCGTCGGTGCCGAGCGACGACGTCCAGGACGAGAGGATCCAGGCCGCCGGATCGATCCGCACCAGCCCCGGCTCGCGCTCGAGCGGGACCGCGAACGTCTGCGGCGCGCGCTCGACGCGCAGCCGCACGCGCGTCTCGCCCGGGAGCGGCCCGTCGCCGAAATCGGTGCGGATCGCACTCGGCGCCTCGGCGACGAAGCCGACGTCGAGGTCGAACGCGTACGCCGGGTTCTCGTCGTCGACGGTTTGCTTCTGAGCGACGGTCACGAGCGCGGTCTTGCGCTCGCCGTCCCACGCGTACGAGACGTCGATCTGCGGATGACCACCGCGCTCGACCCACTGCGCGAAGAACCCGCGCGTGTTGCGCCCGGTCTCCGCCTCGATCGCGCGGATCAGATCGATCGTCTCGACGTTGCGCTGCGCGTTCGTGCTGACATAGCGCTTCAGCGAGCGCTTCATCCGCTCCCAGCCGAGATGGCCGCGCAGCATGTGCAGCACTGCGCCGGCCTTCTCGTACAGGTGCCGGTCGAACAGCTCGATCGGATCGCGGAACAGGTTGCAGACGATCGGCCGGCGGTAGCGCTCCTCGTCTTCCTCGAGATACCGCCGCACCACGCAGTAGACGTCGTACAGGTACTCGTCCCAGCCTTTATCCGCCTCGAGCCAGACCGCCTCGAAGTACGTCGCGAAGCCTTCGTTCAGCCACGCGTGCGCCCAGTCGCGGCAGGTGACGAGATCGCCGAACCACTGGTGCGCGAGCTCGTGCGAGGCGAGGTAGTCCGCCGAGTAGTCGAGGTGCGCGCGCTCGTCGTGCAGGACGCGGTCGGTCTGCGTCGTCGCCGAGGTGTTCTCCATCCCGCCGAAGGTGAAGTCCGCGACGGCGATCTGCGAGTACCGCTCGTACGGGTACGGCACGCCGATCGTGCGCTCGAAGAGGTCGATCATCCGCGGCGTGTTGCCGAACGCGCGCTCGCCGTCGGCCTCGCGCCCCGGCAGCGTGTAATAGTAGACCGGGATGCGCGCGTGCGGCTGCTCGATCTCGCTGAACGGCCCGGCGACCATCGTCATGAGATACGTCGGGTGCGGCACGTGCTGCTCGTATCGGTAGACCGTCTCGGTCTGGCCTTCGGTGCGCGAGACGAGCGCGCCGTTCGCCAGCGCGAAGTGCCCGTTCGGCACGATCACGGTAGCGGACGTCGTCTGCTTCCCGGTCGGATAATCGAAGCACGGGAACCAGAACCGAGCGTCGGTGTCCTGGCACTGCGTCCAGACGTGCTTCGGCTCGCGCTCGATGAAGTACATCCCGCGCCGCGGGTTCCGCACCGCGTACTCGACCGCGAACTCCAGCTCGTCGCCCGCGCGCAACGCCGGCTCGATCGTCAGCTCGAGCTTCTCAGCAGTCGCGCGAAAGGACAGCGGCGTGCGATCCGCCGTTTGCAGCACCGAAGCGATCTCGAGATCGACCGCGTCGAGCACGAGCCGCGCGACGCCGTCCTCGATCGCGCGCACCCGCGTCGTGCACACGGCGTCGAGCCGCTTCCCCTCGAGATCCGGTTGCAGCCGCAGATCGATGTGCAGGACGTCCACGACCCGGTCGGGTCCATACTGCGGTCGCGCGCCCGGAAGCGCGAAGGGTCTGCGTTCGCTCAAATACCGGCTCCGTCGGTGAAGGTCGTCGGGATCGTCCGTGGGGTCGAACGTACCGAGTACGGCAGAGCTTGCGGCTCGTCATGCCTCGCGGGCCGCAAACTGTTCGCGCAGGCCGAAAGTCGAAGCGAGCGACCACTCCCTCTTTGGCTACATGGAAACCCATGGCGTCCAGTCACTGATGCTCGCTGTCCACAACGCCAAAACGGCCAGACATGCGAATCGCGGAACACGGCGCAAGTTCGCTTGTCACAAAGCGGCGTAAGAACAAGAGTAGGCCCCTGACGCGTACCTTTCGGCAGTGGCTCCAGGGGCACACACACGCAGTATAACGACCAGCATCGCTGCCGTCAAGACGGCATTACCTCATGTTCATCTACACATCTCAATTGCGAGCCGACGTCGAAGCGGCGCTGAGCGCGGACCGGCTCAACGCATATCGGAACGCCGTCGCAGGCGACCTCGAACGAGCGATCGAGCTGTACGTCTGGAATGCCGCAGCGGCGGCAGCTTTCTTCGGGCCGATCGGCGTCCTCGAGGTTTCGCTGAGAAACGCTTTCGATCGCGAACTGACGCACGCGTTCACCAAGCCGTGGTACGACGATGTGGAACACCACTCGCGGGTTCGCGCGTCTATCGCTGACGGGCCGTGCCCGCCTGGGTTCAAGTTCTAGGTGGCCACGCTCAAATGCCGGCTCCGTCGGTGAAGGTGGGTTCGTCGTGCGGAAGCGGGCGGGAGAAGGCGACCGTCTCGAGGAGGGCGAGCCATTCGTCGTCGGCGACGGCGTCGCGGAGGCGGCGCGCGGGCCGTGAGGAGCGCAGGACGTCGTCGGCGCGCATCGTGAAGCCGAAACGGCGGTTCGCGAGCATTTGCTCGAACGACGGATGCCCGTACTCGATCAGGCCGACGTCGCGCTCGAGCTCCCAGCGCTGGATCGCGCCGGCCGGCGCGACGAACGCGAAGTGCGTGCAGAACGGCAGGTACGACGTCCACTTGCCGTCGGCGAGGAAATCCGCCCGCGACGACTTCACCTCGTAGATCCGCACTTGGCGCGTGTAGCGGCCTAACCCGATCACGTCGAAGCGGCAGCCCGAGCCGCTCGGCGCGAACTCCGTCGCGACGTACGGATAGCCGAGCCGCCGCATCCGCTCGCACGCGAGCGCGCGCAGCTCGGCGGTCGTCGCGCGCTTCCCCGCGGTGACGGTGAGCGGGATGTAGTCGATCACAGCCGCGACGCCGTGCGGCTCGCGCCGGGCGTCTCCCAGCGCAGGATCGCGATCGCGTCGGGGAGCGGCGACTCGCACCACGTCAGAAAGTACGTGCGCGCCGGGACGGTGTGCCCGGTCGGATCCGTGTACGAATATTCGAGATTCAGTCCGGGCTTCACGGCACCGCACGCCATCGCAAGCCGCCGCTGGAAATCGGGACGCCCGTCCTTGTCGTCGGGATGGTTGGGCCGCGGCACCAACGGCTCTTTGTCCACGAACAGGATGCGCTTCGGGCGCATCGCCGCGTCGTACCAATGCCGCGCCTCCTGCCCTTGTTGGGCGTAGCCGATCACGACGGGCGGGATCCCCGCCTCGAAATCCATCTGCGAGGAGAATCCGTAGCCGTCGGTGACGACGACCGCATCGTTGGCATCGGCAAGTCGTTTTACGTCCTGCGCGAGGGGCCAATACGTGAATATCTCAAACGGCCCGCTGTTGCGGAGTGACGACCCGGTCGCAAGAAACTGCGAGTAAAGCTGCCCGGGGAACGCGGCGGCGAGGAAGAGAAACGGAATCAACACCGCGGAAGGCACTGCGCCGGCCGTAGCCCACAGCACACGCGTGCGGTGTGACAGATTGACGAACGCGATCCCCATTCCGACCGCCAGCGAGACGTACGGCCCGAAGAACCAGTGCAACTCGATCTGCTCGTGGAAGTTCAGCAAAACCAGCAGCGCGCTGAGCGGGGTCGCGGTCCACGCGATCAACGAGTTGCGCGGGCGCACGAGCACGATCAGCGCGGCGATCCATAGTCCCGGGGAATACGCGCCGGCGTTCGCGGCGAGATACGAGAAGGGCCGGTACCAGCTCGGCTTGGCCACGTGGCGCTGCGAGAGCGTGAAGACGAAGCTGATCCACTGGTGCTGCGCGTTCCACACCAGGAACGGCACGTACAGCACGAACGCGATCGCGAACGAGAGCCCCAGCCCTTCGCGCCAGAGCGCGCGGCGGTTCGGCGCGAGCGACCAGGCAACGATCCCGGCCACGAGCGCCCAGGCGAACATCTTCGAGAGCAGCGCGAACGCGATCGCCGCGCCGAGCAGCACGTAGTCGCGCCGCGCGTGCGTCTGCGACGCGCGCACGGTGAGGTAGAGACAGAGCGCCCAGCCGGCCATCAGCGGCCCGTCCGGCGTCGCGAGCACGAACCCCACCGAGAGCATCGGCGCGAGGGTCATCGCGAGCGCGGTCACCATCCCGGCGCGCTCGTCGCCGGTGATGCGCTTCGCGGTGCCGGCGGCCGCGAGCGCCGCGACGACGCCGCAGATCAGGAAGCCGAGCCGGACGAAGAGCGGGTTCGCCGTCGCCCAGTCGAGCGGCCAGATCAGGTACGCGACCATCGGCGGGTGGTCGGCGTAGCCGAGCGCGAGGTGCTTGGCCCACTCCCAGTAGTACGCCTCGTCGCCGGTGAGCGGGAGCTTCCACGCCGCGAAGCCGCGCATCAGCGTCACGAACGCGACGATGATCCACGTCGTGTACTTCACGCGAACTCCGCCGCCCCGCCGTTCACACCGAGCACCATCCCGTTCAGAAAGCCGTTCTCTTCCGCCGTCGCGAAGAGCACCGCGGCCGCGACGTCTTCCCACGACCCGGCGTGCTTCATCGGGTTCTTCGCCGCCAGCGCACGCGCCGCCGCCCGGTCCGCCTCCTTGTCGCGGAAGTCGCCGGGCTCGACGACGTTCACCGTGATCCCGTGCCGCGCTTCCTCGAGCGCGAGCGTGCGCGCGAACATGACGAGCCCGGCCTTCGCCGCGCCGTACAGCGACAGGCTGCGGAACGGGCGCGTCGCGGACGAGCCCTCCATCCCGAAGAACACGAGCCGGCCGTACCCGCGCTCGCGCATCCCCGGCAGCACCGCGAACGCCGTCGCGACCGCCGAGGCGAGATTTCCGTCGACCATGCGCCGGTAGTCGTCCGGCGTGCAGCGCGCGAAGCGCCGCATCAGGAACGGCCCGACCCCGTGGACGAGCACGTCGACCGGCCCGCGCGCCGCCTCGACCGCGCGTAGCGCGTCCGCGGCGGCCTCGAAGCGCACCAGGTCCGCGGCGACCGCGAACGCGCCGGTGTCGTGCGGGCGCAGCAGCGCGAGCGCCGCGTCGGGCGGGGTCCCGCCGGGGCGGTACGTGATCGAGACGCGCTCGCCGGCCCGGGCGAACGCGAGCGCGATCCCCTTGGGAAGCCCGGCCGCCGCGCCGGTGATCAGCACGTTGCGCGGCGAGCGCGGGCCGGTTCGGTCGAACTGCGCGGGCACCGCGAATCGGTGAGACGCGGCGACCGCCACGCCCTGCCTTCGCGCCGAAGCGCGAAGGCAGGCAGCGGCGCTTATTGGATCGTCAGGTTCTCTTGGTAGGGCGTCCCGCTGGCGCCGGTCGCCGGATCGGTCGACGTGATCGCCAGGACCAACTGCGTCCCGGACGGCGCGTTGATCGTGACCTGCTGCGAGAACCGGCCGTTCCCGTCCGCGGTCACGGTCGTGCTCGCCGTGTTCGACTGGCCGCCGACGCCGAGGATCGCGCCGAGCAGACCGCCGACCGTCGCCTGGCCGCCGCTCGTCCCGACCTGGATCGCGACGCGCGCCCCGGGCGACGTCCGTCCGGTGATCGTGAACGTGTTCGCGACGGTCGACCCGTTCGTCGGACGGACGTTCGTGATCTGGCCGGCCGCGACGTTCGAAGTGCCGGAGTTGAACCCCCAGCCGCGGGTGAACGGGCCGCCGTTGCTGTCCGTGCCCGAGACCTGGACCGTATGGTGCCCCGGCGTCAGCGCGGCGTGCGGGACGTAGAGGAAGCCGCGCGGCGAGCGGGTCGAGTCGTTCGTGATGTCGTTGCCGTCGAGCAGGACTCGTACGGTCGTCGCGTCGGCGGTCGCGCCGGCGAACGTCGCGCCGATCGTCGGGCGCCGCGCGGTCACCGAGGCGCCGCGTCCCGGCATCTCGTCGCGCAGCGTGATCGCGCCGCCGCCGCCGTATCCGTTCGACGCTGGAGCCGGCGTGATCACGCCGTTGCCGGGATTCTGCACGACGTTGGCGCCGCTAGCAACGATCGCGACCACGCGGTTCGCGTTATCCCAGTTCACCGTCGCGCCGAGCGCCTGGGAGACGAAGCGCAGCGGGACGTAGGTCGACGCGCCGATGATGAACGGCGCGACGTCGATCGTCTGCTGCTGGCCGTCGACGGTCGCGGTCTGCGAGCCGATCCGCAGCGAGATGTTGTGGCCGCGTCCGGTCGCGTTGATCACGCCGCCTTGATAGACGACGGACGCGCCGAGATTCTCGAACACGCCGCGTAGCGGGACGAACACCCGTCCGGCGCGCTCGGTCGGCGCGGGATTGAGATTCAGCGTGTTGCCGTTCAGCTGCACGGTGACGGGCCCGGCCGCAAGCGCGGGGACCGCGAGCGCCGAAACGAGCAGCGCGGTCGCGCCGAGCGCGGCGAGCCGTTGCGTGGTGGGTGGGTTCATCGAGTAGAGGACCTCCGCAAAGCGTATTGCCGGAGGTCCCCTTACCCGTTCTCAGCGATTTCTCAGACTGCCGACCTCGCCCCGCGAGCCCGTCAACGGACCGCGCGGAGCTGCGTTCGGCGAGCGCTCAGTCGCCCATCGCCCCCGCAGGGACCTGCGGCGGCGCGAGCGGCTCTTCACTCGCCGGCCCGAGCCCGCTGCGGCGCGCGCGCCGGCGCTCGCGCCATTCTTCGAACCACACCGAGATGCGGTTCGTCGTCACGTACATCGCCGGGACGAGGAACAGCGTGAGGAACAGCGAGCTCAGCAGCCCGCCGATCAGCACGATCCCCATCGACATGCGGATCTCGCCGCCCTCGGTGCGCCCGAGCGCGAGCGGGAGCATGCCGAAGACCATCGCCGCGGTCGTCATGACGATCGGCCGTAGCCGGGTCCCGCCGGCGGTGAGGATCCCTTCGGCGTACGTCAAGCCGCGCTTGCGCAGCGTGTTCGCGTAGTCGACTAGCAGGATCCCGTTCTTCGCCACGAGCCCGAAGAGCATGATCATCCCGATCATCGAGAAGATGTTCGAGCTCTGATGCGTGAGCGCGAGCGCGAGCAGCGCGCCGATCAGCGCGACCGGGATCGAGAACATGATCACGAACGGCGTGAGGAACGAGCCGTACAGCACGACCATCAGGCAGTAGATCAGCGCGATCGAGGTCACGATCGACAGCAGCATGCTGTTCGTGAACTCCTCGAAGAGCTGTGAGTCGCCTTGCGTCGCGAGCTGCACGCCGGCGGGGAGGAAGCCCGGCGTCGCGAGCTGCTGGTTGACCTTGCCGATCACCTCGCCCAGCGTCGTCTTCGAGCGGTCGATGTCGCCGTTCACGGCGACGACGCGCTCGCGGTCGACGCGCTGGATCTTCGTCGGCGCGCGGTCCTCGGTGAACGTGGCGAGCGAACCGAGCGAGACGAACGAACCGTCGCTCGCGCGAA
Organism: Candidatus Limnocylindrales bacterium; assembly: GCA_035488115.1. Taxonomy (GTDB): domain Bacteria; phylum Vulcanimicrobiota; class Vulcanimicrobiia; order Vulcanimicrobiales; family Vulcanimicrobiaceae; genus Vulcanimicrobium. The sequence goes on along the minus strand of DATHLN010000176.1, from coordinate 7,921 downwards.
CGGGGATGCGCCGGATCTGATCCATCTCGTTGCGCTGCGCGACCGGGTACTGCAGGCGCACGTCGACCAGCCCGTTCTGCGTGCGGACCTTCGTTGCCACGGCGCCGCCGACCGCGACGCGCGCCGCGGTCGCCGCGGCGCCCGGCGAGACGCCGAGCAGCGCGGCGCGCGCCGGATCGATGCGGACGGTGAGATGCGGCGCAGCGTTCTCCGCGCCGGTCTGCACGTTCACCGTGCCGGGCAGCGTTCGAATGTAGGCGGCGAGCTTGTCGGCCGCCAGATCCAGCTGCGTGTCGGGCCCGGAGAGCGTGTACGAGATCGGCGCGCCGCTTCCGCCGCCGCCGCGCAGCGAGACTTGCACTTGCGCGCCCTTGGCGAGCGGCGGCGCGACCTTGCGCAGCTCGGCCAGCAGCCGGTCCTGTTCCGGACGGTGCTGCTTGTCGAGCGTGACGCGCACGATCCCGACGAACCCGCCGTCGGTCGAACCCCAGCCCGACGGCTTGCGGCCCGCGACGGAGCGCACCGTGTCGACGTGCTCGAGCCGCAGCGCCGCGCTCTCGATGCGGTCGATCGCCGCCTGCGTCGTTCCGAGCGGCGTCCCGGTCGGATACGTCAGCGTGATCGCGACCTGACCGGTTTTCTGGTCGGGGAGGAACTCGCTCGGGATGTACAGCTTCTGCGTCGCCATGAGGAACAGCAGCGCGCCCGCGGTCACGCAGGCGGCCGCGCCCCACACCGACGCGCCCAGATGCACGTCGCCGAACCGCACGCCGGCGAGGATCCGGCGGCCTTGCACGAAGCGCCCGAGCGCGAACCAGAGGATCGGGATCAGCGCGAACCCGACGTCGATCCCCGCCATCGCGGACATCACCGGCGGTCCGGCGGCGACGGTGACCGCGTTGACGACGAAGAACAGGCTGAGCCAGAACGTCATCCAGCGGTGGCGCAGCGCGAGCGGCAGCGCGCGGTCGCGGTACCATGCGGTGAGCCGCTCGAAGCCGGTCTGGAACCACGCCAGCCAGCGCGGCGGCGCGGCGCTGCGACGCTTCACCGACCACTTCGCGGCGAGCATCGGCGTGAGCGTGAACGAGACAAAGAGCGAGAAGAGCGTCGCGACGGTGACGACGATCCCGAACTCCTGCATGTACTTGCCGACGAACCCGCTCAGGAACGCCAGCGGCAGGAAGACGACGACGTCGACGAGCGTGATCGCGATCGCCGCGCCGCCGATCTCGGTGCGGCCGCTGATCGCGGCGTCCCCCGGCGCCTGGCCCATGTCTCGGTGGCGGGTGATGTTCTCCAGGACGACGATCGAGTCGTCGACCAGGATCCCGATGATCAGCGAGAGTCCCATCAGCGAGACGTTGTCGAGCGTCAGCCCCATCACGCGCATGACGATGAACGTCGCGAGCAGCGAGGACGGGATCGCGATCATCACCACGACCGCGTTGCGCCAGGCGTGCAGGAAGAGCATCAGCACGACCGCCGTCAGGATGATCCCTTCGCCCAGCGACTGCCAGACCCCGTTGAGCGAGGCCGCCGTGTAGTCGGCCGGCGCGAAGAGCTCCTTGAACTGGATCTGCGGGTACTTGTCCGCGATCTTCTTCATCTCGGCGCGCGCGATCTTGGTCGAGCCGATCTCGTCGGCGGTGATCGTGCGGTTCACGTCGATGATCAGGCCGGGCGAGCCGTTGATGTGCGAGAGGTGGCGCTGCTCGGCATGGCCGTCGACGACGTTCGCGACGCTGCCGATCGCGAGATAGCGCTGGGCGCCGCCCGGAACCGCGAGCGGGATCGCCGCGATGTCGGCAGCCGAGTTGACCTCCGCGTGGATCGAGACGTCGCGCTCGATCGTCGGGCGGTCGATGCGCCCGCCCGGCACGTTGGCGTTGTTCGCCGCGATCGCGCCGAAGATGTCGCCGAGCGTCACGCCCGTCCCCATCATCCGCGTCGGGTCGGCGTAGACCTCGAACTCCCGCTGCGCGGCGCCGGAGAGATCGACGCCCGCGACGTTCGGGATGTGCTTGATATCGCCGAGCACGCGGTCGTTCATCACGTCGGCGAGCGCGGGACCGGTCATCGTCTTCGAGCTCACCGCGTAGGTGAGCATCGCGTCCTGGTTCCCGTTCTTGAAGACCTGCGGCGGGTCCAGGTCGGTCGGCATGTAGATGCGCGCCGTGTCGACGCGGCGCTGCACGTCGACCGCCGCGAAGTCGAGATCGGTCCCGAGCTTGAACTGCACGACCACGACCGCCTGACCGTCCTGCGCGGTCGCGGTCATCTGGTCGAGGTGCTCGATCCCGTCGAGCTGGTCTTCGATCGGCTTGACGACGAGCCGCTCCATCTCGGCCGGCGAGGCGCCGGCATAGCCCGCGAAGACGATCACGATCGGAAACGCGACGTTCGGCTGCGAGTTCTTCCCGAGCGCCTTGTACGAGATCGCGCCGAAGGCCGCCAGTGCGATGAAGAACATCGCGACGATGATCGGGCGCTGAATGGAGAACCGGGTCAGCCACATACGATCGGACCGTCCTCTCGTCGGTCGCCCCCAACTACGAGCCGGGAGGTGAGCGAGTTTCGCCCGACCTCCTAATTTTACCGTTGGTCGGACGGTCAAGACTTGAAGAGGCCGCCCTTCACAGGCGGCCTCTCCGACATTGGTGCGCGAGACTGGATTTGAACCAGCACGAGATTGCTCCCGCTAACCCCTCAAGCTAGTGCGTCTACCAATTCCGCCACTCGCGCACGGGGTATGGCCCCGGCGCGTCAGCGTCCGGGGACAACCACGAGAGTGTAGGACATCGGCCGGGGCGGTGCAAGAGGCGGCCGAGCTCGAGGCTAGGTCGCGACCCTCTCGCCCAGCAGTCCGCCGATCTTGTCGTGGAGCCGCTCGAAGCCGCGGTCGCCGGCTTGCCGGTGGACGAGCCGGTGGTCGGCGTCGAAGAGGTAGTATGCCGGGACGAACTGATTCTCAAACCGCGCGACGAGCGCGTGCTCGTTGTCGATCGCGCACGGCCAGCTGATCTCCATCGCCTCGGCCGCGTCCGCGGCGACCTTCGCGACGTCGAGCTCCTCGGGGCCGCGCGGCTGGTGCACCGCGATGACGGCGAGCCCGCGCGGGCCGTACTCCGCCTGCCATCGCGCGACCTCGCCCGCGACGTCGTGGCAGATCGAGCACGTGATCGACCAGAAGTGAACGAGGAGCGGCTTCCCCGCCAGCTCCTCAGCCTTCGGTTCGCCGCCGTTGATCCACGCCGCGACCCCGCCGAGGCCGGGGAGCGGGGTGCCGGTGCGAAGCGGCATCAGGCGACCGCCAACAGCTCTTTGCCGGGCTTCCACTCGGCCGGGCACAGCCCGCCGCTCTGCAGCGCCTCGAGGACGCGGATCGTCTCGTCGACCGAGCGGCCGACGTTGTCGTCGGTCACGACGGCGTACTTGAGGATCCCCTCAGGGTCGATGATGAACAGGCCGCGCTGCGCGGCGCCGCTCTGCTCGTTCAGCACGCCGTACGCGCGCGCGACTTCCTTCGTGTAGTCGGCGAGCAGCGGGTAGCGCGTGCCCGCGATGCCGTTCTTCTCGCGCGGCGTGTTGAGCCACGCGAAGTGCGAATGCACGCTGTCGGTCGACGCGCCGAGCACCTCGGCGCCGAGATCCTTGATCTCGTCGTAGCGGTCCGAGAGCGCCGTGATCTCGGTCGGGCAGACGAACGTGAAGTCCAGCGGGTAGAAGAAAAAGATCAGCCACTTGCCCCGGTAGTCCGACAAGCTGATCTTCTTGCCGAGCTCCTTGGGCGACTTGGCGTCCTTGGTTGATTCGAGAGTGAATGACGGGGCGGGCTGTCCGACCTTGGCGAGCACGAAAGAAACCTCCATAGCGTGAACGCTCTGTATCATCTCATGTCGCACCCCGCCGTGACGACGACAAAAAACGACGAAGCCCCAGCATAGCCGGGGCTTCGTCGTCCGAGCGCCGCTCGCGATCAGGCGAGATCGAAGCGGCCGAGGTTCATCACCTTGTTCCAAGCAGCGACGAAGTCGTTGACGAACTTCTCCTTCGCGTCGTCGGCGGCGTAGACTTCGGCGAGCGCGCGCAGCTGCGAGTTCGCGCCGAAGATCAGATCGACGCGCGTCGCCGCCCACTTCCGCTTGCCGGTCGCGCGCTCGGTCCCTTCGTAGATCTCGTCGGACGGCGAGACTTGCTTCCAGGACGTGTCCATGTCGAGCAGGTTGACGAAGAAGTCGTTGGTCAGCGTCCCCGGGCGGTCGGTGAAGACGCCGTACTTCGTCCCGCCGGCGTTCGCGCCGAGCGCGCGCAGACCGCCGACGAGCACCGTCATCTCGGGCGCGGTCAGCGTCAGCAACTGCGCGCGGTCGACCAGCTGCGCTTCCGTCGTCGCGCCGAGCGGGGTCGCCTTGACGTAGTTGCGGAAGCCGTCGGCGAGCGGCTCCATCACGGCGAACGAGGCCGCGTCGGTCTGCTGTTGCGACGCATCGGTCCGTCCGGGCGTGAACGGAACGGTCACGTCATGGCCGCCGTCCTTGGCTGCTTTCTCGACGGCCGCGCAGCCGGCGAGTACGATGAGATCGGCGAGCGAGACTTTCTTGCCGCCGGCCTGCGACGCGTTGAACTCGCTCTGAATGCGCTCCAGCGCGCCGAGCACCGTGCTGAGATTCTCCGGATCGTTGACGGCCCAGCTCTTCTGCGGTTCGAGCCGCACGCGCGCACCGTTCGCGCCGCCGCGCTTGTCGGAGCCACGGAAGCTCGCCGCCGACGCCCACGCGGTCAAGACGAGCTGCGAGACCGTGAGCCCGGAGGCGAGGATCTTGCTCTTGAGCGCGGCGACGTCGGTCGCGTCGATCAGCTCGTGGTCGACGCGCGGGACCGGGTCTTGCCAAACCAGGTCTTCGGCCGGGACTTCCGGTCCGAGGTATCGCGCCTTCGGCCCCATGTCGCGATGCGTGAGCTTGAACCACGCGCGAGCGAACGCGTCGGCGAACTCTTGCGGATTCTCGGCGTACCGCTTCGAGATCGGCCCGTACGCGGGATCGAAGCGCAGCGCGAGGTCCGTCGTCAGCATCATCGGCTTGTGCCGCTTCGAGGGATCGTGCGCGTCGGGGACGGTCCCCTCGGCATCCGCGTCCTTCGGCGTCCACTGGTTCGCGCCGGCCGGGCTCTTGTCGAGCACCCACTCGTACTTGAAGAGGTTCTCGAAATAGCCGTTGTCCCAGGCGATCGGGTTGTTCGTCCACGCGCCTTCGAGCCCGCTGGTGATCGTCGCGTCGCCGTTGCCGCTGCCGAACGAGTTCTTCCAGCCGAGTCCCTGGTCTTCGATCGGCGCGCCCTCGGGCTCGGGGCCGACGTACTTCTTGGGATCGGCAGCGCCGTGGACTTTGCCGAAGGTGTGGCCGCCGGCGATCAGCGCGACGGTCTCCTCGTCGTTCATCGCCATGCGCGCGAACGTCTCGCGGATGTCGTGCGCGGATTTGAGCGGATCCGGGTTCCCGTTGGGCCCTTCCGGATTCACGTAGATCAAGCCCATCTGCACGGCGCCGAACGGCTTGTCGAGCTCCCGGTCGCCGGTGTAGCGCTCGTCGCCGAGCCACTCGCGCTCGTAGCCCCAGTTGACGTCTTCTTCCGGTTCGTACACGTCGACGCGTCCGCCGCCGAAACCGAACGGCTTGAATCCCATCGACTCGAGCGCGCAGTTCCCGGCCAGCACCATCAAGTCGGCCCAGGAGATCTTGTTCCCGTACTTCTGCTTGATCGGCCAGAGCAGCCGGCGCGCTTTGTCGAGGTTCGCGTTGTCCGGCCAGCTGTTGAGCGGGGCGAAACGCTGCGTGCCGCTGGCCGCGCCGCCCCGGCCGTCCCACGTGCGATAGGTTCCGGCGCTGTGCCATGCCATGCGGATCATGAGTCCGCCGTAGTTGCCGTAGTCGGCGGGCCACCAGTCCTGCGACTGCGTCATCAGCGCGCGCAGGTCGGCTTTGAGCGCGGCGTAGTCCAGTTTCGCGAACTCCGCGGCGTAGTCGAACGCCGGCCCCATCGGATCGGACAGCTCGGAGTTCTGCGTGAGAACCTTGAGGTTTAGCTGACCGGGCCACCAGTCGCGGTTCGTCATGATCCCGGCGTCCAAATGGGTGCCCCGCGGGGTGCCGTGCGGCACCGGGCACTCTCCGCTTTTCTCGCGTTCCGCTTCGAGCATACTGTTCTCCGATCGTGTTGGACGCCCAGCGCTCACCGCCGTTGCTTGCGGCGCGCCTGGTTCTATGGTATACGTGAGAGTGAGAACCGATTTCACTCCCACGGACGGAAGCTACTCCACCAGGAAGCGCGTGTCAAGCACCATCGAAGACCTCCCGCCGAACTATCGCACCCTGCTCGACGTCGTCGAGGAAGCGGGGCCGGGGAGTCATTTGACCGCGCACGACATCTGGGTGCGCGCTCGGGCCCGGCAGCCGCGCATCGGCTTCGCGACGGTCCACCGCGGGCTCGGCCGGCTCCACGAGCTCGGCGCGGTGATGAAGATCGACGTCCCGGGCCAGGCTTCGGCGGTCTACGAGCCGGCCGCTAGTCCGCACGCGCATTTCCGCTGCACGGCCTGCGGCGCGATCGCAGACCTCGACTTCACGCTCGAGCCTGACACGGTCCGCGCCCTGGCCCGAAAGCACGACGTTGCGATCGACTTCGAAACGGTGACGTTCACCGGCCGCTGCGCCGGCTGCGCGTAGCGATGGTGCACTGCGTCCGATGACGCCCGAGACGCTTCGCCGCATCATCGATCCTGAACCGGGCACGGCGCTGTGGCGCGCAAAGGAGTACGGGATCGATTTGACGCTGCTCGCGGAGAATCTGCAGCAAAGCACGACCGAACGCGTTCGGCGCGTGACGCGATCGCTTCAAATGGCCGAATGGGCCAAGGAAGTACGCGAGGGACGCACGGATTCCTGATCCGTGCCTGCTGATTTCGCCGTCCTCATTCGAGCGCTTGTAACGCATGACGTCCGGTTCGTCGTCATCGGTGGTGCCGCACTCATACTGCACGGCTCGTCATACATCACCGAGGACATCGATCTGGCATTCGAGCGTACGCGCGCGAACGCCGAGCGCATCGTAGCGGCGTTGAAGCCGTTTCGCCCGCGCCCGCGCGGCTTTCCGGCCGATCTGCCGTTCGTCTTCGACGCGCAGACGATCGTCAGCGGACAGATTTTGACGCTCCAGACCTCGATCGGTGCGGTCGACCTGCTCGGTGAGGTGCCCGGCGTCGGTACCTTCACCGACGTCTGGGCTCAATCCGAGATTTGTACCGACGACGGTATGACCTTTCGAATCCTTTCGATCGACGCCCTGATCGCGACGAAGCGAACCGCCAACCGTCCGAAAGACCAGCCGGGTCTGCTGGAACTGGAAGCCTTGAAGCAAGCGCGCTCGATGGAGCGAGACGACGAGGGCCCCAAGCCGTCCTAGCGCGACCGCTGCACCTTCCCGGCGTCGCCGGCTGTTGATCGGAATGGCATGAACAAGATTGAGAAGACGGAGGCCGAGTGGCGGGCCGAGCTGGGGCCGGAGCGGTATGCGGTGCTGCGCCAGAGCGCGACGGAGCGGCCGTTCAGCGGGGCGCTCTACCATAATCACGACGAGGGGTCGTACTCGTGCGCGGCGTGCGGGAACGTGCTGTTCACCTCGGCGACGAAGTACGAGAGCGGCAGCGGCTGGCCGAGCTTCTGGGCGCCGGAGGACCGCGGGAACGTCGAGCTCGTCGAGGACCGCTCGCACGGCATGGTGCGGGTCGAGGCGCGCTGCGCCGCCTGCGGCTCGCATCTGGGCCATGTCTTCGACGACGGGCCGGCCCCGACAGGTCAGCGCTATTGCATGAACTCGCTCGCGCTCGAGTTCGCACCGAAGACCGAAGGCTGAACCTTTG
>DATHLN010000175.1:0-19442 GCA_035488115.1 Candidatus Limnocylindrales bacterium | reverse complement strand
TGCTGCTCGCGCGCGCCGGCGTGGTCGTTCGCATCGTCGAGCGCACCAGGTTTCCGCGGCGCAAGGTGTGCGGCGAGTATCTCAACGCCGGTGCCGTTCAAGCACTCGCGCGGCTCGGCGTCCGCGACGTTGTGCGCGCGGTCGCCTCGCCGCTGCGCGGCGTGCGGCTGGTGCCCGAAGACGCGGACGCCGTCGAGCTGGAGTTTCCGCGGCTCGCGCTGGCGTGCGCGCGCGAGACGCTCGACGGCATCCTGCTGCGCGCGGCGCTCGAGGCGGGCGCGACGCTCGAGTACGGACGCGTCGAAGAGATCATCGTCGAGGAAGGGCAGTGCGTCGGCGTCACCGTGCGCGACGAGGACGGCGTGGTGCGCGACCGGCCGGCGGAATACGTCGTCGGCGCCGACGGCGTCGGCTCGCTGCTGGCCCAGCGCGTCACGCTCGCGAAACCGCCGCGCCCGCGCGCTCGTTACGCGGTCGGTGGACACTACGCCGGTTTCGGCACCCTGGACGGCTACGTCGAGATGTACGTCGGCGGCGGCGCGTACTTCGCGATCAACCCGCTCGGGGCCGACCGCGCGAACGTGATGGTCGTCGTGCCGAAGGACAGATTGGCACGCTGGTCGCGCGACGTCGATGCGGGGATCACCGGCGCGGCGGCCGAGCTGGGCCGCGGGATCCGTTCGTTCGAGGGCGTCACGCGCATCGGGCCGCGCGTCTCGTTCGGCCCGCTCGCGCACGACGTCACCGGCGTGCAGCAGGCGGGAGTCGTGCTGGTCGGCGACGCGGCGGGATTTCTCGATCCGTTCACGGGGCAAGGCGTCTTCCTCGCGCTGACCAGCGCCGAGCACGCGTCGGCCGCGCTGCTGAGCGCGCTGCACGATCGTGCGCGCGAGACCGAGGCGTTCCACGAGTACGCGCGCTGGCGAGCCGGCGACTTTGCATGGCGGCGGCGGCTTTCGCAAGCGGTCGCGGTGCTGATCGACGTGCCGTTCCTCGCGCGCCGCGTGGCCGAGCGTCTCGAGCGCTTCCCGGTCGCCCGTGCTGCGCTGCTCGACGCGCTCAGCGGCATGACGCCGCCGCAGTACGCGTTTCGGCCGGCGGTTCTCGGCAGGCTGATCGCATGACGACGACGCGGAACAGCGTCGAGATCGCGGCGCCGGCGAGGACGATCTACGACCTCGCCGCGGCGACGGAGCGCTGGCCCGAGATCTTGCCGCACTACCGTTACGTGCGCGTGCTCGAGCGGCACGGCGCGACGCGCGTCGTCGCGATGAGCGCGTGGCAAGACGTCTTCCCGTTGCGGTGGGTCGCCGAGCAGACGAACGACCCGGCGACGCCGCACATCGCGTTCCACCACGTGCGCGGCTGGACGCGCGGGATGGACGTCGACTGGATCTTCGAGCCCACCGCGGCCGGTACGCGCGTCACGATCGAGCACCGTCTGCGGTTTCTGTTCCCGGTCGCCGCGGAGTGGCTCGGGAAGCATCTCGTCAGCGATTACTTGATCCACGGCGTCGCGGCGAAGACGCTGGCGCGCGTGAAGGCGCTCGCGGAGGGACGTTGGTGAACGGGCGCGCGCACGGGCACCGCGTCGCGGTGACCGGGATCGGCGTCGTGACGCCGCTCGGGATCGGGATCGAGGCGTTTTGGGACGGCGTGCTCTCGGAGCGCGTCGCGGTCGCGCCGATCACGCGCTTCGACGCGTCGGGCTATCGTTCGCGGATCGCGGCGCAGATCGACGACTTCGAGCCCGGTGAGTTCGTCGGGAAGAAACGTATCCGCTGGACCGACCGCTTCTCGCAGCTCTCGATCGCGGCGGCGCGGCTCGCGCTCGACGATGCGGGATACCGCCCAAATGGCGCCTCGGACGACGTGGGCGTCTACCTCGGCTCGGCGCTCGGCGGCCTCGCGTTCGCCGACGAGCAGCACGACGTCTTCCGGCAGCGCGGGCTCGACGCGGTGAAGCCGCTGCTCGCGATCTCGGTCTTCGGCGGCGCAGCGACGTGCAACGTCGCGATCGAGTTCGATCTGCGCGGTCCGACGGTCGCGAACGGAAACTCGTGCGCGTCGGGCGCGGTCGCGATCGGCGATGCGTATCGCGCGATCGCGCGCGGCGACGTGCGCGCAGCGCTGGCCGGCGGCGTCGAGGCGCCGCTCTCGCCGCTGGTCTACGGTGCGTTCACGATCATCCACGCGATGTCGACGCGCAACGACCAGCCCGCGGCGGCGAGCCGGCCGTTCGACGGCGCGCGCGACGGCTTCGTGATGGCGGAAGGATCGGGTGTGCTGCTGCTGGAGCGGCTCGACGACGCGCGCGCGCGGGGCGCGCGCATCTACGGCGAGGTCGCGGGCTACGGGCTCACCAACGACGCGCACCACATGTCGGCGCCGCGGCCTGACGCTACGATGAACGCGGCCGCGATGAAGCGCGCGCTCGACGAAGCGGGCGTCGCGCCGAACGAGGTCGACGTGGTGAACGCGCACGGCAGCGCGACGCCGCTCGGCGACCGCGCGGAGGCGCTCGCGATGGAGCTGGTGTTCGGCGCGCGCGCGGCGTCGGTGCCGGTGACGGCGACGAAAGGACAGCATGCGCACGCGCTCGGCGCGACCGGCGCCTGGGAGGCGGCGCTCTCGCTGGCGTCGATCGCCAACGGCGTCGTCCCGCGCAGCGTCAACAGCGACGATCTCGCCGAGCCGCTCGCGGTCACACGCGAGCGGCTCGAACAGCCCGTCCGCACCGTCCTCTCGAACTCCGCCGGCTTCGGCGGGATCAACGCCGCGCTCGTCTTCCGTGCCGTCGACCACCACTGATCCGGTGGTGGTGCGCGCCGTGACGAAGGTCTACGGCGAAGGCGACGACGCGGTGCGCGCGCTCGACGGTGTCGACCTCGGCGTGAAGCGCGGCGAGATGGTCGCGCTCGCCGGGCCGAGCGGGTGCGGGAAATCGACGCTGCTGAACCTCGTCGGCTGCGTCGATCTGCCGACCTCCGGGACCGTCTACGTCGACGGTGAGGCGACGCACGAGCTCGACGACGACGGGCTCACGCTGCTGCGCCGCGACCGCGTCGGGACGGTGTTCCAGTTCTTCAACTTGCTGCCCGCGCTGCGCGTCGCCGACAACGTCGCGCTGCCGCTCGTGTTGCAGCGCGTCCCGCGCGCGGAGATCGATGCGCGCGTCGCCGCGGCACTGCAGAACGTCGGGATCGAGGAGAAAGCGCGCGCGTATCCGGCGCAGCTCTCCGGCGGTCAGATGCAGCGCGTCGCGATCGCGCGCGCGGTCGTGCACCGCCCGGCGATCGTGCTCGCCGACGAGCCGACCGGGAATCTGGACTCGCAGACCGGCGCGACGGTCCTAGCGCTGCTGCGCGCGCTCGCGGGAAACGGGCAGGCGATTCTGATGGCGACCCACAGCGAGGACGCGGCGGCGGTCTGCGACCGGGTCGTCCACATGCGCGACGGGCGCATCGTGTAGGGGGGCTTGCGCGACCCCCGGGGTCTCGTGGTACAGTCGAAGCGTAAACGATGACGATGAAGCGGTTGCGGAACGGTGCAATCGGAGGAACCAATGGAGACGTACTTGACGACCTCGATCGAGCCGATCGAGGTCGCTTTCGTTCGGTCGGGTCTGGACGCGGCGCTCGACGTCGCCGCCGTCAAAGCGGTTGAGAGCGGGGCGCTCGCGCTCGAAGCGCAGCAGCTGCGCGCGACCGGCATACCGGGCGCCGGCGATCCGCTCACCCAAGCGCTGATCGCGGTCACGAGCGCGCCGCGGTACTGGAAGAACGCGCGCGACGAGGCGAAAGAGCGCGCGCAAGCCGCGAGGCGCGAGCTCGAACGGAAGCTCGTCGCGCGCGGGTTGCTGCGCGAGCCGAGCCCGTGGCGCTGGGCGATCGGGCGCCGCACCGAGCGCGGAAACGCATGGCTCAGCGCCGCGCAGCTCGCCTTTCCGGCGGCGCAGATCGCCGGGACCGATCCCGCGCTCGCGCTAGCGCTCCACGGGACGCGCGCACTCGACGGTACTCGGTACCATCCGGCGACCGTCGCCGCGCAAAACGGTTCCACCGACGGCGGCGGCTGCGGTGCTTCGTTCGCCGGCGACGGCGGCCACGGGCACGGCGGCGGCCACGGGCACGACGGCCACGGACACGGCGGCTGCGGCGGCGGCCACGGCGGGTGTAGTGGCGGCGGTGGTGGTTGCGGCGGGGGCGGCTGCGGCAGCGGAGGCGCGTGAGCGAGCCGATGAACGTGCCGATGTACGGTTTGCTGTACCGCGCAGAGCAGCGCGCGGCGCTGTTCGCGACGCGGCCGCGCGTCGATGCGCTGGAGCTGGTCGCGGAGCATTTCCTCGACCTGACCGCGGAGCAGCGCGACGAGCTCGATCTGCTGCGCGCGCACTTCCCGCTGACGATCCACGCGCTCGGGACCTCGATCGGCAGCGCCGACGGCCTCGACGAACGCTATCTCGAGCGTATCGCGCGGCTGATCGCGTACGCGCGGCCGATGTGGTGGAGCGACCATCTCGCTTTCACGCGCTATGGCGGCGTCGAGCTCGGCGCGTTCGCGCCGCTGCCGCACACGCAGGCGGCGGTCGACGTGGTCGCCCGCAACGCCGCGCGGCTGCGCGCGATCGTCGGCGGCGTGCCTTTCGCGCTGGAGAATCCCGCGGCGCCGTTCGCGGTCGCGGGCGCCGAGATGTCGCCGGGCGCATTCGTCGCTGCGGTCGCGCGAGCCGCGGATTGCAGCTTGGTGCTCGACCTCGAGAACCTGCACGCGGACGCCTGGAATCTCGGTACCGATCCCGACGCCGCCCTCGCGGAGATCCCGCTCGAGCGCGTCGTCGAAGTGCACCTCGCCGGCGGGCGCCGTGCCGCAGACGCCTACGCGGACTCGCACGACGCGCCGGTCCCGGCGACGACGTGGCGGCTCTACGAGACGGTCTGCCGCCGCCGCATTCCGCCGCTCACGCTGGTCGAGCGCGAGTCCGCGCTGCCGCCGTTCGAGGCGATGCTGCGCGAGCTCGATGATGCACGCTCGTTCCGCAACGCCGCTCGGGAGATCGCTGCGTGATCGCCTATCAGCATGCTTTGACGCTCGCGGTTGCGCACGGCGGCGGCAGCGTTCCGGGCATTCGCGACCGCGACGTTGCGACGTTCGCCGAGATGGCCGCGCGCAAGCGGCTGGCCGCGTTGCGGGCGCTGCTGCCCCGGACGCTCGCCGCGCTCGGTTGGACCGCGTTCGAGCGGCGCTATCGCGCGTTTGCTGCGAACCGCATGCCGTGCGGGCCCGAGCGCTATCGCGACGAGGCGATCGCGTTCGCGCGCTCGCTCGGCGAGCCGGCCGGGCGCGAGGAGGCGCGCAGCGTCGCCGCGCACGGCCCGGGGCGGAGGCTCGCGCTGGTGCGCGAAGGCCGCCGCATCACGCTCTACCTTCGCTTCCGCCACACCTCGCGGCTGCGGGTCGTCCGACTCGGGCGGTGAGCCCGCTCTTCCGCGCGCTGGTCCTCGGTCCGCTGCGCGCGAACGCGCTGCGCGCGCTCGTCACCGTCGTCGCGGTCGCGCTCGGCGTCGCGATCGGACTCGCGATCGACCTCTCGAGCGCGACCGCGGTCGGCTCGTTCGCCACGAGCGTGAACGTCGTCTCGAACAAGGTCAACCTGCAAGTGCTCGGGATCGCGCGCGGCTTCGACGAGCGCACGATCCTGCGCGTGCAGCACATCCCGGGAGTCGTCTACGCGAGCCCTACGATCGAGGATCAGATCACCGTCGGCGCGCGGCCGGGCGACATGCTCTCCGGTGAGATCTTGCGCGTGCTCGGCGTCGACGTGCTGCGGCCGCTGCCCGGTGAGGCCGAGACGCCGGGCGGCGACCCGAGCGGGTTCGAGAACGCAGGCGTCGACGGGTGGACGATGGTGAACGGGCACGGCGCGTTCGTGAGCGCGCGCACGGCCGAACGGATGCATCTGCGCACCGGCTCGGTGCTGCGCGCGCTCGCCGGAGACCGCGACGTCGCGTTGCCGGTGGGCGGCGTCATTTCGCGCGACACGCCCGGCGTCGACTCGAGCGTCGTCTTCGTCGACGTCGTGACCGCGCAGGAGCTCTTCGGAAAGATCGGGCTGCTCGACCGGATCGATCTCGTCGTCGAGCCGGCGCGGCTCGCCGCCGTCGAGCGCGCGGTGAGCGCGGTGTTGCCGCCCGGCGCGCGCGCGATTCGGCCGAAGGTCCGCACCGACGAGATCTCGCGGATGCTGCAGAGCTTCCGGCTGAACCTCGAAGCGCTCGGGTGGGTCGCGCTGCTGGTCGGGATGTATCTGATCTACAACACCGTCGCGATCTCGGTGGTGCAGCGGCGGCCGGAGATCGGGACGGTGCGCGCGCTCGGCGCGACGCGCGGCGCGGTGTTCCGCACGTTCGTCGGCGAGGGCGCGCTGATCGGCGTCCTCGGCTCGCTGCTCGGTCTCGGCGTCGGAGCGTTCCTCGCGACGTTCTCGGTCGCGGCGGTGTCGCGGACGGTCGACAGCCTGTACGTCGGGACGCACGCCGATCGCGTCGCGTACGATCCGGTGCTCTTCGTGAAGGCATTCGCGCTCGGCGTGCTGGCGGCGATCGTCTCGGCCGCGGCTCCGGCGTTCGGCGCGGCGTCGACGGCGCCGGCGATCACGATGCGCGCGCAAGGGTTCGAGAAGCGGCGGCGGCGGTTCGCGGTACGTACGGCGGTCGCGGGGCTCGTGGTGCTCCTCGCCGCGTGGTTGTGCGCGCTCGGTCCGCCGTTGGGCGGCGTTCCGGTGCTCGGGTACGTCGCCGGCCTGCTGATCATCGGGGGCGGATCGCTGCTCGCGCCGCTCGCGGTCGCTGCGGTCGCGCGCTGGGGTGCGGCGTTCGCCGCACGGCGTCCGGCGCTCGGTCTCGCGGCGGCGAATCTCGGTGGTGCGCCGCTCCGCACCTCGGTCGCGGTCGCCGCGCTTTCGATCGCGATCGCGATGATGGTCTCGGTCGGCGTGCTGGTCGCCTCGTTCCGCACCACCGTGGTGGCGTGGGCCGACGAGACGCTGGTCGCCGATCTCTTCATCCGGCCGCTGGGGCTATCGGATGCGTCCAGCGACACGCGGTTCTCGCCATCGGTCAGCGAGCGCGTCGCGCGCGTACCGGGCGTCGTTCGCGTCGACGCGTTCCGGTCGGTCGAGGTACCGTACCGCGGGCGGCTGACCAACGTGTACGCGACGGATCTGTCGGCGCTCGGCGTGCGGCGGCGGCTGCGGTTCGTCGACGGCGGCGACGTGCGCGCGCTTGCACGAGCGCTTCCCGGGACGACGAACGTGCTCGTCACGGAGCCGTTCGCGCTGAAGTTCGATGTGCGGCGCGGCAGCATCGTGCGGTTGCCCACACCGTCCGGGGAGATCGCGTTCACGGTGGCGGGCGTCTACAACGACTACTCTTCCGACGCGGGCGTCGCGCTGCTCGACATCCGGACGTACCGGCGGTTGTTCCGGGACGACTCGATCAACTCGATGGCGGTGTTCGCGGCGCCCGGAAGCGATCTCGCGGCGCTGCGGACGGAGATCGTTCGCGCGGTGCTGCCGCTGCGGATCGACGTGTCGACGAATCGCGAGCTGCGCGACCTGGTCGTGCGGATCTTCGACCGGACGTTCGCGATCACGTACGCGCTCGACGTCATCGCGATCGTCATCGCGGTGATGGGGGTTGTCTCGACGCTGTTCGCGCTGGTGCTCGAACGGCGGCGGGAGTTCGGGGTGATGCGGTATCTGGGCGTCACCGCGGGCGGCGTGCGGGCGACGGTGCTCGCCGAAGCGGGCGCGATCGGGGTGCTCGGCGGGGGGCTCGGCGTCGGCGTCGGGATGCTGCTCGCGCTGCTGCTGGTGTTCGTGATCAACCTGCAGGCGTTCGGGTGGCTCATCGAGCTGCACATCCCTTGGGGGTTCCTTGGGGAGACCGTCCTGCTGGTCATAGTCGCGGCGGTGTTGGCGGGCGTGTATCCGGCCGGCATTGCGGCTCGGATACGGACTGCGGAGGCGGTGCGGACGGAATGAGCTGGTCGGACGTCGGGGCAGCGGTGCGGCGTGCACTCCGTTGCGGGGCCGCTCGGCGCGCGCTTCCTGCGCGCGCTGTCGCTACACTCGGGATCGCTCTCGCCATCCTGGCTCCGCTCACCCTCGTAGTGCCCCGCAACGAAGTGCACGCCGCACCGCAAGGCACGATTCATGCACCCCTTCATGGATTCACCAATGCTCGCGTGCCGTGGGCGTTCGCCTTTCCACGGGATCATGGGGCGCATTTCGGGTTTCAGAACGAGTGGTGGTATTACACGGGGCATCTCATCGCTCGCGACGGGCGGCGGTTCGGGTACGAGCTGACGTTCTTTCGATTCGGGTTGCGGCCCGGAGATCCAAAGTCGCGGCCCGGAGAATCGCGGTGGCGGGGGAATCAGGTCTACCCGGCGCATTTCGCGATCACCGACGAGAACGGGAAACGCTTCGTGTACCGCGAGCGGTTCGCTCGCGAAGCGCTTGGGATGGGGCACGGCAGGGAAGCCGCTCTCGAGGTGGTCGCGGATGAGTGGACGCTGCGCGGCAGCGAACCGTTTCGTATGCGTGCTCGGTCGGACGAGGTCGGCGTCGACCTCACGCAGCGCGCTGCGAAGCCGCCCGCGGTGCACGGTCATAGCGGCATCTCGGTGAAAGGGCCATGTGGCACGTGCGCTTCGCATTACTATTCGATGACGCGTTTGCGGACGTCAGGAACCATGTGGTACCAGGGGAAAGCGCTCGCGGTTGACGGGATATCCTGGATGGATCACGAGTTCGCGTCGGGCGGGCTCGACCGTTCACAGATCGGGTGGGACTGGTTCTCGATCCAACTCGACGATCGGCGCGAAGTCATGGACTACCGGCTCCGGCGGAAGGACGGCGCGATCGCCGCGGAGTCGAGCGGATCGGTCGTCGATCCGGCCGGACGCGTGCGGTATCTACATGAGGACGACGTGCTCGTCGATGTGCGCGGGACGTGGACGAGCCCGCACTCGGGCGCGGTCTATCCGAGCGGGTGGCGGGTGCGCGTGCCATCCGCTCGGCTCGATCTCGTGCTGACGCCTACGGTGCTCGACCAGGAGCTTGCAAATCTCACCGGCGGAGTCTCGTATTGGGAGGGTGCCGTCGACGTCGCGGACGGTCGAAATGGGCGACATCTCGGCTTCGGATACGTCGAGCTCACCGGGTACGCCGGCGCGCCGCCGTTCTGAGGTGCATCGGTGAGCGCCGAAGGGGAGTTCGGCCGCGATGTCGAGCGCCTCGCCGCGGCGCTCGCGGCGCGCGGACACCGCCTCGATCTCCTTGCACACCCTGGTGCTGCCGAGTCTCAGATCGCCGGCTGTGAAAGGCTCATCGGCCGCTCGCTCCCACCGAGCTTTCGCCGGTTTCTGCGCGAGTCAGACGGCCTTTCGATGAGCATCGATCATGAACCGGGGCTTTCGCCCGACTGATCATTCTTGGTACCGACGAGATCATCGATGCTCACCGCGACTTCGCGAATCAGTATTCGAGACTCGACGTTGACGGCCAATGGAGCGGTCGAGGACGGCCGACCCCGTCCAGATCGTTCTGGGACGGCCTTGTCGCGTTCGCGTACTACGGCGATGGGTACTGCCTCTTCGATACGCTCGCGCTGACGGATGCGGAAGCGGCCGTCGTCGATCTCGATCTCGAAGATCTGCGGTACACGCATGCGGATACGCTCGCATCGTCGTACCCTGAGTGGTTCGCGAGGATCGCCGAGTCGGCGATCTCGAACCAAGGGTTCGTCTACTGGCTTCCGGGCGACGACGAAGACCCTATTGCGAGATGATCATCGTCGACGTGCTGGTGATCTGGATCGGGAATGTGGGGACCATCGGGATCGCGGGCGCGAAGTTGAACGGATACGTCACTTGCACGCTGACCAAGCACCCCGGACCGTTGTACGGCGACCCGCTGCACTCGGTGCTCGACGACCACGTCGTCCTGGCGGTGACGTTGCTCGTATTCAGCTCGGTCGTGAGGCCGCGCACGTACGTCTGGATCGAGTCGGACGTCGCGGGGCAGCCGGTGACGGTGCAAGAGCTGCCGCGGACGATCGCGTAGCGCGTCGCCAGCCGCGCCACATTGGAGATGAGATGGAAGGTGTAGAGGGCGCGGCCGAACTCGACGGTCCCGGCGATCAGCGTCATCGACGCCGTCACGGCGATGGCGAACTCGGCGAGCGTGCTGCCGCGCTCGCCGTGCGGGACGCGGCGCTTCACTGGCTCACGCGCATCGTCGCCGAGCTCGCGACCGTAACCGAGGGGCGCAGCTGGGCGAAGTGCACGATCGAGGTGAACGTCCCGGTCGCGTTGAGCTGGACGTAGGTGATGCGGTGGTTGGCAGAACAGTCGCTCGCCAGGCACGCCGAGGCCGACCCGTCGGCGCACTTGCAGAAGTAGGTCGCCGTCGTGCTAAGGCCGGAGACGTTCTGCGCGTCGGCGGCCGCGGCGTTCTGCATCCCGGTCGTGTCGGCGGCCGTGACGAGGTTCTGCGCGCCGTACTGCACGCCCGCGCGCGCGGCGTTCGCGACCATGATGCTAAAGCTCGCGAAGCGGCCGGCCTCGATCAGGCCGATCAGCATCAGAAGCACGAGCGGCGCGATGCATGCCAATTCGGCGATCGCTTGACCGCGCTCGCCTTCGCGCCTCCTCGATCCGTGTTTCGAGCCGAGATCCATTCGGGCTTGCCTTCGTCCTGACGTCACCACCGCGGGCTGAAGTCAGCTTAGCGGGAGGTGCCCGCCCCCGGCAAGGGCGATTCGTGCTCGGCCGCCATTCTTAGCAGTGCGTCAACGGCGTGTCAACGGGGGCGGGTGACGTACCGCACAACCCGGCCCGCGGCCCGGCCGAAAACCTCAAGTGAGGGTGCCCCCATGACGATGGGAACAGCACCCGGCATTCAGTATGGAGGCTGCGTTGGTCCGTCCGGGACTCTCCGTTTCCGCGCCCGCTCGGCCCGCTTTCAGCGGCGTCGAGCGCCGCCGCGCGCTGGACTGGTTCGACGCGACGGCGGATGCGGACGTGCGGATCCTGTGCGGGCCGATCGGGTCGGGGAAGACCTACGCCGCGCGGCAGTTCGTGGCCCGGAACGAGGGCCGCGCGGCGTACGTGCGCCTTCCGGCACGCGTCGACGCGGAACGGCTGCGCACGATTCTCGCGGCCGCAGCCGCGACCGAGACGATCGTCCTGGACGACGCCGACCGCATCGACGCCGCGGTGTACGCGGAGCTGCTCGACGCGATCCTCACCGGCGAGTTGGAGTGCAAGCTCGTCCTGATCGGCCGCTCGCGGCGCCGCCTGCGCGCGGAGAGCCTGCTCGCCCGCGGCCTGGCGCGTGCGTGCCCCGATGATCTGCTCGCGTTCGATGCCGACGAGATTCGTGCGCTCGCCGCCGCGCACGCCGTTCCGTTTGAGCCCGACGACGTCGTGCAGCTGCTGCACGACAGCGACGGGTGGCCGCTCGCCTCGGAGTGGCTGATCCGCGACGCGGCCGAGAACCGCCGCTCGCTGCGCGATGCGTTCGCGCACTGGCGGGCGCGCAATGGGCACTTGCTGCTCGAGTTCGTCGAGCGCGAGGGGTTCGAGGACGCCGCCGCCTACGAAGCGTTCTTCAACGCGCTCCGCAAAGGCTCGCTCGCCGCCGACAACGACTCGGCGCGGCTCGAACAGCTGGGCCTCCCGATCGTCCGCACGCGCAGCGGCTTGCGACCGTATCGCATCCTCTCGCGCCTCGCGGTGCCGGCGTCGTCGACGGTCGACATCCGGATGACAACCTCGCTGCCGCCGCTGATGGCGGTACATCTCTTCGGCCGGTTCCGCTGCGAGATCGGCGGGCAGCCGGTGCCGTTCCCGCGCCGCCGCGACCAGCAAGTCGTCGCCTTCGTCGCGCTGCAACCCGAATGCCGGACGACGCGCGAGAAGCTCCTCGAAGCGTTCTGGCCCGACATCCCGCACACCGTTGCCGCGCAAGGCTTGCGCACGACGCTCAGCCGCATTCGCCGCGCGATCTCGCAGGCGGTTCCGGGCGTCGATCCCGAGCGGTATTTCGAGACCGCCGGCGAGGTGCGCGTCAACGTTCGCACCGTCGCCGTCGACGTGCACCGCTTCGTCGACCGCGTCGAGCAAGGCCGCATCGACGACGCGCGCGGCGCGCTGGAAGGCGCGAAGCATCACTACCGCGTGGCGCAGAAGCTGTACGCCGACCGCGTCCTCGCCGCCGAGGCGCCCGAACCGTGCCTCGAGCGCCACGCCGGGCAGTTCGAGGCGTTGTACGTCGAGGTGCTCACGCGCATCACCGAGCTGCACGCCGCGACCGGCGATCTGGACACTGCACGGGAAGCGGCGCGCTCGCTGCTTGCGTGCAACACCGACGAAGCGCGCCGCCGCGCACTCACCTGCATCGCGGCCCAGCCGGTCGTGGCGGTGGCGACGGCATGAGCGCGATCGTCCCCTACACCCCCGCGCCCGCGGTGGCGCGCCGCCGTCCGCGTCGTGGCGCCGAGAGCGTGCTGCAGTTCGCATCCGAAGGCGTCGCGGCCGACGTGCACGTCGAGCGCGTCGACAAGCGCAACCGATGCTGCTGGTACGCCGTGAATCTGGCCGCTAACGAATCCGAAGTCAACGCCCGGCTCGTCGGCGTGACGCGTCACGGCGAGCTGGAGCACCTAGGTGCCGTCGATGTTGCGCCGCGCTCGGCCAGCAGCATGCGCTTCGCGGTGACGACGCCGCGCAGCGGCGCATACCGCTCGATGTACCTCGAGATCCGCTCCGGCGAGATGGCGATGCGTGTCGATGCGCCGTGCCCGCCCGTGCCGAAGCGCTTCGGCGCACGGAGCGCCGCGATGATGCTCTTCGCGCTCGGCGCGGGAGCGAGCTTCGCCGGCGCGCTCGCTCTCAATGTGGTTCACCCGGCGAAGCGCGCGACCGCTGCGACGCTCGTGCCGCCGGCCGCTGCTGCCGCCGTCCCGCACGTGCCCGTTACGGCTCTTCCCGCACCGGCTCGCGTGCTGTCGTTCTCCGCGCGCCGCGACGACGCGCCTGGCGGTGGCGAGACCGTTCTGGCGTCGTACCTCGCGGTCGCCGACCGGGGCTCCATCGCGCTGCTCGACTCGGCCGGGACGATCGTGAGCACCGGCCCGTTCACCCGCGTCGGCACGATCCGCCTGAACGTCCCGAAGCAATACCGCCTGTTGCCGATGATCGCGCAGATCACCGTCCATCGCGGCGAGACGAAGGCGGTCTCGAGCGTGTCCGTCCCGCCGAACGTCGCCGCGACCCCGCGCCCCTCGCCGAGCCCCTCACCGTCCCCCGCGGACGCCGTTGACGCACCGGAAGGCGCCACGCCGCTCGACTCCGCGTCCTCCGGCAACGCGGGGATGATCGCGATCGAAGGCCGCGCCGTCGCCGGACAGCCGCTGCGCCTCCGCGTCACGCCGCAATCGAACGCAATGCAGATCGAGCTCGAAGACGAGACCGGCGCCACGCTGACCGAAACGGAGATCGCCCCCCGCGCATCACAGGCCGTCATCCCGCTCCCAGTCTCCGCCGCCCGCACGACGTATCTCCTCGCCCTGCACTACACCCGCAACGGCGGCGAAGAGACCGTCATCCGCACGGTCGTCACCGCGCCTCGCTGAGCGCGCGCCCTCCTAGCCGCTCGTCAGCACGGCGTGTTGGTTCGCCGCCGAAAGACCGATGTTTCCGTGTGATTGTCGGGCGGGCAGATCCACTGATGGGTCTCGACGTAGACGACCTTGTGGTCCACGCACTCCGTCGTCGTTCCGACCATGCGATCGTGAACGCCGCCTTTGCAAGGAGGCTGCGGTACGTTCTCGCGTACGATCCGATCGATCAAACCGAACAGGTCGCCCAGAACCGACCGTAGGTGCTGCAGTACCGCGAGCGCATCTTCACGGAGCTCGTCGTGTGCCATCGTGCGCCTCCTCGATGTTCGCTGCTATGTTCATGCGCGATCATTTTTGCCGTCGGGTTTTGCTCGCTCGGCTTGGTGCGCAAACTATAGCTTACGAGCTGGACCCTTGTCCAGCTTCAGACCAGCTCCAGCACGTCTCCCGGGAGCACGTCGACTTCTCGGAGGGCGCCGCTGCCCAGCTCGACGACGCCGCGGGCGCCTTTGCAGCTCAACGCGACGCGGTTCGGGCGCACGTCGTGGACGACCTCGATCACGTGACCGGCGTTGTCCACGAAGATCACGTCGATCGGGACGCGCATGCCGATCGTATGAATCGCGCGGCACGAGGTGATCCAAACGCCTTCGTCCGGGCGCAACGACGTCCGCGCGAGTAGGCCGACTGCGCGGTGCAGGAAGGTGGAAAGCCGGTCGATGCGAGTCGCGACGATCTTTCCGGTGGTGGTGTTGCGCAGGAGCGGCACGTCAGATGGTCCTCGTGAAGGTCAGCGACGCGGCGATCGACGCCGCGAGGTAGGGTCCGAAAGCGATGGGGCGCCGCACGCCGGCGGTGCGCCGGGCGACCAGATACGCCGCGAGCGCGGCGAGTAGAAACGCGAGCGCGGCATCCGCGACGCCGAGCAGCGCGCCGCCGAGCGCGGCCAGCTTGACGTCGCCCCAGCCCATCCCGCGGCCGCGTGAGATCAGCGCGGCGAACGCGAACGGCACCGCGACGAACGCCGCGCCGATCGCGGGCGACCAGTCGTGCGACCACGCGCCGAACGCGACGACCAGCGCGAGCGGTCCGAGCGTGAGTACATCGGGCAGCATCCCGCACCGAAAATCCGCCGCCGCGCCGCCCGCCAGTGCGATCGTCACGACGAGCAGCAGCGCTGCATGCGCGGGCGACGCGCCTTGCAGCGCAACCGCCGCGCCGATCACCGCCGCGCCCGCGGCGAACGGCCAGTGCGGAGGCACGAACGAGACCGGGCTGTCCTCGTACGCTTCGATCCCCGCGCACAGCCGTTCGCCGGCGCGCGCGCCGAGCCAACCGGCGCTCGCGAACAGCACCGCGCAGAACGCGGCGATCATCGTTGGCGCGATCAATGCGGGGTCACCACGCGGGCGATCACCGGGCCGAAGATCATCAGGTACAACGAGGGGATCATGAACAATCCCATCGGCAGCAGCATCTTGACCGGCAAGCTCGCCGCGCGCTCCTCGGCGCGGCTCCAGCGGCGGTCGCGGATCTCGCGCGCGAGCTCGTTCAGCACGACGCTCAGGTTCGCGCCGAGGCGCGCCGCCTGCACGATCGCGGTGACCATCGTCGTCGTCGACTCCTCGTTCACGCGCTCGGCCATCGCGTTGAACGCGTCGATCCGCGGGCGGCCGAGCCGAATCTCGGAGAGCACCGAGTCGATCTCCTCGTGCAGCGCGCCGGTCGTCGCATCGGCCGATTGCACGAGCGCGGCGTTCAGCGCGAGGCCTGCCTGCACGGTGCTGCCGAGAAAGTCGAGGAAGTCGGGGAGCTGGCGCTGGATGTCTTCCTTGCGCGCCTTCAGCGCGCGCGAGAGCATGATCGAAGGGATGCGCCAGGCGACGAGCCCGCCGAACGCGCCGGCCAGCACGCCGAACAGGTTGCCGCCGAAGAGCAACAGCGAGGTCAGCGAGATGGCGATCCCGATACCCAGCGCGCCGATGCCGCGCATCGTCATCGCGAGCGGCGTGACGCCGTACCAGCCGGCCTCGATCAGCCGCTGCTGCATGCTCGACTGCTTCTCTTTGCTGACGATCTGCTCGATCATCGTGAAGCGCATCGCGAGCGACTTCTCGTCGATCCGCTCGAGCTTCTTGAGGCGCTTCGCCATCGGGCTCTTCGCCGGGATGATCGAGAACGCGATCAGGAACGCAGAGATCGCGCCGCAGCCCGCGACGGCGGCCGGCGAGACGGGGATCACGGGTCGATCCTCACGATGCGCGTCAGCAGAAAGATGGCGATGAAGTCGAGCACCAGCGCCAGCCCGAGGAAGAACTGACCGAGCAGCGTCCCGAGCATCGCGACGCGCAACTCGTCCTGCGTCGCGACGAACGCGCCGACCGCGAGCGGAAGCAGGCCCAGCAGCCACGCCGTTGCGCGGCCCTGCGCGGTGATCGCCTTGACGCGGCGCCGCAGCCTGCGCCGGTCGCGGATCGTCGAGGCGAGCCCTTCCAGCACCGTCGCGAGATCACCGCCCGTCTGCGCCTGCACGCGGATCACGCGGGTGAGCACCGCGGTCTCCGTCGTCTTCATCCGCAGGGCGAGCTGGTCGAACGCGTCCAGAATGCTGATCCCGAGGCTGCTCATCCCGACCACGCGCATCAGCTCGGTCCGCGCCGGCTCGCGGCTCTGCTCGCTCGTGAGCACGAGCGCTTGGCGAATCCCGAGGCCGACGCGCACGCCGCCCGCGAGCGTGCGCAGCGCGCCTTCGAGCTGGTCGGTAAACGCCGCGATCCGCTTCGTGCGCCGGCGCTTGAGATATGTCCGCCCGCCGACGAAGGCCAGCAGCCCGCACGGCAGCATCAGCAGCACCGCGACGACGAGCGCCGGATGGAAGAGCACGAGCGTACCGATCCACAGCACCACGGCGACGCCGGCCAGCACGAAGACGAAGTTCCTCGGCTCCATCCGCATCCCGGCGGCCTCGAGATCGACCGTGAACCGCTCGCCGAACTTTCCGACGCGCGCCAAGATCTGTTCCCGGAACGTCGCGAACAGGCAGCCGATCGCGGCGAGCGCCGCGAAGATGATCGCGAACGGCGCTACCGCAGCCATGCCGCCTCCGCGCGCTTCGCCGGCGACATGTGGAAGGTCACCGGATCGTACTGGATCCCGAGCTCCTCGAAGCGCGTCAGGCAGTTCGGCTGCACGCCGCACGGCTCGAACTCGCCGACGACGCGGCCCTGCGCGTCGAGCCCGCGCTGGCGGTAGCGCACCAGCTCCTGCATCGTCACGACGTCGCCTTCCATGCCGACGATCTCGCTCACCCCGGTGACGCGCCGCGAGCCGTCGCGCAGCCGCGCGACCTGCACCACGATGTCGATCGCGCCGGAGATCTGCTCGCGGATCGCCCGCACGGGGAGTTCGAAGCCGGCCATCAGGACCATCGTCTCGACGCGCGAGAGCGCGTCGCGCGCGGTGTTCGCGTGGACGGTGGTGAGCGAGCCGTCGTGCCCGGTGTTCATCGCCTGCAGCATGTCGAGCGCCTCGCCGCCGCGACACTCGCCGACGACGATGCGATCGGGTCGCATGCGCAGCGCGTTGCGCACGAGGTCGCGAATTGTGATCTGCCCGCGGCCCTCGAGGTTCGGCGGCCGGGATTCGAGCCGCACGACGTGTTCCTGTGCGAGCAGCAGTTCGGCGGCGTCTTCGATCGTAACGATGCGCTCGGCGTTGGGAATGTAGTTGGAGAGGATGTTCAGGAAGGTCGTCTTACCGGAGCCGGTGCCGCCGCTGACGAGGATGTTGAGCCGCGCTTGAACCATCGCCTGCAGCAGGTTGACGCTCTCCGTCGTCACCGAGCCGAGCTTCAAGAGATCGTCCATCGTGAGACGGCGCGTGCCGAAGCGCCGGATCGTCAAGGTCGAACCGTCGAGCGCCAGCGGCTCGATGATGGCGTTCACGCGCGAGCCGTCGGCGAGGCGCGCGTCGACCATCGGCATCGACTCGTCGATGCGCCGCCCGAGCGGCGCGATGATGCGCTCGATGATGGTGCGCAGATGGCGCTCGTCGTTGAAGCGCTTGTCCGAGAGGGTGATCTTGCCTTGGCGCTCGACGTAGATCGTGTCCGGTCCGTTGACCATGATCACGGTCACGGCTGCGTCGCGCATCAGGTCTTCGAGCGGTCCAAGGCCGAGCAACTCGTCGATGATCTCTTGCTGCAGTTCCGCGCGTTCTTCGACCGTGTCGACGTCGGTGCGCTCGGAAAGCAGCTGCAGCGTTACGTCGGCGATCTGGGCGCGCAGCTCGGCGATCTTTTGACCGTCGGTATGGGCGCGGCTCGCCGCCACGACGTCGATGCGCTTGGTGACCTGCTCGTGAATCTCGTTTTTGAGCCGCTCGCGCCGCTCGTTGCCCGGCCGCGGCGCCTTCTCTTTGCGCGCCTGACCGTTTTGGGAAAGCGCCGCGAGCCCCGTCGGGCCGGCGGTCGTCACCGAGGCCGAGGGACGCAGCGTCACGATCGGCGGTTCGGCCGGGATCGACGAGAGACGCTTGGCCAGCTGCTCGATCGCGCGCGCGTAACCGCGGTCTCCCTTGATCGGGACCTCGCCGATCACGGTGCCACCGAGCGCCTTTTCGAGTTCGCGGGCCGCGATTTCGGAGCGCCCGCCGCGCAAGTTCGTAACGATCCACGTGCGTCCGAGCGGAATGCCGAACTTCGAGAGGTCGCCGATCAGATTGCGAGCGGCGGCGGTGCCGAGCAGGTTGGGCTCGAGCACGACGACGTAACGCGTCGCACGCGTTATGAACGGGCGCACCGCCGCCGAGAAGGGCGTCGGCATGTCGACCACGACCGTGTCGTGCTGTTGCACCAGCTTGTCGAGCAGCGCATCCAATTCTTCGACGCGCAGCATGAAGGAGCCGTCGAGACTGTCGGTCAGCTCGACGCCCGTCATGCCCCCGATTTGAATGACCGAATAGACGCCGAGCGAGCGGTTTGCGTCGAACTGGCGCACCGCGTCGAGCAGCACCGAAAGGTTGCGGCGGCCCGAAAGGTCGGCATCGACGAGCGCGACTTGATTGCCGGCGCGGCGGATCGCACGTGCCGTCTCGATGGCCAGCGTCGTCGCGCCGGATCCGCCCTTGGCGTTGATCAGCGCGACGATCGGTGCGCTCATCGCGGTCCCGAAATCACTCGATCGCCGTCGATGACCGTCACGCCGCTGCCGCCGAGGTCGCGGGCCGGTGGAACCGCGGCTGCCGCGACCGGATAGGGATACGGCGCGAGCGGCGGCGCGACGTTGCCGGCCGGCGGCGCCGGCGGCGGCTCAGCCGAGCCGAGGTCGGGGAATTGCAGTTGCTCGGGCGGCAGCGAACGCACCGGCTCTTGCGGCGAGCGCAGCGCCAGGCGCAGCACCGTGTTTAGGTCGGCGACCGTCAGCAATTTCGCCTGTTCGGGCGTGATGCCGAGCGTTACGCTGCCGGGGTTGGCGTTGTCGGGCGACGGCGTCGCGCCGGCGGTCTCGAGGCTCGAATTGATCGCGAGCACGATCGCGCCGCGAATGATCGCGAAGGTCTTGGGCGGCTCGCCCTTCCCACGCGGCACCGAGGCCAGCACGTCGACGCGGTCGCCGGGCTGAATCAAACCCGAGACGGCTTTGATGCGGTCGACCGGGATGCTCACGGCGCGCATGCCGGGCCGCAAGCGCACGGTCAAGCCGACTTCGGTCGGACGCCCGACTTTGGTTTCGGTGAGCGTCGAGCCGGCGG
>DATHLN010000174.1:0-11760 GCA_035488115.1 Candidatus Limnocylindrales bacterium | reverse complement strand
GTGGTCGAGGACGTCTCGAGTACCGCGGGCATCTCGGCGATTCGGGTTCCCGCGGTGGAGCTCGATGCGATCGCGCTCGGTCCCGTGTGGTTCACGACGCGCCCGGGCGACGACGTGTTCGAAGGCGCCGATGCGGCGCTCGACGGAAAGCTGGGAGCGAACGCATTCGGCGACCGCGTCGTGACGATCGACTACCCGCGTGGGATTCTTGCCGTGCGGTGAGGGCGCCCCCGCGCAGCATATGCGCGGGGACCCCAGCGACGTTAGGACTAGCCCTCGGTGTGCGTCTCGATCGTGATGGTCTCCGGCCGATGGCGCTCTTCGACGACCGTGCGCTTTTCGACCGTCGTCGGCTCTTCGTGGACGACGTGCTTCTCGGTGGTGGTCTCTTTGGTTTCGACGATCTTGTCGCTCATGCGACCAATGTTCCCGAACGCCAAAATACGCTCGGTCGCTCGCCCTACGTCCGAGCGAGCAAGACCGCCCGAGCGTGCGCGCCGCGGTCGGGCAGCTTCCTGACGCTGAAATCCCGCGTGAGCTGCCGGACGATGTAGAGGCCGCGTCCGGAGACGGCGTCGGCAGCCGGCAACCCGTTGCGCGGCGCGTAGCCCGGCCCGTCGTCGACGACATTCAGCACCGGCGTCGCGGGATCGTCCCAGCCGAGCTCGACGTCGATCAACCCCGGCGCGTGCCGCACCGCGTTGCCGACCAGCTCGCCGAAGACGAGCTCCGCCGCGGCGACGTCGACGCCGCTGCCGAAGGTGATCAGCGTTTCCGCAAGCGCGTCGCGGACGTCGTGCGCGCGCGGCCGATCACGCGGATCGAACCGCCAGCGCATCGTCCAGCCACGCGCCGCGGTCGGCATCCCGGAGACGCGCACCGTCAGCACCGCGACGTCGTCGCGCACGCCGTCGTCGAGCACGCGCGCGACGAGCGACGCCGCCGGCGCGTGCCCGTCGGCGACCGCGGCGTCACGCAACGCCGCGAAGACGCGCCGCTCGCCTTCGGCGATGTCGCGCGTCGATTCGACGAGCCCGTCGGTGAAGAACACGACGAGCGACGAGGGCGGCAAGACCGCGGTCGCCGCGGGCGGCTGCGCGCCGTCGCACAACCCGAGCGGTAACCCGCGCCCCGGGAGCTGGCGGATCGTGCCGTCCGGCGCGCGCACGATCGGCGTCGGATGGCCGGCCGTCGCGTACGTCAGCGTTCGCTGCGACGGATCGAGCACGCCGACCAGTGCCGTCACGATCGCGTCGTCGTGCGCGCGGCGCAGCACGCGATCCGCCGCGTCGAGCAACCGCACCGGATCGGGCTCGTACGTCGCCAGCGCCTCGATCGCTTGCCGCATCCGGCCCATGATCACCGCGGCGGTGAGCCCGCGGCCCGTGACGTCGCCGATCGAGACCACGACCCGCCCGTCGGGGAGCGCGATCGCGTCGTACCAGTCGCCGCCGATCTCCGCCTCCGTCGCGCCGGGATAGTAGACCGCGTCGAACGCGAGCCCTTCCACTTCCGGCAAGACCGCCGGCAGCATCGCGCGCTGCAGCGTCACCGCGACGCGGTGCTCGCGCTCGTAGAGCCGCGCGTTCTCGATCGCGACCGACGCCCGCGAGACCAGCTCCTCGAGCAGCACCTGATCGTCAGCACCGAACGCCGTACCGGTGCGCATCGTCACCGCGCCGAGCTCCGTGTCCCGGTACCGGATCGGGACGCGCAACGACGACGCGCCCGCGGGGAGCGCGGTGCGCCGCCGAACGACGGCGCGATCGGGATGGAGCGCGATCGTCGCCTCGTCGGCGAGCTCCTCGACCAGCAGGTCGGCGAACCGCCCGAGCAGCGCGTCGAGATCGAGCGGCCCGCTCAGCACCTCGCTCGCGCGCGCGAGGACGCGGTAGCGCGTCTCGCTCGCCTTGCGCTCCGTGATGTCCGTGAACATCCCGATCGCTCCCGCGTAGAGACCCCGCGCATCGTACAACGCGTTCGAGGCGACCATCACGCACACGGTGCGGCCGTCCTTATGGACCAGCTGCGACTCGCCGCGATAGCCTTCGCCGCCGCGATGGAGCTCCAGCGCACGCCGCGCCTCGGCCCGCTCGCCGGGCTCGATGAAGTCGAACAGCGTCCGGCCGTACATCTCGTCGGGATGGTAGCCGAGGATCTCGCTCAGCCGCGGGTTGACGTAGCGCGTCCGCTGCTCCGTATCGACGATCCACACGCCCTCTTGCGCGGTTTCGATGATCCCGCGGTAGCGGGCCTCGCTCGCGACGAGATCGCGGTAGAGCCGCGCGTTCGCCAGCGCGACGGCGGCGCGGCGAGCGACCTCCTGCGCATCGTCGATGTCCGCCTGCGAGAAGCTGCGGCCGGTCCCGCGCGCGGCGCCGAACGTCAGCACACCGATCCGCTCGCCGGCGGCGATCATCGGGACGTACGCGATCGACGCCATCGGCAGCGTGCGCGCGAACTCGTAGTGTTCCTCGCTCCAGGTCGTCTCGCGAACCCACGCCTCGTCGCAGATGGGGACGATGTGCGGCTTTCCGCTCGCGAGCACCATGTTGATCGGGTGGCGCGAGGCGTGCGGCGGCGGCGCGAACGTCTTGAACGGCGCCGGATCGGCGGCGAGCCGCCCCGATTCGACCGCCGCGCGCTCGAGCCGGCCGTCATCGTTGAAAACGTCGAGGAATGCAAAGTCCGCGAAATCCTCGCACATCGCCGAGACGACGGTGCGCGCGGTCCGCTCGAACTCGAGCGACTCCGCGAACGCGACGCCGAGCCGGTCGAGGATCGCGCGGCGCTGCGCGGCGCGATACGGGTCGTCGACGTCGGTGCTGGTCCCGAACCAGCGCACGATCGCGCCGTTCTCGTCGCGCACCGCGACCGCGAGCACGACGAACCAGCGGTAGACGCCGTCGTGCCGGCGCAGCCGGAACGGCCGCTCGCCGCGGAACGTGCCGCTCGCGAGCGCCTCGCTCCATTGCGCGTCGAACCGCTCGATGTCGTCCGGATGCAGCACCGGCGTCCATCCGCCGGCGAGCGAGTCGGCGAACGAGACGCCGGTGAACTCGGTCCAGCGGCGGTTCACGTGCACGATCCCGCCCGCAACGTCACTCGCCCACACGAGCTGCGGGATCGCGTCGGCGAGCGACGCCAGCGCCTGTTCGGCGGTGCGGCGCTCGTCGCTCGGGACGACGTTGCCGTACCAGCACGCGACTTCGCCGCTCGGCACCGGCGCCGGGACGGCGTGCGAGATCACCCAGCGGTACTCGCCGTGCCGGTCCCGCACGCGGAACTCCTCGCGGAACGTGCGCACGCTCGCGATCGCGGTGAGCCATGCCTCGACGACGCGCCCGGCGTCGTCCGGGTGCAGCACGGCAGCCCAGCCGTTGTCGACCACGCTCTCGACCGGCAACCCCGTCAAGCGCGTCCAGGCCGTATTCGCGAACGCGATCGTCCCGTCGCACCGCGCGACGTACAGCATCGCCGGAACGTGCTCGAGCAGCGCCCGCAGCTCGAGCTCGTCCGCCTCTACGAGGCCCGTGGCCGCACGCCGCGGCGCGCGCCGCGCTCAGATCGGATCATGGTATCCGTGTACGATCATCGCCTCGGTCTGCGCGCGCGCCTCGCGGAACCGCGCCGCTTCATCCGGATCGTTCGACGCCGGCGGCTCGGCGAGCAGCTTCGCGAGCTCCTCGTCGAAGAAGCGCGTCACCTCGGCGGCGGTGTGCATCCCGTGCTTGATGCGCTGCGCGATCATCAGCCGGTAGATGCGATCGGTGGCGAGATCTTCCATGTAGCCGTCGAGCAGCGAGGCGCCGCGCCCGCTCAGATAGCCGTGCCGGTAGCGGATCGCGGTGCGCACCGCCGCGCGCGTCCCCGCCTCCGTCGTCTGCCCCACGCCTTCGACCGGCGGCAGCAGATCCGGCGTCACGTTCGCGCCCGGCTTGCGCGCGAAGCCTTGATTCGGCTCCGGGAACTGCGCGACGGCGATCGCGTTCTGGTCGGGGTGCCCCGTCCACGCGCCGTCGAAGAGCGTGAGCGACTCGTTCTTCTTGTCCTGCTCGAGCACCGCGAGCGCGCGCGCGTTCAGCTCGGGATTCGAGCGGTCGGGGAAGAGCGCGGTCATCCCGCCGATCGCGAGAATCCCGTGGCGGTGGCAGACCTCGGGGATCCGCTCGCGCAGGTTCTGGAAGAACGCGACGTCGTGCGGGATCGTGTTGCGGTCGGGCAGCACCCAGCCCGGGTCCTCGAGGTTGAAGTGGATCAGCGAGGCCATGTAGTCCCAGCGCCCGAGGTTCAGTCCGAGCAGATGGTCGCGCAGGTGGTACGCGAACTCCTCGATCTGGTACGCGAACGGGAACGCCTCGACCAGCGCCATCGCCTTGATCGCGTGCGGGTCGCCGAGCCCTTTCGCTTGCGCGACGGCTTGGAACGCGTCGCGCCACCACAGCGCCTCGCTCGCCGCCTGCGACTTCGGGATGTAGATCGCGAGCGGGTGCTTCAGCCGCGAGAAGTCGAGCTTGTACGCCAGCAGCGCGAGGTCGAACAGCGAGGCCGAGGTCGGCTCGTCGTAGATCCCGGCCTGCGAGAGGTGCATGCCGCGCACGCGCGTCCACAGCACGGTGCGCGAGGGCTTGATCCCGACGACGTTGCCGCCGCGCTTCTGGTCGACGTACGTGAGCTCGCCGTAGTACATGGCGATCGTGTTGTCGATCCCTTGCAGCGTCCGCGCGAACTCGTTCGCCATCGAGTCTTCGAGATCGATCATCACGCCGGGCGCACCCGAGTTCAGCATCTTCACGCCGAGCTCGTGATCGTCGGCGGGGCCGGTCATCTGGTTGCGCTGGTCCTGCGCCCACGCGGGGAGCTCGATCCGCCAGCCGGTCTGCGCCTCCGAGGGCGGGAGGTACTGCGGTTTCGTCCCGGCCTGCGAGGCTTGCAGCACGCGGCGCCGCGACTCGATCGCGGCTTGCTGGCGGGGCGCGAACGCGTCGTGGAGCGGGCGGTAGAACGCGGCGAACCCCGCCGGCAGATCGCGCTCGGCGGAAAAGCCGGCAGGCGCGGTGCTCATGGGCGGGATGTGACCCGTCTGAGTCTGCATGAGCCGACCTTTCGCTGCGGGAAGGTTCCGACCCGTGCGCCCGTAGCTCAATCCGGATAGAGCGAGGCACTCCTAAGGCCGAGGTTGGCGGTTCGAGTCCGCCCGGGCGCGCATCTCCTCCGTTAAAATCTCCGCATACGATGCGCGATTTTCCGCGCGGGTTGCCGATAACCGGTCTACCGGGCAACCCTGTCAAGGAGGATGCGATGATCTCGTCAGACTCGATCGTCGAACTCGCGGTCTGCTCGTGCGGACACGGCATCGCGCGCCACGACGAGCGCGGGTGTCCGGGCGCGCGTGCGACGTTCTGCATGTGCGTCCTGACGCCGGGGGCGGCGCTGGACGCCGCGATCGAGCGGGTGCGGCTCGCGAGCCGCGCGCGCCACGGCTACTTCAGTTCCCGAGCAAACGGAGGAACAGCGGCGCCAGCGCCGCGGTAAGGATTCCGCCGATCCCGAGCGAGACGCCCGCGACAGCGCCGGCGAGCTCGCTCTCGCTCGCCGCCTGCGCCGTGCCGATCCCGTGCGAAATCGCGCCGTAGGCGACGCCGCGCGCGACCGGGTCCTCGACGCAGACGCGGTCGAGCAGCCACGGCCCGATCGCCGCGCCGAATGTTCCGGTGCAGACGACGAAGCCGGCCGCGAGCGCCGAGTCGCCGTGCACGATCCGCGCGATCTCGACCGCGATCGCGGCCGTCGCCGACTTCACCGCGAGTGACGCCTGCAGCAGCGATTCCAGGCCGAAGGCGCGCCCGCACACGATCGCGAGCGCGATGGTGACGACGATCCCCGCGAGGAGGCCGCCGAGCGCGGAGCCGAGCCGGCGCCGGAACGTCTCGCGGTTGCGGTACAGCGGGATCGCGAGCGCGACCGTCGCCGGTCCGAGCAGGAACGACATCAGCCCTTTCGCCGGCTCGTAGGCCGACGCGTCCGCGCGCACGAGCAGCAACATCGCGACCACGAGCGAGGTCGAGAAGAGGACCGGTGTCGTCAGCGGATGCGCCCAGCGGCGGCGCACGAAGAGGCTGAAGCGGTACGCGCCGATCGTCAGCGCGATCGCGCCGAGCGTGAAGATCGCCAGGCTCACGCGCGCCGGCCGAGCCGCTGCGTCACGACGCCGGCGACGACGATCCCGGCGACCGTGCTGATCGCGAGCGCGCCCGCGATCCCGGCCCCCGCGCGCGCGAACGTCGAGCCGAAGCTCATCACGCCGACCGTCACGGGGACGAAGAAGAACGCCAGGTGCTTCGTCAGGAAGCCGCCGCCGAGCTCGAACCATTCCAGCCGCAGCGCGCCCGTCGCGAGCCCGAGGAAGAGCGCGGACATCCCGATCACGTTGCCGGGGATCGGCAGGTGAAAGAGGCTCTGCAGCGCGCTTCCGCCGGCGGAGAAGGCCCACAGAACGGCGACCTGCGCGAGCATCCGCGCCGCGCCGACGCTCGTGGCGATCCAACGGTTCTCGGCGAAGGCGGGGATGCGGAACCCGGGCCGGGGGAGTGCTCGTTCGCTTGCCACTTCCGATGATGATCGGGAGCGCATGCTCGCCAGCCAAGCGGGTTAACGAACCCTTTCCCGCCACTTTACGCTTGCTGAACGGACCGAGTGGGCACCTACCCGTTCCGGCGCCTGCTGCCGATAAAGTAGTGAATGGAGGCTGATGAGCTTTCCGCGTTGACGGGCCAGATGTCGACGGCGATCGGCAGCCTGCGGGGGATCACGCAGCAGATCGCCGGGAACGCGCGGCACCAGGCCGCTTCGCTGCGCGAGGTCGTCGAGACGACTCGCGAGGCGGCGCGTGAGCTTGCCGCGACGATGGACGTCGTGCACGCGGTCCGCGAGGACGTCGGCGACGCGAACGCCTCCGTGGGCGTCGCCTCGGCGCAGATCGCGCAGCTGACGCAGGCGGTGGACCGGCTCGCCGAGCAGAGCCGCGCCGGCGCAGAGGCGATCGAACAGCTCCTCGCGGTCAGCGGGCGGATCAGCGAGGCGGTCGCGTTCGTCGACGACGTCTCGCAGCAGACGAACCTGCTCGCGCTCAACGCGTCGATCGAAGCGGCGCGCGCCGGAGTTCACGGCCGCGGGTTCACCGTCGTCGCCGCCGAGATGCGCAAGCTCTCCGAGTCGACCCGCACCGCGACCGCGCAGATGAACGTGCTGCTTCGCGAGATCCGCGCGAAGGCCGGCGCCGCGACGGAAGTCGCGCAGAGCACCGACGAAGCGGCCCGGCTCGGCGCCGACGCATCGCTCCTAGCCGAACAGGCGCTCGAGTCGATCGCCTCGGCGGTCGGGAGCGTCGCCTCGTCGTTCGAGCGGGTGGATCGCACGATCGCGGCGCAGGCGTCGAGCACCGAGGAGTTGGAGCAGGCCTCGCGCGGCGTCTTGGACATCTCGCGCTCGCATTACACCGCCGCCGCGGAGAGCACGCTCGCGGTGAACGCGCTCGCGCACCACGTGAAGCGGCTCGCGACCGGAGTCGGGATCACGCCGATGCTCCACCGCGAACGCGTGCTGCGCGCCGCGACGATCCTCAACGATTCGCCGTCGGCCGCGGCGTGGCAGCGGTTCGCCGCGCTCGTGCGCGAGCGGACCGGCGGCGCGGTCTCGGTCGAGCTCGAGATCCCGTACAAAGGGAAAGGACGCGGCGAGGTCAACGCGTTCGACGATCTCCTTTCCGGCGAGCTCGCGCTGGCGTCCGTCGCGTGCTCGGTCGCCGGCAACGTGATCCCGGATGCGCAGCTGCTCGAGCTGCCGTTTCTGTTCGAGAGCGCGGATCATGCGTTCGCGGTGCTCGACTCGCCGGCCGGCGAGGAGATTCTCTCGCGCGCGCCGTCGGTCGGGCTGCTCTCGTACGGCTATCTCGAGAACGGGATGCGCCACTTCACCACCTCCGCTTCGCCTGTACGGACGCCCGAGGATCTGCACGGCCTGAGGCTGCGCGTGATGGAGTCGCCGGTCTACCTGTACTTCGCCGAGGCGCTCGGAGCGATCGCGACGCATGTGCCGTACTTCAAGCTCGCCGACGCCTTGCGGGCGGGCGAAGCGCAAGCGCAGGAGAACCCGCTGATCAACGTGCGCGCGCTCGATCTCCCGCGCGTCCAGCGCCATCTCACCCTGAGCGCGCACACCTATACGCCGCAGATCGTCTTCGCCAACCCGGTCGCGATCGACGCGCTCGGCGAGCACCGCGAGACCGTCGAGGCAGCGCTGCGCGAGGCGATCGCGTGGCACCGCGCTCGTGCGCGAGAGATGGAGCGCGAGGCGCTCGCGTGGCTGCGCGCGCGGATGGAGATCCACGAACTCGAGCCGCGCGCGCGCGAAGCGTTCCGCGCGGTCGCGACGGAGTCGGTCGACCGCCACATCGACCGCATCGTCGGTGCCGGGAACTGCGCCCGGCTGCGCCGCGCGGCCGCGGCATTACGCCCGCAGCGCGTTCGTTCGTGACCGAAAACGACCGCCGCGCGAGCGAGCGTGAAGAGCGTCGCCGGAAGGACCGGCGGCAATCGCAGATCAGCATCTTCATCGAGCGGCGTCTCGGCGACCGGCGCCGCGTGCAGCGCCGGCTCGTCGACGTCTTCCGCTCGTTCCTCGGGCTCCCGCCGCTGGACGATTGACGATTGACGCCGCTTCCAGGGTCGACTTCGCTTAGCGGAGTACCGAAGCAGCGGCGCCGGGTGGCCGCGCATCTCACGGAGGCCACGACCTGACCGCACGACGCGTCTACGCCGTCATCCGCGCCGCCGCGCTCTTCTCAGCGCTGGTCCTTTCGGCCGTCCTCGCGCCGTACGCGGTCCGCGCGCTGCGCCCCGACGACGCGGTCTTCCTCGCCGGTGCGCTCGTGATCTCGCTCGTGCTGGCGTGGATGCGCGCGCCGGCCGCGCACTTCGAGCGCAGCGTTCGGCCGACGCCGGACAGCGACCGCGTCGCGCTGCTGACGCCGCTGCTGCTCGCGGTTCTCGTGCGCGAAGGGTGGTTCTGGGCGGCGTGGTGCGCGATGGCCGCGCAGCTCGTGCGCCCGCCGGGTCCGCGGCGCCATCCGCTGCCGGAGCGGCTCGCGACCGCCGCGCTCCGCTTCCCCGCGCTCGCTGCCGGAGCGCTCGTCGTGGGGCTTCTGCGCGCTGCCGCGGCGCCTGTTCCGGCGCTCGTCCCGTTCGCGACGTTCACGCTCGTCGCGGCGGCGTACGTGCTGGCGGTGGACTTGCTGTGGTTGGACCCGCTGACGGCGCTGCGCCAGACGCGTTCGCTCCGGCGGATCTGGAGCCGGCACGCGGGCGATCTCGTGACGGTGCTGACCGTGCTCGCCGAGGCGGCGTGGGCGTACGTCGTCGTGCACGTCGCGCGCGCCGAGGGCGCGGCGCTCGGGATTGCATTGCTGATCCCGCTCGCCGTGGTCGCCGCCGTGCTGCTGCGGCTCGCGCGCGTCAACGCGCGGCTGCACCGGCTCTCGCTCTCGCGCAAGGCGGTCGACGCGATGCTGCGCGCGACCGATCCGCAGCCGCAGCTGCGCTCGCTGCTGGAGTCGATCGATCCGCGAATCGTCCGCGAGTCGGTCGAGATCGCGGCGTTCGGGCGCGGCGGCACCGACCGCTGGTCGCGGCTGATGCGGTTCGGGGCGGCCGTGCCGGGCGATCTGGAACGGCTCGGTGGCCGCGCGCTGCTCGAGGTGCAGGTGACCGGCGAGGACACCGACGTCGAGAGCGATCAGCACGGCTCGGTGCACGCGTACGCCGCGCACGACGCGGAAGGCGGGCTGCGCGGCGCGCTGGTCGTGTTCCGCCCGCTCGACGCACCCGTGCTGGTCGCCGCGCGCGACTTCGAGCGGGCCGCGACCGAGATCGGGCCGCTGCTCGGCGAGTACGGCGCGATCGCGGCGACCCGCAGCGCCGCGTCGATCGACACGCTGACCGGGCTGCCGAACCGGCGCGGCGTGACGCGCGCGCTCGACGACGCGATGGCGCACGTGCGCGGCGGCGGCCGCTACGCGGTGCTGCTGCTCGACGTCGATCACTTCAAGTCGATCAACGATTTGCTCGGGCACCAGACCGGTGACCGCGCGCTGGCGCGGATCGGCCACGTGCTCGCGGAGAACATCCGCGGCGTCGACGTCGCCGGGCGGTTCGGCGGCGAAGAGTTTCTCGTGCTGCTGCGCGACGCGTCGCGCGAGCGCGCGCTGCAGGTCGCCGAGCGCCTCCGCGGCGCGATCGAAGCCGGCGGGCTCGCCTACGCGGACGGCAAACCCGTGACGGTCTCGGTCGGCGTGGCCTATGCCCGTGCCGCCGACATGACGAGCGAC
This sequence comes from Candidatus Limnocylindrales bacterium, assembly GCA_035488115.1. Taxonomy (GTDB): domain Bacteria; phylum Vulcanimicrobiota; class Vulcanimicrobiia; order Vulcanimicrobiales; family Vulcanimicrobiaceae; genus Vulcanimicrobium. The sequence goes on along the minus strand of DATHLN010000174.1, from coordinate 1,376 downwards.
GTGGTTGAGCGCGCCGACCGCGCCCTGTACCGCGCCAAGCACGCCGGCCGCAACCAAGTCGTCGAGTCCCCGCTGATCGCCGTCTGACCGATCCGGACATGTGTCGAGCCGGGACTTGTCGTAGCCGCCCTGCCGCGTGAAGCGGTCAGTGCTGGGGCGGTTTGGCGGTCCAACGTACAGGGCCGACACCTGGTACGCGCGGGTTCGACTCCCGTCCGCTCCAGCCTGACGGATTGCTTCCGTCCGACGCAGCGTGATAGTCTGGGATTGTCGGTCCTGTGCGTTACGCTGAACCGGGGCACCGTGCCGAAAGGCACGGTGCCCTTAGCCTTTCGCTACTCCCGCTCGACGCGCTCGACGACGGCGTCACCTTCCGGATCCACCACGACCGAGAAGACGAGCGGCCGGCAGCAGACGGGGCAGTCTTCGAGCAGCCTTTGGCGGCGGCCGCCGGTCGGGTCGACCCCCAAGGCGTTCTGCTCGCCGCAGCTCGGGCAGGTATACAGGGCGTCGGTCTCGAGCGGCATTGCCAGACCCCCGCGGTTGTGATAGACTTTCTCCTCGGAACGGACCCCGCGTCCGTTTTCTTCATGTTCCCCGGCGGCTCGCCCGCTTGCCGGATTCTCCGAGACGGACGATGGCGAAAAAAGAGAACCGCGTGATGGTGACGATGGCCTGCACCGAGTGCAAGCGGCGAAACTACAACACGTTCAAGAACCGGCAGAAGACCTCGCAGCGGCTCGAGCTCAGCAAGTATTGCCGCTTCTGCCGCTGTCACCGTTCGCATAGAGAAACCAAGTAGTTTCTCGCACTTAGGGCGGTGGCGCAATTGGTAGCGCAGCGGTCTCCAAAACCGCGGGTTGCAGGTTCGAGTCCTGTCCGCCCTGCCAATCTCCAGCGGTACGAAGCATCATGAAAAATCCCAGCGGTCAGCCGCCCCGGCGGCCCGCCACCACCTCGGCACAGCGTTCGGCCAACATGGTCAGCACGCAGGACTTCGTTCGCGGCGTCGCGACCGAGATGCGCCGCGTCACCTGGCCCACGCGCGAAGAGTGGATCGCCGCGACGGCGCTCACCATCGCGCTCGTCGTCGGCGTCGGCATCTTCACGTACGCGTGCGATCTGCTGTTCGGATTCGTGTTCGGCTGGCTGACCGGAGGTTCGCGATGACGGAGCAGGACGTGAGCACCGCAGTCACCGAGCCCGACGAGCAGACGCCGGCGCCGGCGGTGCCCGCGCAGAAGAAGCAGGACGACCGCAAGAAGTGGTACGTGATCCACACGTACTCGGGCTACGAGAACAAGGTCAAGGCGAACCTCGAGCGCCGCATCCACTCGATGAACATGCAGGACAAGATCTTCCGCGTGCTCGTCCCG
>DATHLN010000173.1:0-7880 GCA_035488115.1 Candidatus Limnocylindrales bacterium | reverse complement strand
CCTCCGCTCGCGCCGTGCGGCGCTGTCGCCGTCCGAGGTCGGGCTGCCCGCCGTGAAAGGCCGCAGGGTGCAAGGACTGCGCCGCGAGGACGTCGCCGAGCTCGCCGAGATCAGCGTCGGGTGGTACGGGCAGTTCGAGGTCGGGCGCGCGACGCACGTCTCGCCGCAGACCGTCGACACGATCGGGCGCGTGCTGCAGCTCGGCGCGACGGAAATGGCGTACCTGAAACGTCTCAGCGGCGTGGAAGATTCTTCCGGCCCAGTCGGCGTTGCGCAGCAGATTGCCATCGGCGCGGCCGAGCACGTGCTGCGGACGTTCACCGGCGGTCCGGCGCACGTGATGGACCGCTACTACAACGTCGTCGCCGTCAACGAGATCGCGCGCACGATGCTGACCATCGAGCCCGGCAGCAACATCGCGCGCAAACTGTTCTACAACGAGCACCGCCGGCGGCTCTTCCCCGACTGGGACGTCGTCGCGGCGAGATTCGTCGCGGGCGCGCGGCTGCGCTATCCGTCGATGGTCGATGATCCGCAGTACGAGGCGCTGATCGCGGAATTGCGCGCCGAGAGCGAGGAGTTCGCACGGCTGTGGGACGCCGGCGATCTCGGCAGCCCGTACGGCGAGGTCGTGCGCGTCGCGCCGGAAGGCGGACCGATCATCACGCTGACCTGGGCCATCTTCCCGCTCCCGGACACCGATCACGTGATGGTGCTCTCGCCGGCGGTCGACCCCGAGAGCCAGGCGCGCATGCAGGCGGTCCTCGCCGCGCTCGCGGGTGCTAATGCACACTGACAGTGTCTTCGTCGCATCGTGCGCGGGGCGTACGATGCGTGCATGTTCACCACGATTCTTCCCACCCTCGCCGCCGCCGCCACGCTGAGCACGCAGACCGTGAACCCCAGCACCGCCGCGACGACCGTCGCCGCGGCGCCCGCGGCCAACACGACCGCGATCGCGATGCCTGCGCCGCAGAAGAAGCACGAAGCGCGGATCCCCGGCACGTTCGACGTGACCTCGGGAAGCGACGTCCTCGAAGGGACGCAGGCGCTCTACGTCGTTCGCACCGGCGACGGCGCATAAGTCACCCTGAGCTTGGTCCGGGCGGTGCGTTCGCACCGTCGCCGCCCGGACCGCTCGCCGGCGTTCCGAGCGCAAACCGCATCAGCGGTTCGTAACGCGCGCCGGCTCGTTCCGTGAACGACCGGTAGAGCGTCAGCGATCCGACCGTGATCGGCGCGATCTTCGGTGCCGGCACGGACGGCAGCGCCGCGCGGCCCTCAGCGCGCGCGAGCGTAACGTGCGCGTCGGTATGCCGGTCGAATACGAATCCGAGCGCGGAGAGCGCGCTGCGCACTGCGCCGCACAGCGCGGCGAACGCGGGCTGCGGCGCGTGCGAGCCGACCCACGCGATTCGCGCGCGGCGTTCGTTCGGAAACGCGCCGACCGCGTCGAGCGGGACGTCGATCGCGCTCGCATGAGCGGCCGCATCGCGAATCGCCGACTCGACCTCGGCGACGCGCGATTCGTCGACCGCGCCGATGAACGCGACGGTGAGATGGTAGTTCTCCGGCTGAACCCATTTCGCCGCGAAGTCTTTCGCACGCAACGCGTCCGCGACGCGCGCGCACGCGGCACGCGCCGCGTCGTCGATGTCCGCCGCGACGAAGAGCCGCCACCGCGGTGCGCGCGGCGCCTCGTCGCCGTTCGTCACGGTCCGCGCGTCAGCAGCTTGTCGAGCGTGATCGGGAGGTCGCGGACGCGGATCCCGGTCGCGTGGTGGACGGCGTTCGCGATCGCGGCGGCGGTCCCGGTCATCCCGATCTCGCCGATCCCCTTCGCGCCCATCGGGTTCACCTGCGGATCGTCCTCATCGACCCAGTACGCCTCGACGTGCTTCGTGTCCGCGTTGGTCGCGATGTGGTATTCGGCGAGGTCATGGTTCGCGAAGTGCGCGTACCGCGCGTCCATGACCGTCTCCTCGTGGAGCGCCATCGAAATCCCCATCGTCATCCCGCCGATCAACTGCGAACGCCCGGTCTTCGGGTTCATCATTCGCCCGACCGCGAAGACGCCGAGCAGCCGCGGCACGCGTACTTCACCGGTGTCGGCGTCGACGCGGACCTCGGCGAACTGCGCGCCGAACGCGTGCGCCGAGTAGTGCTGCTTCAGCTCCGGGTTGTCATCGGTCTCACCGCGGATCTCGAGCCCATCGGCCGGGACGACGCCGCCGTGCCGCGCGGCAAGGGCCGCGCGTAGCTTGTGCGCGGCATCGACGATCGCGCTTCCCCACGAGACGATCCCCATCGAGCCGCCCGCACCGGGCGCCTTCGGCAGCGCGCTGTCGCCGATCCGCAACCGCACGCGCTCGACCGGGACGCCGAGCGCGTCGGCGGCGATCTGCGTGAGCGCGGTCCACGTGCCGGTCCCGATGTCCGAGGCGTCGATCAACACCTCGTACGTTCCGTCGGCGTCCGCGCGGATCGCGGCGTCGGACGGCCGCCGGCGCGTCGGATAGGTCGACGCCGCAACGCCCGTGCCGATCAGCCAGTTCCCGTCGCGACGCGCGCGCGGCGTCGGGTTACGGCCCTCCCAGCCGAACCGCCGCGCGCCTTCACGCAGGCACGCGACGAGGTTCCGGCTGCTGAACGGGTGCTTCGTCTCGGGATCGACCTCCGGCTCGTTGCGGATGCGGAACTCGACCGGGTCGAGCCCGCACGCGATCGCCATCTCGTCCATCGCCGATTCGAGCGCGTACATCCCGGGCGTCTCACCCGGCGCGCGGAAGATCGTCGGCGTCGGGACGTCGAGCACCGCGAGCCGGTGTGTCGTCGCGCGGTTCTCGCCGGCGTACATCATCCGCGTCGCGACGGCGGTCTGCTCGGCGTACTCCTCGACGGTCGAGGTCAACTCGACCACGTCGTGCGCGATCGCGGTCAGCTTTCCGTCAGCGCCGGCGGCGAGGCGGATCCGCTGGATCGTCGGTGTCCGGTAGCCGACCAGCGAGAACATCTGGTGCCGCGTCAGCCCGACTTTCACCGGACGCCGCGTCATCTTGGCCGCCATCACCGCGAGGATGATGTGCGAGTGCGCGAAGGCCTTCGAGCCGAAGCCGCCGCCGACATACGGTGAGATCACGCGGACCGACGTCTCCGGGAGCCCGAACGCGGTCGCGACCGTCTCTCGTATCGTGTGCGGGCCTTGGTTCGCGTCGTACAGCGTGACGCCGTCGTCGGTCCAAGTCGCGACCGTCGCGTGCGGCTCCAGCGGGTTGTTGTGGTAGTACGGCGTCGTGTACGTCGCGTCGTGCCGGATCGGCGCAGTGCGGAATGCTTCCTCGAAGTCGCCCTGCCGCGTGTCGGTGGCGAACCCGGCGTTCACCTTCTCCGGCCTGTGGAGATCCGGCCGGTCCACCCGCAGATCGACGTCGTGCGGCTGCTCCTCATACCGGATCGATATGAAACCCGCCGCATGCTGCGCGATCTCGAGCGTTTCCGCAACGACCGCGGCGACGATCTGTCCGTGGTAGGCGACGGCGTCGGACTGCAGGATTCGCAGGTCGCCGTCCTCCGCGGAGATCTCGGTGCGAGGCGCGTTCTCGTGCGTGATCACCGCGACGACGCCGGGCTGCGCTTGCGCTTCGCTCGCGTCGATCGACGCGATGCGACCTTTCCCGATCGTGCTCTGGACGATGTGGACGTAGGCCGGCTTCTCGACCGGGTACTCGTAGGCGTACTTCGCCGCTCCGGTGACCTTCAGCGGCCCGTCGATCCGGTCGAGCGGTGTGCCGACCGCACGCGTGGCGATCACCGGGGCGCCCCCGCGAGCTCGAGCAGCGTGCGGACGACGGCGTTTCGCGCAAGCGGGACCTTGAACGCGTTCTCGCGCAGCGGGCGCGCTGATTCGAGCTCGGCGTCGATCGCGCGGCGGAACGTCTCCTCGTCCGCCGTTGCGCCACGCAGCGCGGCTTCCGCCCGCATGGCCCGCCACGGCTTGTGCGCGACGCCGCCGAGCGCGATCCGCACGTCCCGCACGCGCCCGCCCTCGACGTCGAGCGCCGCGGCGACCGAGACGAGCGCGAAAGCGTACGACGCGCGGTCGCGCACCTTGCGGTAGCGCGAGCGCGCCGCAAATGGCAGTGGCGGCAGATCGACCGCGGTAATCAGCTCCCCGTGCTCGAGCACGGTGTCCCGCTGCGGCTCTTCACCGGGCAGCCGGTGGAACTCGACCAGCGGGATCGCGCGATCGCCGCGCGGCCCCTGCACGCGCACGATCGCATCGAGCGCCGCCATCGCGACCGCCATGTCGGACGGGTGCGTCGCGACGCACGCATCCGACGCGCCCAGGATCGCCAAATTGCGATGATAACCGTCTCGCGCCGGACAGCCGCTGCCGGGACGGCGCTTGTTGCACGGTTTGGTGACGTCCTGGAAATAGACGCACCGCGTCCGCTGCAGCAGGTTGCCGCCGGTGGTCGCGAGATTGCGCAGCTGACCCGATGCACCGGACAACAGCGCCTGCGAGAGAACCGGATACCGCGTGCGGATCGTACGATCCGCGGCGAGGACGCTGTTCTTCACCGCCGCGCCGATCCGCACGCTGCCGTCGGCGAGCACGTCGATCGTGCCGTACGGCAGCCGCGCGACGTCGACGAGCAGCTCGGGCGTGGCGACGCCGAGCTTCATCAAATCGACGAGATTCGTCCCGCCGCCGAGGAATGCGGCGCGAGGCGCTGCGGCAAGCGTCGCGACCGCCGTGCCGGCGTCGGGTGCGCGTTCATAGCGGAAGGGCGTCATCGCGGTGTACCGGCCGGAGTCCCTCGCCGCGCGACTTCGGCGATCGCCGGTACGATGTTCGCGTACGCCGCGCAGCGGCACAGGTTCCCGCTCATCCGCTCGCGGATCTCCTCGTCATCGAGGTCGAACTCGGTTGCGGCGAGATCGCCGGTGACGTAGCTGGGCCAGCCGTCGTCCACCTCGCGCAACATCCCGACTGCCGAGCAGATTTGCCCGGGGGTGCAGTAGCCGCACTGGAACGCGTCGTGCTCGACGAACGCGCGCTGCATCGGATGGAGCGTCCCGTTCTCCGCGAGCCCCTCGATCGTCGTGATCTCGGCGTCTTGGTGCGCGACGGCGAGCGCCAAGCAGCTGTTCGCCCGGTGACCGTCGATCAGCACGGTGCACGCGCCGCACTGTCCGTGGTCGCAGCCTTTCTTCGGGCCGGTGATCCCGAGCCGCTCGCGCAGCGCGTCGAGCAGCGTCGTGCGCGTGTCGGCGGAAAGGCGGTGCGCCGCTCCGTTCACACGGAGGGTGATCTCGGCGTCCATGATGTGGCCGTTTACCCGCGCATCGCGAGGGAAACCGGGCGGGTCCTCGCCCGGCTGCGCAAGGGACCCGGAGCCTCCGCGCGAACGAAGACTCCGTGCCCTCGTACTACCTCATCCCAATTCTGCTCGTGATCATGAGCCTCGGCCTCATGGGCCTGATCTACTGGGGCAGCTTCGTCGAGGAACGCCGCAACAAGAGTCGCGCCTAGCGGCGCTCAGCGCGCCGCGATCGCATCGAGGACCGTGACGATCCGCTGGTCGGGCAGCCGGTCGGGATCGATGCCGTAGAGCAGCATGATGCGCCGCTTCACGTCCGGGTCCGGGAAATCGTACAGCGTGCTTTCGTCAGAGAGGAAGACCCATTCTGACTGAAGGACGCGCTCGATAAACTCGTCGAGAAGCGCCCCGAAGGCCTCGATGCGGTCCGACGCCGCAATCTCAATCGGCTCAGAGGTTCCCGGACGCGGCAGCGGTTTTTCTTTGCGACGTTTCTCGAACTTCTCGCGGAGATCTGCACGAGCCGCGTCGGCGGTTACGCCGAGCCCAACCAAGAACATGCCCGGAGTCCCCGCCGTATATGGCGGCACCCATGAGCCGCTTTCGTCGGGTGCGGCCGTCCCGTTGGGATGAAAGGTGACGTCGATCGGATAGTCATCGAGCGTCCAGGTGCGACGAAAGAACGAGCGCATGTAATACCAGAACGTGCGCGGCCGAAACGTCATCTTCGCTCGACGAGCAGAGCGGCAACGACATGAGAACGGGCCGAACGGCGCTTTATGCGAGCGCCGTTCCTGTCCATGCGTCGGCCAACGTACTTGCCGTTACGCGACGTGGGCCGGGGCGAGCTGATGTGACTGCAGCACCATGCCCGGGGTGATGATGTGCTTGTTCATCCCGAGCGTCGACGGGTCGACACCGAGCGCCAGCGCGACGAGCTGCGGCAGATGGAACACCGGCAGATCGGTCCGGCCCCAGCGCGCCGCCGAGTCGGCCTGATATCCGTCGAGCGCGAGGTGGCAGAGCGGGCACGGCGTGAGGACCGCTTCGGCGCCTTGGTCCTTCGCCATGCGCATGTTCTGACCGACCATGTTCGCGGCGATCCCGTCCTTTTCGAGCTGGACGTGGAAGCCGCAGCAGCGCGTCTTCCCCGCGTAGTCCACCGCTTCGCCGCCGAGCGCGACGATGAGGTCTTCGAGCGAGTGCGGGTTGCGCGCCGACTCCCAGCCGTTCACCGACTCGGGACGGATGATGTGGCAGCCGTAGAACGGCGCGACCTTCAGCCCGTTGAGCGGCTTCACGACCATCTTCTTGAGCTCGTCGAGGCCGATGTCGTCGATCAGCAGCCACAGCAGATGGCGGACCATCACCGTGCCGTCGTACTTCGCGCCGAACTTGCCGAGGATCGCGTTGGCCTGCGTCATGTGGCCCTCGTCCTCGAGGAGCTCCTTGTTCGCGGCGCGCATGTGGCCGGTGCAGGTCGAGCAGATCGTGATCACGTCGTCGAGACCGAGCGCCTCGGCCTGCGCGTACGTGCGCGCGTTCAGGACGCGGGCGACGTCGCGGTTCGTGTCGTTCAGCACCGAGGCGCCGCAGCACGACGCCGCGGTCAGCTCGACGAGCTCGATCCCGAGCCGGTCGGCGAGGAGCATCGTCGAGTTGAACAGCTCCTTGCACGACTCTTTGGCGACGCAGCCGGGGAAGAAGCCGTACTTGCGCATCTGCGCCGACTTCGACTTGCCGCGAATGACGGGCTTGTCCAGGGTTGCAGTCATCAGAGCGTCGGAGCCTCCAGGGTCTCGAAGATGGTGCGAATCTCGTCGACCTTCGGGACGGGTTTCAGGAACATCGGCGGGATCTTCCCGGCGAGCGCGAGCCGGATGCCCAGCGGCGCGACCTTGATCAGGCCGCGGATGTTGAAGCGCCCGACCGTGCCTTGAATGACCTCGGTCTCGTGCAGCATCCCGGTCTGCTTCACGGTCTTCGCGACCACCAGCGCGTGGCGCGGGCCGGCCGCGTCGGTCAGCCCTTCCTCGATCGTCGCGCGCTTCACCGCGATGATGTCGTCGTGCGGGTCGACGTGCTTCGGGCAGTACGAGCACGCGTAGCAGTGCGCGCACAGCCAGAGGTAGTCGTCGGAGATCTGCGCGGCGCGCTCCTTGCGTTTGCTGTCGCGCACGTCCTCGATGAAGCGGTAGGCGTACGCGATCGCGGCCGGGCCGGCGAACGACGGATCGACCGAAACAACCGGGCACAGCGCGTAGCAGGTCGCGCACATCACGCAGTTCGCGACGGCGACCAGCTTCTTCATGTCTTCCGGCGAGACACGACGCTCCGTCGCGTGGTCCGAATCCTTGTCCTTCGGCTGCAGGTACGGCTTGAGGCGCGAGTACTTGTCCCAGAACGGGTCCATGTGGACGACCATGTCCTTCATGGGTTCGAAGTTGGGCATCGGATCGATCTTGACCGAGCGATCCTCGAGCAGCACCGTCGAGATCGGCGTCTTGCACGCGAGGGCGGTCACGCCGTTGATGTTCATCGAGCACGAGCCGCAGA
>DATHLN010000172.1:0-18344 GCA_035488115.1 Candidatus Limnocylindrales bacterium | reverse complement strand
GCGGCGGACCGCTCCCGCCGTGCCGCACGCGAAGCCGCGCCTCCGGCGTATCGACATACTCCAGCGTGAAACCGTCGAACAACTCACGGCGGCGTACCGCGCCTCGGCAGCGCCTCCCTGCGGGCGCTCGGCGGGGAGCGTACCGCACCGGCCGTGAACGGAGGCGCGGTGAGGCCGAAGGGCGAGCTCGGCATCTTCGCCGTCGCGATGATCAGCACCGCGGCTGGTTTCTCCGTCCGCAATCTCCCCAGCATGGCCGTCGAAGGCTGGCCGCTGATCTTTTGGTATCTCGTCGCGACCGCGCTGTTCTTGGTGCCGCTCGCGCTGACCGCGGCGGAGCTCGCGTCGGCGTGGCCGCGCGACGGCGGCGTCTACGCCTGGGTCGCGGAGGCATTCGGCGAGCGTAGCGGCTTCATGGCGGTGTGGTCGATCGTCGTGCAGAACCTGCCGTGGTATCCGACGGTGCTCGCGTTCGTCGCGGTCTCGCTCGCGTACGGCTTCGATTCCGCGCTGCAAGAGAACCGCCCCTTTGTCGCGATCGCGATGATCGCGATCTTCTGGGCGCTCACGCTCGTCGGCTTGCGCGGTCCCGCGGTCGCGGCGCGCTTCACCTCGTTCGGCACGCTGTTCGGGTCGATCGTCCCGGCCGTCGTGCTGATCGCCGCCGGCATCGCCTGGATCGCCGCCGGGAAGCCGAGCGCGCTCCCGGCGTTCTCGCTCGCGCGCGCTCTGCCGGCATGGGACGGCGGGCGGATCGCGTTCGTCTCGTCGCTCCTGCTCGCGTTCACCGGGCTCGAATGCTCGGGCTACTACGCGCTCGCGGTCCGCGACCCGCAGCGCGACTACCCGAAGGCAATGCTGCTCGCGCTGCTGATGATCGCCGGGTTGAGCATTTTCGCGACGCTCGCGATCGCGCTCGCCGTGCCGGCCGAGAAGATCAGCCTGAGCGGCGGCGTCGTGCAGACGTTCGGCATCGTCTTCGGCGCGTTCGGCGCAGGCTGGGCCGCGCCGGTGCTCGCGGTGCTGACCGCGCTCGGCGCGATCGCGCTGATGTGCGCGTGGCTCGTCGGACCGCTGCTGAGCCTCTCCGCGGCCGCGCGGCACGGCCTGCTGCCGCCGGTCTTCCGCGCGCTCAACGCGCGCCAAGCTCCCGCCGCGATCATGCTGTGGCAGGGCGCGATCGTGACCGTCGTCGCCGCCGCGTTCGCGCTCGTGCCGTCGGTGAACCAGGCGTATTGGATCCTCACCGCCACGGTGACCGCGCTGCTCGCGTTCTACTATCTTCCGATCTTCGCCGCGGTGATCCGCTTGCGTTACACGCAGCCGGACACGGTGCGCCCGTTCCGCATCCCGGGCGGGCTCGCCGGCGTGTGGATCGCCGGCGCGACGGGCTTCGCCGCGACCGCGTTCGCGGTGCTGGTCGCACTGCAGCGCCCGAGCACCGTGACGTTCGTCTCGGACGGCGTCTACGTCGGCGCGCTGATCGTCCTCGCGCTGATCTGGATGATCCCGTGGGCGGTCTTCGTCACGATCCGCCGCGCCGCGTGGCGCGCGGAGTGAGCGGCGTCAGTCGACGCCGATGTCCCAGACCATCCCGAGGTCGCGCTTCGCGAACGAGCGGAACGCGATCAGCGTCTCGGTCGCGGTGATCCCGGGGTGCGAGGCGATCCGCTCGGTGACCAGATCGCTGAGCTCCTCGTGCTCGCGCACGCGTGCGATCGCGACCAGATCGTACGGCCCGGCGACGCTGTAGCATTCCGTCACGCCCTGGACCTCGAGCAGCTCCTCGGCCAGCGTGCGGACGCGGCCCGGTTCGACGTTCATCAGCACGATCGCGGTGATCACGGCGAGGCCTACCGCGGGGCTGCGGCGGTCACCTGCGCCCCGAGCGCGAAGGGACGGCGCCGATGATCGCCTTCGCCCGAACCTGCGCCGCGATCGCCGCGACCGCGAGCAAGCTCGAGAAGATCGCGCTCGTCGCCGGCTATCTCCGCGAGCTCGGCGACGACGACCTCGCTCCGGCTACGCGCTACTTCACGGGGAACCCGTTCCCGCAGGCGCAGGAGCGCAGCCTCGCGGTCGGCGGCCGCACGATCGTCGAAGCCGCCGAGACGACGTGGGGCGTCGACGACGCGGCGCTCGGCGTCGCGTACCGCGCGACCGGCGATCTCGGCGCCGCGCTCGGCCCGTTCGTTCGCCCTTCGCACGATCTCGGGCTCTTCCGCGAGACGCTGACGCCGGCACGGCTCTACGCGCTGCTCGTCGAGATCGCCGACGCATCGGGGAAGAGCGCGCAGAAGCGGCGCCGCATCCTGTGCGAGCGGATCTTCTCGGCGTGCACCGATCCGCTCGAGGCGACGTACATCGTGAAGATCATGACCGGCGAGCTGCGAATCGGTCTGCGCGAAGGGCTGGTCGTCGACGCGATCGCGCAGGCGTTCGAGCGCGATCCGCGCGCGGTGCGCCGCGCCGCGTCGGCGGCCGGCGACCTCGGCGCGGTCGCGCTCGCCGCGAAGCACGATGCGCTCGATCAGGTCACGATCGCGTACCACGCGCCGATCGCGTTCATGCTCGCCTCGCCGATCGCCTACGGCTCCGAATACAAGGATCTCGCCGCGGCATCGTGGCTGGTCGAGGACAAGTACGACGGCATCCGCGCACAGGCGCACGTCACGCCGAACCGCGTCTCGCTCTACTCTCGCACGCTGAACGACGTCGCCGCCTCGTATCCCGAGGTGGTCGAGGCGCTGCGCGCGCTGCCCGGCTCGTTCGCGCTCGACGGGGAGATCGTCGCGGTGCGCGACGGCCGCGTGCTGCCGTTTCGGTTCCTCCAGGCGCGGCTGCAGCGCAAGGAGGTCGGCGCCGAGCTGATGCGCGAGGTGCCGGTGCGCTATGTGGTCTTCGATGCGCTCGCGCGCGACGACGAGTTCTTGCTCGACCACCCGCTCGCGGAACGGCGCATGCGGTTGGCCGAACTGCTGGCCGGCGGCCGCGAAAGCGACGCAGTGACACTCGCGCCCTGGACCGCGCTCGAGCCCGGCGCGAGTGCCGAGGCGATCCACGAGCGCTTCGAGGAGTCGCGCGCGCGCGGCGACGAGGGCCTAGTCTTCAAGCGCACCGACTCGCCGTACACACCGGGCCGCCGCGGAAAATCGTGGCTGAAGCTCAAGCGCGAGCTCGCGACGCTCGACTGCGTCGTGGTCGGCGTCGAGCGCGGTCACGGCAAACGCGTGAACGTGCTCTCCGACTACACCTTCGCGGTGCGCGACGTCCTTCGACAGGCTCAGGATGACTACGAGCTGGCCGTGATCGGCAAAGCGTACAGCGGGCTCACCGACGTCGAGTTCGCCGAGATGACGCAGTGGTTCGAGGACCACCGCCTCCCGGCCGCAGAGGCGCGCGCCGCGTACCGGCGCTTGGATCTCAAACGCCACGAGATCGTCGTCGAGCCGTCGGTCGTGGTCGAGATCGCGTTCGATATCATCCAGAAGAGCGATCTCCACAAGAGCGGGTACGCGCTGCGCTTCCCGCGGATCGTGCGACTTCGGCCGGACAAGCGCGCCGAAGACGCCGACACGCTGCAGCGCGTCGAGGAAATCTACGCCGAAATGCTCGACCGCGAAGGGATTCCGGTCGAACGCTGAAGATCAGAATCGTCTCTCATGCTTCGACAGGCTCAGCATGACAACGTGTCTCCCTGAGCTTGTCGAAGAACGTGTCACCCTGAGCTTGTCGAAGGGTGAGAGGCGATCTCGCGGGCCTTATCGGCCGCCGGGGGTGCGGCGCGCGCGCTCGGCTCGGATGCGCTCGATGCGGTCATAGACGCCCGCCACGCGCGTCGCCTCGCGGCGCACGCGGTGCGCGCGCAGCCGCACGACCAGCAGCATCACGATCGCCGAGCCGGCCAGTCCCGCGCAGAGGACCCGCGCGCCCGGCGCGAGCGGCAGCATCGCGACGGCGGCCAGGATGACCGCGAGCAGCGCTATCGCGTTTTGCCAGCGCGGCATCGGCGGCGCGGTCACGGTCGCCGCGGGCTGCGCGGGCTAGTCGTCTTCGTGCAGGTGCAGATGGCAGCCGTCTTCGGCGTCGTCGAGGACCTCGCGCGCCTCGGTGAGGATGCTCGCGGGGAGGACGCCGCCGGACTCCACCGAGCCCGCCTCGGCGAGAAAGTCCACCTCGTCCCAGTCCTCCCACGTCTCGAGCGGCTCGCCGTCGACCTCGACGGGGAAGCGCACGCAAAACCCTTGCTCGATGTGCAGCCCGGTGATCGACACGCGCGTTCCGCGCGGAAAGTACGTCCCGTCTTTCCAGAGCGTTCCGTACGTCGTGTCGTAAAGTTGGCCGATCTCTAACTTCTCGATCGTCCCGTCCCCCCGAAAAGGACGTCGTGTGATACCGGTCATTTCCGCATCGTGGTGTGGTAAACCCTCGCCATGAGCGAGCCGCGCCTGCGCCCGTGGCGCATTTTGGACTCCGATTACCGCATCCGAACGAAGTTTTTACGCTTGCGGGCGGACCGCGTCGAGTTGCCGAGCGGCGACGTGGTCGAGGAATACTTCGTTCGCGAGTCGCGCGGCTTCTGCGTCGTCTTCGCGCTCACACTGGACGAGAACGTTCTGCTCGTTCGGCAATACAAGCACGGTATCGGCGAGGTCGTCACCGAGCTTCCGGCCGGGATGATCGACGACGACGAGACGCCGGAAGCGTGCGCGGAACGCGAGCTCGCCGAGGAGACGGGGTTCACCGCCTCGGCGCCCCAGCACGTTCGAACGTTTCTCACCGACCCTACGAACGCTACCGGACGTTTTCATCTCTTCGTCGTGCGCGACGCGGTGCGCACCCGCGAACCGGTCTTCGACGTCACCGAGGACATCGAGGTCGACCTCGTTCCGGTCGACGAGGTCCGCGCGATGGCGCTCGACGGGCGCATCGCGTCCGGCTCGCAGGTCGCCGCCGTGCTGGTCGCGCTCGCGCACCTCGAGCGCTAGCGGTCGGGCCGCAGCCGGCGGCGCCGGCCGAGCGGTTCGGCGCCGCCGGCGTTCGCGCCGAGGTGCAGCGCGCCGCGCAGCGCGGAGAGCGTCCCGAAGGGGAAGACCCGCTCCGCGGTCGCGGCGACGACGTGCAGATCGCGCCGCCCGACGCCCCACGGCGCGAGCGCCCCGAGGCACGCATCGCTCGTGACGTCCAGGCCGGGCGAGTACGGCGTCAGCGCCGGGACCACGATCAGCGCGCGCGCGGCGAGGAACGCCGGCGCGCTGACGTCGCCGCCGAGGTGCAGCGACGGATGCAGGTGGCCGATCATCGTGCGCCGCGCGTCCGGCTCCGAGCTCCGTGAAGCGGGTTCGGGGCGATCGCCGTGGACCAGCGTCCAGCCGTCGCGCTCGCACGACTCGACCGTCGCGCCGAGGACCGCGACGCCGCGCGTGCGGCCTTCGTGATTCCCCGCCACGACCGTGACTTCGGCCTGCGCGCGCAGCACGCCGAGCGCCGCGCCGACGGCGCGTGCTGCGCCTTCGCTGAGCCCGGCGCCGTGGATCGCATCGCCGAGGAAGACGATCTCGCGCGCATCGTGACGCCACGCGGCGAGCGCGATCGAGGCGACGATCTCGTCGGTGCTCCACAGCGGGAGCGCGGCGCCGCCGCCCATCACGTCCTCGTAGCCGAGGTGCGCGTCGGCGCAGACCAGCGCGCGCGAGCGCGTCAGCAGCGCGAACCCGCCCGGCAGCCCGACGACGCCGTCCGCGAGCTCGTACGCGTCGCACGCGGCCGCGGGCTTCATAGCAGCCGCATCTGCGCCGGCGCCGCCGCAACCGCGTCCTCGCCGTCCGCACGTTCGCCGAGCAACGCGAGGACGCGATCGTGGAGCGCTTCCACCATGCTCGCGCGATCGTCCATCACGACCGAGTCGCCGAACGACGAGGTCACGATGCCGAACGTGAACGGCGTCGCGGCGGCCGGGTGCAGCACGCGCAGCTCGCCGTCGAGCGACTCCAAAAACGCCCGCGCGCCGGGCGCGTCGAGCAGCTCGCGCGTCACGACGCGGACCGTCTCGCGCACCAGCGGGAACTCGCGGTCGGCCTCCCACAAGCGGTCGAAGATCTTCGAGCTGTTCCAGCGCAGCGCGCCGCCGCGGATCGAGCGTCCTCCGGCGCGGCGCAGCACGAGCAGCCCGGTGTTCGCGACGTAGCGGAACTGCTGCCGCAGCAGCCAGCCCGACCGCAGCCCCGCGAGCAGATCGTCGTCGAACCCCTCGAGCGCGAGCAGCGACGCCCATACCGCGTCGTGAACGTGCTTGCGGCGCGGCAGCGCGACCAGAAAACCGTTGTCGTCGGTCGTCAGCGTGGAGTTGATGCGCAGGCGGCGGTGCAGCCGCGCGCCGACGATCCGCGCGAGCGTCTCGTTCACGCGCCGTCCCGCGCCGGTGTGGAACACCGCGGTCTGGCGCTCGTCCATGCGGTAGATCTCGACGATCGGCCGCCCGCGGCGCGGGACGTCGCTCAGCGCGAGCTGCTGCGCGACGTAGCGCACGACGTGCGCCGCCTCGACGCCCTCGAGCGCGTAACGCTGCTTCAAGAACGCCAGCGCGTGCTGCGGACCGCCGGCGCGCAGCGCGTCCGCGACCCCGGTGCGCAGCACCCCGACCTCGCGCGCGAGCTCGGGCGGGATGCCTTTCAAGTGCGAGCTCCACTGCGGGACGGTCGGCCGCCCCGCGTGCGGCTCGACGCGCAAGCCGCGCGGGCCGACCTCCTTGACGCGCAGCGTCCGCCCTTCGAGCAGAAAGACGTCGCCCTCGCGCAGCGCGGCGGCGAACGACTCGTCGAGCCGGCCGATCCCGTGGCCGCCCGCGCCGGCGACCGGGATCGTCGACTCGTCGGGGATCGTCCCGACGTTCTCGAAGTACGCGCTCGACGGCTCGCGGCCGAGCCCGTACACCGCATCGCCGTCGGTCCCGATCCGCCGCACGTGCGCCTCTTCCGGTCCGACGCCGCCGCCGCTGAGGTACGCGATGCACGCGCGCAGATCGTCCTCACGGAGCTCGCGGTACGGGTACGCGCGGCGCGCGAGCGCGAGCGCCTCGGCGATCGCGACGCGCTTGTCCGGCGCGCACAGCCCGACGACCCACTGCGCAAGCACGTCGAGCGGCGCATCGGGGACGGCGATCTGCTCGATGACGCCGTCGCGGATGCAGCGCCGCGTCGCCGCCGCCTCGACGACGTCGTCGCGGTCCTGCGCGAGCACGACGCCGGTCGCGATCGCGCCGGGGCGGTGCCCCGCGCGGCCGACGCGCTGCAGCGTCGGCGTCATCCCGCGCGCGCCGCCGAGGACGATCACGCGATCGATGTAGCCGATGTCGACGCCGAGCTCGAGCGAGCTCGAGCAGACGACGGTGCGCAACTTCCCCGCGCGCAGCTCCGCTTCGGTGCGATGGCGGACGTTGCGCGCGAGCGCGCTGTGGTGCACGCCGATCCGCCGGTCCCGCGTCGCCGTCTCGCTCCGCGGCGCCTGCTCGAGCACCGCGATCGCGCCATCGTCGTCACCCTGAGCCCCCGCACCCGTGTCACCCTGAGCTTGTCGAAGGGTGAGTGACAACTCTTCCATCTCGTGCGCGATCCGTTCCGCTTGACTGCGCACGTTGGTGAAGATCAGCGTCGAGCGCACGTCTCGGGTGAGCGCGTACGCCGCCCGCGCGCACTGTGCGAGCGGCGCCATCGCGCCGGCGAACGGCGCGGCGATGTCGAGCCGCAGCTCGCGCAGGCCGCGGCAGTCGACGATCGCGCACTCGCGCTCGGTCCCCGCGAGATACGCCGCGACGCGCTCGAGCGGCGCGACCGTCGCCGAAAGCCCGACGCGCCGCAGCGGCGCACGCGTCACCTCGGTGAGCGACTCCAGCAGCAGCGCGAGCTGCGCGCCGCGCTTGTTCCCGGCGAGCGCATGCACCTCGTCGACGATCACGGTCTCGACGTGCGTGAGCTTCGAGCGGTAGCTCTCCATCGCCAGCATCAGCGCGAGCGACTCCGGCGTGGTGAGCAGTACGTGCGGCGGACGGCTCATCATCAATCGCCGCTCCTCGACCGGCGTGTCGCCGGTGCGCACGCCGGTCCGCACGAACGTCTCGCGGATCCGCCCGCGCCGCCGCTTCGCGCGCTCGGTGTTCGGGCGTTCCAGGATCCCCATCTCGCGCAGCGGGCGGCGCAGGTTGTGCTCGACGTCGTAGCCGAGCGCGCGCAGCGGCGAGACGTACAGACAGTACGTGCGCGCCAGCAGCTCGTCGGCGTCGCGGAGCTCCGCGAGCCGCGAGATCACCGGCAGGAACGCCGCGAGCGTCTTCCCGGTCCCGGTCGGCGAGCAGATCAGCGTGTGGCGCGCCGCGGCCGCGAGCGGGAGCGCCTGCGCCTGGGGCGGGGTCGCGGTGCCGAGGTGGGCGTCGCACCACGCCGCGACGTCCGGGTGCAACGTGGAGAACGCGCCGTCCACGAGAGCGGCACGCCTTCATCGAACGGGCGTTCGAGCCCTCGCGGCGCTCGGCCGAGCGCGAACCGGCGCGCTACGCGGAGGCGCTGAAGCTGCCGCCGACGCCGAGCGAGGCCATCAGCCTGGCCGCCTCGTCGCTCATCAGCTTCTCGGTGCTCGAGAGCACCGCCATCGCGAGCTGGGAGGTTCCGTTCGCGGCGATGTCCATAGGCCCGCCCGCTGCACCCGTGATTCCGTCCATGACCCGTCCATTCTGCCACGAGCGGGCGAGCGAGCGCAAGAGAGCAAGCGGCGCTGAAACCCCGCCGTCCGCCGCCGAGTACGTGGAGGCGAATACCATGAAGTACTTGTTCCTGAAGGTCATGGCGGTCGTGGTGGTCGCCCTCGTCGCGCTCACGCTGCTGTTCTGGCTGCTGAAGGCGCTCATCATCGCGGCGATCGTCGCCGGGCTCGTCGTCGGCGGCGTCGCGATCGCCCGGCTATTCGGCCGGCGGCCCGCGCAGATCGTCCGGTACGACCCGCCGACGTACAACGCACGGCGCTGGCGCTAAAGCGTACAGTTCGAGCGCCGGGTTCTCCGGGAGCCGCGGGCGTTCGCAGCTAAACGGACGAGCATGCGACCCGGGACGCTGCTCGCGAGCGCGCTTTGCGCGATCGCCCTGTCCGCATGCGGGGGCACCGGTCCCGCCGCTCCGCAGGCCGCCCCTCCGGCCGCCGTAACGACACCGCCTCCCGCGCCGGCGTTTGCGACGACGGCGTTTCCGAACACGAGCGGGCACCGCGGCGTCCCGCTGACCGGGGACACGATGTCGACGACCGTCGCCGCCGACGGTACGTTCGCGTTCTCGAACAGGTTCGAGTGGGCGATCGTGTCGTTTTTTCCGAACGGCGCGACGATGAGCGGCTCGTTCGACGGCGGCGGCCCCGCCGCATTCGGGCGCGGCGCCGACGGCGCGCTCTATTCGGGCTTCTCGGTTCCGGCCGGGAACGATCTCGCGTCCGAGGTCCACAGCGGCTCGAGGACGTGGTCGTTCGCCGCCTATCCGCCGCTCGTGATCCTCGGCGGCCCGGACGCCGCGACGTGGGTGCTCACGATGACCGGCGGGATGGTGCGGTTGAACGCGGACGGGACGACGACGACCCTGCCGGTCGCCGCCCCGCCCGGCGACGCCTACGACGTGACGCTCGGGCCGGACGGCGCGTTCTGGCTCGCCGAGTTCGACGGAACGATCGAGCGCGTTCCGCTGCAGGGTCCGGCGCTGCGTTTCTCGGTCGGCGGCCAGCCGCTCTCGATCGTCGCGGGCGCCGACGGCGCGCTGTGGTTCCTCGACAAAGCGCAGTCGGCGGTGCGCCGCATGACCACCTCAGGCGCCGTCAGGACGATGTTCAGCACGAGCGGCTTCACGCTCGCGGACCGCGTCGCGCGCGGCGGCGACGGCGCGGTCTGGGTCACGAACGGGACCACGAACGAGCTGATCCGCGTCGCGGTCGACGGCTCGAGCGCGCGGTATCCCGCGCCGAGCGCCGGAATTCAGGCGAGCGGCGTGACGAGCGCGCCCGACGGTACGCTGTACTTCGTCGAGACGAACCAAGCCGGTCTGCTGATCGTGCACGCGACGCCCGCGACTGCACACTGAGCGCAGGACCGCCTCGCGTTCCCACGTAGGACGCGAGGTGCATCGTCCGCCGTTCCGCGCCGCTCTGACGGCGCTCTTCTTCTGCGCGGGGACCGCGCTCGCGCTCGCGCAGCCGGCCCCAGAGTCGAACCCCTCCGCCCCGCCGGTCCCGGCGCTCGCCTCACCGACGCCCACGCCGGCGACGCCGGGCTCGCCTGCGCCGGGCGCCTCCGCATCGCCGCGGCCGACGCCGACGCCGACCCCGCCGTACAACCGGCTCGCCTTCCGCGAGATCGGCCCGGCCGTCGCGGGCGGGCGCGTCACCTCGGTGGTCGGCGTCGCGGACGATCCGAAGCTGTACTACCTCGGCTCGGCCGGCGGCGGCGTGTGGAAGACGGTGAACGGCGGCGCGACGTGGACGCCGGTCTTCGACAAGCAGCCGGTCTCGTCGATCGGCGCGGTTGCGATCGATCCGAAGAACCACGAGGTCGTGTGGGCCGGCACCGGCGAGACGAATCCCCGCAACGACGTCTCGTGGGGCGACGGCGTCTACAAGTCGGCCGACGGCGGCCGAACGTGGACGAACACCGGCCTCGCCGGGACGCACGCGATCGCTTCGATCGTGATCGATCCGCGCGATCCGAACATCGTCGTCGTCGGCGCGCTCGGCGACGTCTTCGCCGACTCACCGGAACGCGGCGTCTTCCGCACCATCGACGGCGGCAAGACGTGGAGGAAGACGCTGTACGTCGGACCGCGCAGCGGCGTGAGCGAGATGGTCGCCGACCCGAAGAACCCTGAGGTGCTCTACGCCGGGATCTGGCAGTTCCAGCGCCGCCCGTGGACGTTCACCTCCGGCGGCAACGAGGACGGCATCTGGAAGTCGACCGACGGCGGGAAGTCGTGGAACCGCCTCACCGGCAACGGGCTCCCGGACGGGATGACCGGCCGCGTCGGGCTGGCGGTCTCGCCGTCGAACCCCAAGCGCGTCTACGCGCTGATCGAGTCGAAGGACGGGATCCTGTGGCGCTCCGACGACGCGGGCGCGACGTGGAAGCTCATGAGCAAGGACACGCTGGTGAACCAGCGGCCGTTCTACTTCTCGCACGTGCGCGTCGACCCGTCGGACGCCGACCACGTCTACGGCGTCTCCGAGGCGCTGGCGGAGTCGAAGGACGGCGGGAAGACGTTCAAAGAGATCGCGCAGTCGGTCCACGTCGATTACCACGACATGTGGATCGCGCCGAACGACCCGAAGCGGATGATCGTCGGCGAGGACGGCGGCTACGCGATCACCACCGACGGCGGGGCGGCGTGGGCGTTCTCGCGCAATCTCGCGATCGGGCAGATCTACCACGTGGGCTACGACGACCGCACGCCGTACTCGGTGTGCGTGGGCTTGCAGGACAACAACGGGTTCTGCGGACCGTCGAACAGCCTGAACCCCGAAGGGATCATCGACGAGTCGTGGGACCGCGTGATCGGCGGCGACGGGATGTGGGCGTGGCCCGATCCGCGCGACCCGAATCTCGTCTGGACCGATCTGCAGACGGGGCGCCTCCAGATCTACGACCGCAAGGCGCAGCGCGGAACCGGCGTGCAGCCCTGGCGCGGGACGGCGCAAGATGACTTCCGCCTCGACCGCGCGCGCTACCGCTACAACTGGGACGTGCCGATCGGCTTCGACCCGTTCGACCCGACCGCGGCGTTCGTCGGCGCGAACGTGGTCTTCGCGACGCACGACCGCGGCCGGCATTGGACGGTGATCTCGCCGGACCTCACGCGCAACGACAAGTCGCACCAGCAGCCCTCGGGCGGACCGCTCGCGCTCGACGTCTCGAGCGCGGAGTTCACCGGGACGCTGCTCGACATCGAAGCGTCCGCGAAGACGCGCGGCGAGATCTGGACCGGCAGCGACGACGGGCTCGTGCAGCTCACCCGCGACGGCGGGAAGCACTGGACGAACGTCACCCCGCCCGGCGTCGCACCCGACGGCCGCGCCGAGATGATCGCGCCTTCGCCGCTCGTCGCGGGGACCGCGTACGCGGTGATCGACCGGCATCTGCTCGGCGACTACGCGCCGTACGCGTTCGTGACGCACGACTGGGGCGCGCACTGGACGCGGATCAGCGCCGGTCTGCCGGCCGGCGAGTCGGCGCGCGCGATCCGCGCCGACACGCGCAATCCGCACCTGGTGTACGCGGGGCTCGAGAACTCGTTCTGGCTCTCGTACGACGACGGCGCGCACTGGCGGAAGCCCGCGCTCGGGCTGCCGACGGTCGCCACGTACGACATCCGCGTCCAGCCGCGCTGGAACGACCTGATCCTCGCGACGCACGGCCGCGCGGCGTGGATCCTGGACGACCTCGCGCCCGTGCAGCAGCTGCCGCAAGCGGAAGCCGCCGGCGCGATGCTGTTCCGGCCGCGCGACACGTACGCGTTCGCGACGCACGCGAACGACGAGGGGCTCTACACGCGCTACGCCGGGAAGAACCCGCCGGGCGGCGTGATGATCTCGTTCTACCAGGCGAAGCCCGGCGCGAAGGCGCCCGAGCTGGAGATCCTCGACGCCGGCGGGCGCGTCGTGCGCCACATCCGCGGGACGACGCGCGTCAACGAGCGCGAGGTTCCGGTGGTGACGAACTTCGCCGGGATCAACCGCATCTCGTGGGATCTGCGCGAGGACGGTCCGGTGCGCTGGAGCGGCGCCGCAAAGGAAGAGTACCGCGGTCCGCGGGTCGGCGTCGCGGTCGTCCCGGGCACCTACCGCGTGCGCGTCGCGCTCGCCGGGCGCACGTTCACCGAGACGGTGAACGTCAGGCCCGACCCGCGCGCGCACTTCACCGCCGCCGACTATCGTGCGGCGTACGCGTTCGCGAAACGCCACATGGACGAGTACTCGCGCCTGAACGCGACGCTGAACCTGCTCGACGCGTACGCCGCCTCGGCCGCCGACCGCGCGAAAGGCGCGAGCGGCGAGCTCGCGACGGTGCTCGACGGCGTGCGCACGAAGGCGCTCGCGCTGCGCGGCCGGCTGACCGCGGACTTCACCAACGACGAGGACTTCATCCAGCGGCCCGGGCGCATCCGCGAGGACATGGGCGGGCTGTTCTTCGCCGCGGGCTCACCGCCGTCGGCGGCGACGCTCGACTACGCCGCGCGCGTCGACCGGGCGTTCGGCGCGGTGATGCGCGATCTCGGCGCGTTCGAGCGCGGTGACGTCGCGCGCGCGAACGCCGCGCTGGCCGCCGCCGGAAAACCGGCGCTCTCGACCAGCGGCGCGAAGCGCGCCGACGTCGTCGGCGCCGAATCGCCCGACGGCGATTAGCGCTTCGCGAAGCTGTCCGCGGTGAGCGTCAGCCGGATCGACGTGCGCAAGGTGTTGTACGACTGGCCGAGCTGACGCCGCGCGACGCTTTCGAACGACACCTTCACCGGGAGTATCATGACGGTGTCGTAGACGATCGAGCCGGCTCTCGTCCCGGCGAATCCGCCGACGCTCGAGGTTCGCTCCTCGAGCGCGTAGTCGAGCGTCACGCGCGCGTCGTCACGCGCGAGGACGCGGTAGCGCTCGATGTCGGTATGTCCGTTCGTGCTTTGGTCGACCGTCCACGCGGTGCCGACCTCTTTGGGGTGGTCGCCGTAGAAGCTGCGCCCGAGCCAGCGCACGACCGCGAGCTCTTCCTCGGTGAGGTTGTCGTAGTTCGCCGCGTCGTAGAACAGCGTGCCGTCGGCGGCGATCCCGACCTTCACTTTCGGCCGCTCTCGCTTCGGCGCGTCCTCCGCGATCTCGACCACGAGCCCGGCGTCGTCGGTCGCTTCGAGGACGTCGATCGTGATCGAGCCTTGCGCGCTCATTCCGCCGCTCGTGTGGCCCTCCGCGCTGCCGATCTGCGGGCGCGGCGGCGAACTGTTCGACCGTCCTTTGACGGGGACGGTGACGCGCTGCGGCGCGATCCCGCTGCCCGGGGTGTCGAGCGACTCGATGATGTGCAGGTCGACCGCGTACGTCAGCGAGCGAATCGGCCGCGGCCCTTCGGCCGCGCTCGCGAGGAGCGGCGCGGTGCCGAGCAGCGCGGCGAACGCGAAGGCGGGCGCGCGGCGGACCATGTCGGCAGATTCTCGGCAGTGCCGCGGGACTCTTTGCCGAACCGCCGAGCGAACGGCGGAAATGGCACTTTCTCGCGGCGCCTGCCTTCCATGGCGGCCCGGGGGGCGCTCGAACCGACAGGAGGCTGCATGCAGATCGAACGCTACCGCGACCGCTTCAAGGACGTCATCGCCCTCGTCGTCACGCCGATGGACCGCACGTACGCGGTCGACGAAGGTGCGCTGCGCGCGCAGATCGACTGGTGCTTCGCACACGGCGCGACCGGGATCGTCGCGACCGGCTCGATCGGCGAGTTCCTCCACCTCGAGGACGACGAGCGGCGGCGCGTGCTCGAGGTCGTGCTCGACCAGACGCGCAAGCACCGCGGCGCGAGCGCGTTCGCGATGACGTCGGGCGCGACGACGCTGCAGGCGCTGCGCTGGACGCGCGAGGCGTCGGCGCTCGGCTACGACTGCGCGGTCGTCATCGCGCCGTACTACTGGAAGGTCGGCGAGCGCGAGGCGCTCGATCACTTCCGCACCGTCGCGGAGAGCGGTCTGCTCCCGGTGTGCGTCTATCACAATCCGGCGCTCTCGAAGTTCCACATGTCGCCGGCGTTCTTCGCGAAGGTCGCGGAGCTCGAGAACGTCGTCTGCGTGAAAGAGGTCGAGACGGACTTGCAGCATCTCGAGCAGGTCGCGGACGCGCTCGACGGGCGCGCGATCTACCTGCAGACGTTTCGCGCGTATCTGACGGGCCGGCTGCTGGGATCGAACGGAGGGCAGATCAACGTCTTCGCGGTGCCGGCGTGCGTGGCGATCGACGAGGCGTGGAAGCGCGGCGACGTCGCGCTCGCGCAGGAGATTCAGCGCCGGCTGAACCGCGTCTTCCCGCGCGGCGGCGAAGCCGCGCTCGGCGCGCTCGGCATGACGAAAGCGACGGCGTCGGTGGTGACGGGGATCGACATGGGCCCCGCGCGCCCGCCGTACCAAGCCCCCGACGACGCCGAGGAACGCATCACGAAACGCCTCCCCGAATTGTACGACGTCGTTCCCGCGATGCGCCCGGAGAAGCGCGTCGCCGTCCACGCGACGTCGTGAACCGCTCGAAGATCACCCTTCGACAAGCTCAGGGTGACATCGAGGCGGGGCCCGGCGACGATGTCGTCGAGCCCGGGGACGATGTCATCCTGAGCTCAGCCTGTGCTGAGCCTGTCGAAGCATCGAAGGATGAGCCGCAGCCGCGCACGCGCCTCTGGATAAACGGCACATACGCCGATGCCGCAAACGGCGAGACGTACGACGACGTCGATCCCGCGACCGGCGAGACCTTCGCGCGGATCGCGAGCGGCGGCGCGCCCGATGTCGAGCGCGCGGTCGCCGCCGCGCGGCGCGCGTTCGACGAAGGACCCTGGCCGCGCGCGACGGCGGCGCAGCGCGCGAAGACGCTGCGCAAGCTCGCCGAGCTGCTCGTCGAGCACCGCGAGGAGCTCGCGCGGCTCGAGTCGCGCGACGCCGGAAAACCGTTCCGCGAGACCGCCGACCGCGACGTGCCGCGTGCCGCCGACAACTGCGCGTTCTTCGCGAGCGCGATCGAGCAGCGCGAGCAGAGCGCGTTCTTCGACCGCAAGCCGTTTCTCGGCGCGCAGCGCGAGATCGTCTCGCTCGTGCGCGAGGAGCCGGTCGGCGTCTGCGCGCTGCTCACGCCGTGGAACTCGCCGCTGATGCAGGCGACCTGGAAGATCGCGCCCGCGATTGCCGCCGGGAACACGTGCGTGCTGAAGCCGTCGGAGCTCACCCCGCTCTCGACGCTTCGGCTCGCCGAGCTCTGCACCGAGGCCGGCGTCCCCGACGGCGTGGTCAACGTCGTCACCGGGTTCGGGCCGACCGCAGGCGCGCCGCTGGTCGCGGACGAGCGCGTCGACGCGGTCGCGTTCACCGGGAGCGAGCCGACGGGGATCGCGATCAACACCGCCGCCGCCGCGACGCTGAAGAAAGTCACGCTCGAGCTCGGCGGCAAATCGGCGAACGTGGTCTGTGACGACGCCGACCTCGAGCTCGCCGTCGAAGGCAGCGTGCTGGCGATGTTCCGCCACAGCGGCCAAGTGTGTCTGGCCGGGACGCGGCTCTACGTGCAGAGCGGGATCTACGACCGCTTCCTGGAGCGCTACCTCGAGCGCGTGCGCGCGCTGCGTGTCGGCGACCCGCAGTCGCGCGAGAGCGACCTCGGCCCGCTCATCACCCCGCAGCACCGCGAACGGGTCGAGCGCTTCTGCGCGCAGGCCGACGACGAGGGCGTCGAAGCGCTCGTGCGCGGCACGCGCCCCGGCGATCCGTCGCTGGCCACCGGGAACTATCTGGCGCCGACGATCTACGCGCCGCGCGACGAGTCGCAGACGGTCGCGCGGGAGGAAGTCTTCGGCCCGGTGCTCTCCGTCTTTCGCTTCGACACGCTCGACGAGGTCGTCGCGCGCGCGAACGCGACGCGCTTCGGGCTCTCGTCGTACATCTGGACGGCGAGCATCGCGAACGGGATGCGCTTCGCCGAGCGCGTCCGCGCGGGGATGTGCTGGATCAACGGCTACTTCTTGCGCGACCTGCGCCAGCCGTTCGGCGGCGTCGGGATGAGCGGCCTCGGCCGCGAAGGCGGTCGCTGGTCCCTGGACTTCTTCACCGAACCGAAACTGGTATGCATCGCATACTGACTCTGCTCCGCCGGCACTTCCCGCAAAACCATCCTTCGACAGGCTCAGGATGACATCACCGCTATGTCACCCTGAGCTTGTCGAAGGGTGAGTCGTCGTCTCCATCTTCAGAGGAACCCCTCGATGTCGTACATGAATCCCGTCACCGTCATCCCGAAGCACGTCCCCGACGAGGAGCTGCGGACGTTCGGGACGCTGGAGTCGTACGAGCAGTACATCGAGCACCAGTACCGCGACACCAAGGCGCTGCTCGAGAAGTACCGCGAGCACAAGACGCACGATCCGGAGCTGAGTGCGGAGTACCGCAACGCGATGCGGCCGATCATGCTGACGACCTGCTGGGGCGAGGCGCAGACGACCGCGCAGGTCGCGCAGATCATCACCAAGACGAACCGCCCGAACATCCAGTACTTCTACGCGACCCACGCCTTGGACGAGGTGCGCCATACGCAGATCGAATGGCGCCGCATCCGCGACCTCGACCTCGCCGACTCGCTCGACGTGCCGTACGAGCAGACGGAGCTGTTCCGCTTCGTGAACGGGCTGCCGTCGTTCGTCGAGATCGTCTACG
Source organism: Candidatus Limnocylindrales bacterium (assembly GCA_035488115.1). Taxonomy (GTDB): domain Bacteria; phylum Vulcanimicrobiota; class Vulcanimicrobiia; order Vulcanimicrobiales; family Vulcanimicrobiaceae; genus Vulcanimicrobium. Next base: position 891 of record DATHLN010000172.1, on the reverse strand, counting down.
GCCAGGTCTGCACGCTCGAGGCGTACTCGGCGCACGTCCTGTTCAACTCGATCGCGGATTTGGCGCGCAAGTTCGGCGACCTCGCCACCGCGTACACGTACGAGTACGTGATGCACGACGAAGTCCGCCACATCGGCACGGGGCTGAAGGTCGTACGCGAGGCGATCGAGACGTCGCCCGATCCCGAGGAGGCCGTCTTCCGCATCCTCGACCTCGAAGAACGTCTGCTGCCGATCACGATCCGCAAGCTCGGCCGCGACTCGCCGATCGCGACCTCGCTCTACGAAGCCGGGATGATCGCCGACAAGCGCGCCTTCGAGCTCGACGGTTTCCGCCAGTACCTGGTCTTCCGCTCGAAGATCCCGAATCTGCCGCCGATGCGCTACAAAGGTCCCGACGGTTGGACCCAAGCGCACGCTGCCGAGGCGCACGCTTCGACAAGCTCAGCGTGACATTACCGCAATGTCATCCCGAGCCGCCACAATGTCATCCTGAGCTTGTCGAAGGATGAGCCGCCAGCCGTGATCGCCGCCGGCCTCTTCTCCACCCACGTCCCGCGCCTGATGATCCTCGACCCCGAGGCGCGCCGCGAGTACATGGGCAAGAACGTCACCACGTTCTACGACGCGCTCCCGCGGATCAAGCGCGAGCGCATCGACCCGCTCGACTTCGACACCTTCGTCGTGATCGACACCCACTGGCACTCGACGCTGGAGTTCATCCTCAACGCGCACGAGCACCACGAAGGGATCTACACTTCCGACGAGATCCCGTGGATGATCCACGAGTACGCGTACGACCATCCCGGCGATCCCGAGCTCGCGCACGCGATCGCCGAAGAGGCGAAAACGCGCGGCGTCCCCGCCGAGGCCGCCGCGCACCGCGGCCTCC
>DATHLN010000171.1:0-6343 GCA_035488115.1 Candidatus Limnocylindrales bacterium | reverse complement strand
CGGCGCGGTCATGATCCCGGCGAGATAGCCGGTGGCGCCTTGCCGCGCGTACGCGCGCGAGGCGACTTCCACCGCGTTCCCCTGATCGCGGTTGAACAGGAACTCGTCGGCGCCGTTGGTGTGGACGTCGATCATCCCCGGGGCGACGATCGCGCCGTCGGGCGGCCGCAAGTCGCTGGGTCCGTCCTCGGGGAGGATGCGGGCGATCCGCCCCCGGTCGACGGCGACCCTCCCGTGGGCCAGCGTGCCGTCGCCGAGCGCGATGCGCGCCGGGCCGAGGATATAGGTGTCGGACACGTCCAGCCGGATTCGGGAGCCTCGGGTCCGACCCCCCTCGTTTTCTCCCAGCGCGTTCGCAGGTTCAGCGGCCGAACAAACGCCCCAAGAACGAGCCGCGGCGGCTAGGTTGCGTCGGCGCTGCGGCCGCCGATGCGGCGTTCGCCAGCCGTGCCGCCTCCGCGCGCTCGCGTTCGCCGCGCGCGAGCCGCACCATGTGCTCCTCGGCGTGCGCTTCGAGCGTCGAGCGCAGCGCGACGAGCTCGTTCCAGCCCGCCGGCGCGCGGCCCGCGCCGACCGCTTCGCGGTACTCCAGCGTCGAGGTCGTGAAGATGCGCTGCGGGGTGATCGCGTGCTCGCGCAGGTAGCGGTCGGCGAGCATCACGACGTTGCGCCGTTCCGCCGAGTCCTCGTGGTCGGCCATCGTGTGCACGAACGTGATCGGCTTGCCGTCGCGCGCGATCTCCGCGTAGAGGTCGAGCTCGCGGTCGGAGAGCTGGCGAGAGAAGAGAGCGAGGATCTCGCTTCCCGCCGAGGCGGCGGCGCGGACGATCTCCGCCGCGAGGGGAAAGCCGGAGTCGAACGCCGGCGTGTGCACGAGCACCAGCTCGGGCGGGAGCGTCCACGGCGTCTCGATCAGCACCGGCGTGCGTGAGGAAGCGTCGAGCGCCTCGTCGAGCGAGATGCGGTTCCAGCCCGCATCGTCGCCGAGCGCGTACGCGCGGTGCTCGTCGCCGTAGCGGACGTGCACCGGGAAGTGCATCTCCAGATCGGCGCCCTCGTCGGCGAGGACGCGCGAGCCGGCGATCGCGTTGATCAGGCTGGACTTCCCGCGCTTGAACGCGCCGATCACCGGTACGCGCCAGCGTTCCGGCCGCAGCCCGTGCTCGTAGGTGAGCGGGTCGAAGCGCGCGCCGTCCGACGGCGTGGCGCGCGCGGTGCCGGCGTGCGGGTCGAGCGGGATGGACGGATCGGCCAGCTCCGCGCGCTCGGCGCGGCTCTCGCGCGCGAACGCCTCGCTGCGCGTCTCGATCCGGGTGGCGAGCGAGCGCGCCGCCTCGGCGCGCTCGCGCGCCTCGCGGGCCGCGGCGGTGCGGTTTCCGCCGGCGGCGTGTGCGGCGAGCGCGCGCTCGAGCGGGCCGATCGCCTCCGCGCGGGCGCGCGGCGCGAGCGCGGCGGCCCGCGCACCGAGCCCGCGCGCGATCGTCTCGACGCGCGCGGCGATCCCGTCGACGTAGGTTTCGAGCTGCGCGTCGAACGCGGGATAGATCGTCGCATCGAGATCGGCGAGCAGCTCGCGCTTCATGTACGCGTCGGGCGGGACGGCGGCGAAGCGCCGCGCGATCGCGTCGACCAGCGTCACGGCCGGTCCGCCGAGCGCGCCGAGGACGATCGAGCTGCGCAGCCCGGTCTCGATGTCGGTGCTCCACGCGCCGCTCGAGGCGTCCGCACCGAACGCGCGCGCGGCGTCCTCGGTCACCGGGAAGCGTTCCGCCGCGATCGCGTCCAGCAGCGGCGCGAGAGCACCTTCGCGGTCGGCATCGCGCGCGGCGCCGACGATCGCGCTCGACGCGCTTTTCGCTTCGTCGCGGAGGCGTTTCGCGACCAGCTCGGCGGCGTCGGCGGCGAAGCGGCCGATCGCGGCGGCGAGGACGTCGTCGACCAGGATGTGCAGCTTTTGGCGGTCGCGCAACCGCGCGACGTCGGCCGTGTCGAACGAGCGCGTGATCGTGCGCGCGAGCGCCGCGCGCATCTCGGCGCCGCGCGAGCGCGTCGTCGCGGCGAGGCTGGTACCGGTCTGCTCGAGCGACGCGCGTGCGGCCGTCGCGGCGGCGTCGAACGCGTCGAGAGCGGGCGCGACGGCGTCGCGCCGCGCGTGCAGTTCCTCCGCCGGCGACTCGAGCGCGGCGGCGTCGAAGGCGAGCGCGTCGGCGGCGCGCGTCGCGACGCGGCGGGCCTCCGCGGCGGCACGGCGCAGCCGCGAACGGCCGGTCGTCGCGACGAGCGAGGCGTCGAGCGCGTCGAGGAACTCGCGGAACCGGCTCTGCGCGACCAGCGCGTCGTCGTGTCTCAGCAGCCCTTCGGCGTACTCCCGGGCGGAGAGCGGGAAGACGGGCGTCCCCGGCGCGTGCTTCGCGGCCTGCGCGACGATGCGCTGCGCCGCCGCCTGCCACGCTTCCGGCGCGCTCTCCGCGCCCGGGGCGGCGCCGCTCCCGTGTCCTGAGCCCGTCGAAGGGCGCATCCGCCACAGATCGATCTTCGTCTGCACGATGAAGACGGACTCGATGTAGCGCCGGATGATCCCGAGAAACGATGCGTCGCCCTCGGTGAATGGCTGCTGCGTGTCGATCAAATAGAGCACCGCGTCCGCGCCGGGCAGATACGAGAGCGTGGCGCGGCGGTGCGCCGGGTTGATCGACGCGAGCCCCGGCGTGTCGGCGACGACGAAGCCGCCTTTGAGGAACTCCGAGTCGACCGCCACGCGCACGAGCACCGGTGCGCCGGAATCTTCCTCGTCCGTCGCATCGTGCAGCTTCCCTTCTTCGCCGACCGCGACGAACCGCGCGAGCCGCCCGAGCGGGACGCGCTCCTCGCGACCGCTCGCGTAGACCGCCGTCGCGGACTCGTCGGCCGCGTAGGCGAGCTCGGTGATCGTTGCCGTGGACGGGTTGATGTCGGTGGCCAGCAGCCCGGTGATGCGCTTCCCGCCGGCGCGCTCCTCGAACTCGACCTTGCCGAGCAGCGCGTTCAGCAGGAACGATTTCCCGCTGGAGAACTCGCCGACCACGGCGAGCACGAAGCGCCCGTCGCGCAGCCGCGCGATCGTGCGCGCGAGCGCCTCCGCGTCGTCCGCACCGTCGTCCCGGCGCTGCGCGTCGGCCGCGACCGCGGCGCGCAACTCCTCCAGGCAATCGGCGACGTCGTCGCGCGCGCGGCGGTAGATCTCGAGCGAGTCGGTCATCCGGCGCGCACGCCGCGCTCAGCCTTTGATGATCGCGAGCGCCTCGTCGCGCGCTTTCTCCATGAGCTCGCGCGTGTCGCCTTCGACGTTGAGGCGCAGGAGCGGCTCGGTGTTCGACTTGCGCACGTTGAGCCACCAGTCGGGGTACTCGATCGTGACGCCGTCGAGGTGGTCGATCTTCGCGTTCGCGTAGCGGTCCTGCAGCGCGCGCATCGCGTGGTCGGCGTCGGCGACCGGGAGGTTGATCTCACCGGAACGGAAGCGCGTGTTGTACGGCGCGATCGCGTGCGTGACCGGGCCGTCGATCTCGCTGAAGAGGTCCAGGCACTGCAACAGCGCGATCATCCCCGAGTCGGCGAACCAGTTCTCGCGGAAGTAGAAATGCCCGCTGTGCTCGCCGCCGAACGGGATGTTCTGCTCGCGCATCTCCGGCTTGATCAGCGAGTGGCCGACCTGCGAGCGGACCGGGATTCCGCCGTGCGCGGTAATCGCCTCCGGGACGCTGCGCGAGCAGATCAGGTTGTAGAGGATCTTCGAGCCCGGATACTTCTTTAGCGTCGCGACGCCGACGGCGGCGGTGACGATGCTGCCGTCGGGGAACCCGCCCCGCTCGTCTACGATGAACATGCGGTCGGCGTCGCCGTCGAACGCGGCACCGAGATCGCAGCTGTGCGCGAGCACCGCTTTGCGCAGATCTTCCTTGTTCTCGTCCTCGATCGGCGAAGCCGGGTGGTTCGGGAACGTCCCGTCCAGCTCGAAGTAGAGCGGGATCACCTCGACCTGCGGCAGGTACTTGAAGACGTACGGCACCGTGAGGCCGGCCATCCCGTTCCCGGCGTCGATCGCGATCTTGTACGGCTTGATCTTCGCGACGTCGCGGATGAACGAGACGCAGTGCTTGCCGAAATCGTCGAGGACCTCGCGCTCGCTCACCGTGCCCTTGCGCGACGGTTCGGCGAAGTCGCCCGAGAGGGCCAGATCGCGGACCTCGCCGAGGCCGGTGTCGAGCGAGATCGCCTGCGCCTGCTCGCGGCAGAACTTCAGCCCGTTGTACTCGGCCGGGTTGTGCGAGGCCGTGATCATCACCCCGCCGTCGAACCCGTAATGGCCGACGGCGAAGTAGAGCGCATCGGTCGAGATGAGCCCGATGTGCGTGACGTTCGCGCCGCCGTCGGTCGCGCCGCGGGTGAGCGCCTCGAGCAGCGCCTCACCCGACGGCCGCATGTCGCGGCCGATGCAGATGTTCGTGCGCCCGAGCGCCTGCACGAACGCGCGCCCGATCAGGTACGCGACCTCGGGCGTGAGCTGCTTGCCGACGATCCCGCGAACGTCGTAGCTCTTGAAGATCGACGTGTCGAACGTGTTGGTCATGCCTGCCGCTTGCGCGCGTGCGCGCGTTTCACCGCGGCGACGATCGCGTCGACGCCCATCTCGTAGTGCTCGACCAGCTCCTGCGGCGCGCCCGACTGGCCGAACTTGTCGTGGACGCCGACGAACTGCATCGGCACGGGGTGGTGCTCGGCCAGGATCTCCGCGACGCGCGAGCCCATCCCGCCCTGCGCCTGGTGCTCCTCGACGGTGACGACCGCGCCGCAGTCCCGCGCCGCGGCGACGACCGCGGCTTCGTCCATCGGCTTGATCGTATGGTTGTTCACGACGCGGCACTCGATGCCGTCCTTCGCGAGCTGCTCGGCGGCGATCAGCGCGTTGTAGACCAGGATCCCGCAGCCGATGATCGCGACGTCACCGCCCTCGCGGAACGTCTGCGCCTTGCCGAGCTCGAACGGCGTGTCGTCGGTCGTGATCACCGCCGACTCGGCGCGCGCGAAGCGCAGATAGGTCGGGCCCCACGCTGCGGCGACGGCGAGCGTCGCCTTCTTCGTCTGAACCGAGTCGCACGGGACGACCACCGTCATCTTCGGGATCACGCGCATGATCGCGATGTCCTCGATCGCCTGGTGCGTCGCACCGTCCGGCCCGACCGAGACGCCGGCGTGCGCGCCGGCGATCTTGACGTTCGTCTGGTTGAGCGCCATCGTGGTGCGGACTTGCTCCCACGAGCGCCCCGGGTTGAACATCGCGTAGCTCGCGATGAACGGGACCTTCCCGCACGACGCGAGGCCGGCCGCCATCGCGACCAGCATCTGCTCCGCGACGCCGATCTCGATGTAGCGCTTGGGGAAGGCGTGCTTGAAACCTTCCATGCGCGTGGACTCCGAGAGGTCGGCGCAGATCGCGATCACGTTCTCGTCGCGCTTCCCGGCCTCGATCAAGCCTTCGCCGAAGCCGTTGCGCGTCGGCACCTGCTTGATCGCGCTCGGGTTCGTGTAGTCGACCAGGTGCATCGCGCCGGTCGCGTGGTTCACGGTGGTGCTCGCCATCAGCGTCCCGCTCCGATCAGCTCGCGCGCGGCGGCCAGCTCCTGCAGCGCCTCCTCGGCTTCGTCCTTCTTCGGCGGCTTGCCGTGCCACAGATAGTCGCCCTCCATGTACGAGACGCCCTTGCCCATCACGGTGTGCGCGATGACGACCTGCGGCTTGCCGTGCACGCGCTTCGCTTTTTCGACCGTCTCGACGAACGCACCGATGTCGTGGCCGTCACACTCGAAGACTTCCCAGTTGAACGCGCGGTACTTGTCGGCGAACGGCTCGAGCGGCATCACGTCCTCGGTGCTGCCGTCGATCTGGATGACGTTGCGGTCGACGATGCACGTGAGGTTGTCGAGCTTGAACTTGGCGGCTGTCATCATCGCCTCCCAATGGAGGCCGCACTGGTGCTCGCCGTCGGACGTGATGACGTACGTGCGGTAGTCCTTGCCGTCCATCTTGGCCGCGAGCGCCATCCCGGTGCCTTGCGCGAGCCCTTCGCCGAGCGGTCCGGAGGTCGTCTCCAGCCCGGGGAGGCTGACGCGCTCCGGGTGGCCTTGGAGCCGCGTCCCGAACTTGCGCAGTGTGAGCAGCTCCTCGACCGGGAAGTAGCCGGCGTACGCCATCGCGCTGTAGCGGACCGGCGCGATGTGCCCGCACGAGAGGAGCAGCCGGTCGCGGTCGGGCCAGTCGGGATTCTTCGGGTCGTGCCGCATCAGATGGAAGTACAGCGCGGTGA
>DATHLN010000170.1:0-8176 GCA_035488115.1 Candidatus Limnocylindrales bacterium | reverse complement strand
CCGCGCGCGGGCCGCCCGGCCCTCTCTCAGGCGATCTCGGACTCGCTCAGGCTCGCCATCGCGCCGCCCCAGGGGTGGCGCCGTGCATGCTCGACGGCGCTATCGAGCGCGCGTTCCTGGTCGTTGCGGCAACGGCACGGCATCCGGCCGTCGCCGGAACAGCCTTCGGCACCGTGCCGGTCGAGCCCGTGACCGCATTGGCAGAACACCAGATATTTCAACGAGGAGCCTCGCTTTCCGCAGGTTGGATGCGGTCGATCCGTGCAAGCGGAATCGAACGAACCGTGCCCCCGAACGGCTCGGCGGTGCGGTCTTCCTGCAGCAAGAACGCACTGCGCGAGGAGACGTGCTGGAGCCGTCCGGTCGGCGGCGTACCGCCTTCGGCAATGATCAGCGACACGCGGCGCCCGAGCCAGCGGCACGCTTCAGCCTCGGAGATCACATGCATCGCAGCGCTCCGAGAAAACGCGCATCAAGACTCGTCTCCTCACTCGACATCGGACGGCTATCGTATCTCCGACCGCCGCGATCATCGGTACGAAATCGTACGTTCCGTCTCGCCGCATTGCACAGTAGCGCCCCTTCTTGCTCGCGCTCACTAGGGGAATATCCAGCCGCATAGCCCGGAGAGACTACGCTCGCCGCTCCCAATCGCCCGAGGAGACGGCGAGTACGCCGAAGAAATGCCCGGTGTATGATCGCAAAGGCCGAACCGATGGAGGGCCGGAACGGCCGCCCTACCGCTGGTCATCCGGAGCTGGACCGCACGGACTTACGCCTCCTGGAGGCCCTGCAGCGCAACGCGCGGTCGACCTACGCCGAGCTCGGCGTGCTGGTAAACCTGAAGCCCCCCGCCGTCCATGACCGGGTCAAGCGGCTAGAGGCGCGGGGGTTCGTGATGCGCTATGCGGCGCAGGTCGACGCGCGGCGCGTCGGCTACGAGCTGACCGCGTTCGTCGGCACGTATTGCGCGGCCGACCTCGACTACGACGCGTTCACGGCGGCGGTCCAGGCGTTCCCCGAAGTGCTCGAGGTCCACAGCGTCGCCGGCGACGAGACCTTCATGCTCAAGGTCGTGACGCGCTCGACCGCGCACCTCGACGACTTCCTCACCAAGCTCAAGCGCGTCCCCGGCGTCGCGCGGACGCGCACGACCGTCGTGCTCTCGACGCCGTTCGAGCGCGGCGGCCTCCCCGTCGAAGCGCTCGCATGACGCACGCCCTCGACGACGCGCGTCTCGTCGCGCCGCTCGGCAGCGGCTGCCGGCTCGGGTCGCACCGCGTGCTCGAGCCGAAAGGCGCGCTGCCGCAGGCCGCGTGGCGGCTCGACAACACGCCGCGCGCGTACGCGAACGAGATCCTCTGCAAGGTGGAGACGCTGAACATCGACTCGGCGTCGTTCAAGCAGATCGCCGAGGCGTGCGGCCCTGACGCGTTCGCGATCGGCGCGCACATCCTTGCGACCGTGAACGAGCGCGGCAAGCAACACAATGCGGTCACCGGGAGCGGCGGGATGTTCGTCGGACGCGTCGCGGAGATCGGCCCCGCGCTCGCCGCGCGCGACGACATCGCGGTCGGCGACCGCATCGCCTCGCTGGTCTCGCTCACGCTGACGCCGCTGCGGCTGGACGCGGTCGACGAGGTCGACGTCGCGACCGGTCAAGTCCACGTGCGCGGCACGGCGATCTTGTTCGAGAGCGGGATCTACGCGCGGCTGCCGGACGATCTCCCGACCGATGTCGCGCTCGCCGTGCTCGACGTCGCGGGCGCGCCCGCGCAGGTGCGGCGCCTCGCGCGGGCCGGCGAGACCGTGTGCGTGATCGGCGCGGACGGAAAGTCCGGGATGCTCGCGTGCGCGCAGGCGCGCGACCGCGTCGGGCGCGAAGGCCGCGTCGTCGGGATCGTTCCCGACGCCGGCACGCCGGCGGCGAAGCTGGTGCGCGAACACGGCTATGCGGACCGCATCGTCGAGGCGGACGCGCGCGACGCGCTCGCGATCCTAGCCGCCGTCCCCGACGCGCTGCCGCAACTCGCCGATCTCGTCGTGAATTGCGTGAACGTCGGCGGGACCGAGCTCGCCTCCGTGCTGTGCTGCAAGGACGGCGGGACGGTCTACTTCTTCTCGATGGCGACGTCGTTCACGGCCGCAGCGCTCGGCGCCGAGGGCGTGGGGAAAGACGTCACCATGATGGTCGGCAACGGGTACGCCAAAGGGCACGCCGCCGTCGCGCTGCAGACGCTGCGCGATCATCCCGCGATCAAAGACCATTTCGTCGCGCGCTACGCCGCGCGGCGCGCCCCGGAGCAATCGTGAACCACAACCACGTCAAACCACCCGCCGACCCCGCGCTCCTCGAACACCGCAACTTGCGCGCGGGCGAGTTCTGGCGCGAGATCCCGGCGTACGAGCGCGTCGACGAGAAGACGTTCCTCGATCACATCTGGCAGGGCAAGAACTCGGTCAAGACGCCGGAAGAGCTGTTCGAGACGATCGGTGAGATCGTCGATCCGACGTTCCTCGAGGACGCGCGCGAAGGCTTCCGCCGCGCGCCGATGGCGGTGCGCGTCTCGCCGTACGCGATCGCGACGATCGACTGGACGCGCCCGTACGAGGACCCGATCCGGCGGCAGTTCATCCCGGTCGCCTCGAAGCTGCTCCCGGACCACCCGCGGCTGACGCTGGACTCGCTGCACGAGCAGGAGGACGCGCCGGTGCAGGGACTCACGCACCGCTACGTCGACAAGGCGCTGTTCCTGCCGCTGCAGACATGCCCGGTCTACTGCCGCTTCTGTACGCGCTCGTACGCGATAGGCCCGGATACGGAGTCCGTCGACAAAGCGGCGCTGGCGAAGACGCCGGACCTGTGGAAACAAGCGTTCGCGTACATCGAGTCGCGCCCGGAGATCGAGGACGTCGTGATCTCCGGCGGCGACACGTATCAGCTCGCGCCGAAGAACATCACGCTGATCGGTGAGTCGCTGCTCGCAATCCCGCACATACGCCGGATGCGCTTTGCGACCAAAGGCCCGGCGGTGATGCCGATGAAGATCCTCACCGATCACGCCTGGGTCGACGCGCTGACCGGCGTCGTCGAGAAGGGCCGCAAGCTCGGCAAGGACGTCGTGCTGCACACGCACTTCAACACGCCGACCGAGATCACCGAGATCACGCGGCAGGCGATGGACGTCCTCTTCCAGCGCGGCATCACGGTACGCAACCAGAGCGTGCTGATCCGCGGCGTCAACGACGACGTGGACCGGATGACCCTGCTGGTGAAGCGCCTCTCGTGGATCAACGTCCACCCGTACTACGTCTACATGCACGACCTGGTGAAGGGCGTCGAGGAGATGCGCACGCGCGTCCAGACGTCGATCGACCTGGAGAAAGCGGTGCGCGGAACGACCGCCGGCTTCAACACCCCCCTCTTCATCTGCGACGCACCCGGCGGCGGCGGCAAGCGCGATGTGCACAGCTTCGACTACTACGACCGCGAGAACGGCATCGTCGTCTACAGCGCGCCGTCGGTGAAGCCGGGGCAGTCGTTCCTGTACTTCGACCCGATCGACACGCTGAGCGCCGAGGCGCAAGCGCGCTGGGCCGTCCCGGCGCTCCAGGAGGAGATGATCCGCGAAGCCGTCGCCCGCGCGGGCGGAAAGGTCGCCGCGCTGGCGTAAGGGCTCACCGCGATGCTGATCAACGCGGTGACCTACACCTTTCCCGAGGACAAGGCCGACGAGGTGGAGCGGCTGTTTCGCGAGCTGCGCGCCGCCTCGTTGCGCGAGGCGGGCTGCCTGGGGTACGAGGTGTGCCGTGGAGACGCTGCCGCACCCGGGACCTTCGTGCTGTACGAGAAGTGGGCCGACCAAGCGGCGCTCGACGCCCACTATGAGCACGACCACTTCGTGCGCCTCGGGGTGAACGGCGTCCGGCCGATGGCGCTCAGCCGCCACGTCGTGAAGGGGGCGCCGGTCGAGTAGCGTGCGGGTCTGCGTCTATTGCGGGTCGTCGGCCGGCGACGATCCGCAGTTCGCCGCGACCGCGCGCGCATTCGGTGCAGCGCTCGCGCGCGCCGGAATCGGCGTCGTGTACGGCGGCGGGCGCGTTGGCTTGATGGGCGCGGTCGCGGACGCGGCGCTCGAAGCGGGCGGCGAGGTCGTCGGGATCATCCCGCGGTTCCTCGAAGAGCGCGAGATCGCGCACACCGGCGTCGACCTGCGCGTCGTCGAGTCGATGCACGAGCGCAAGCAGATGATGGCGAATCTCTCCGATGCGTTCGTCGCGCTGCCGGGCGGCTTCGGGACGTTCGAGGAGTTCTTCGAGATCGTCACCTGGGTGCAGCTGCGCCTGATCGACGCACCGTGCATCCTCGCCAACCTCGGCGGCTACTTCGACCCCCTCATCGCGCTGATCGACGGCGCGAACGCGAAAGGCTTCATCAGCGACCGCAACCGCGCGATCGTCGAATCGTACGCGAACCTCGGCGACGTGATCTCACGCCTGCAACGACAAGCCGCACTCCGATCCTGACCCGCCACCAATGTCACCGTGAGGCTTCACAATGTCATCGTGAGCCGCCACAAATGTCATCCTGAGCTTGTCGAAGGATGAGCCGCAGTCTCTGACGGTCGCGTCGCTCTCTCACCCTTCGACAGGCTCAGGGTGACACTACCGGGGCGAGGCGTAATTCGTTTCTGCCGACGTCGATCTCGCTCCACAGCGCGTCGAGCGCCTCGGGCTGCAGCGCTTCGATCGTCGCGGGGTTCCAGCGCGGCGTACGGTCCTTGTCGACGACCATCGCCCGGACGCCCTCGAGGAACTCCGGCGTCCTGCAGACCCTCACGGCGAGCTGATACTCCATCTCCAAGCACTCGGCGAGCGTCAGCGTGCTTCCGCGGCGGAACAGCTCGAACGTGATCGCGAGGCTCGTCGGCGACGCCTTGCGCATCGCGGCGAGCGCCTCCGCCGCCCACGCACCGTCCTCGCGCTCGAGCACGGCGAGCACGCCGGCAAGATCCGGCTGGTCGAAACAGCGCGCGATCGCCGGGCGCAACGCATCGATCCGCGCGACCGGATCGGGCTTCGATTCCAGCAGCGCGACCAACGCATCGAGCGAGGTATTCTCGTCGACCAGCTCTTCGATGCGCGCGAACGTCGCCTCGTCGACGAGGTGCGTCGCCAAGCCGCACGCGATCGCGTCGACCGCGGACAGCCGCGCGCCGGTCAGCCCCATGTACCAGCCGATCCGGTACGGCAGGCGCGGCAGGACGTGGCTCGTGCCGACGTCGGGGAAGAAGCCGATGCCGACCTCCGGCATCGCGACCAGCACGCGTTCCGTGACGGCGACGACGTCGGCGTACATCGCGACCCCGAGGCCGCCGCCCATGCAATAGCCGTCGACCGCGGCGACGTACGGCTTGGGGAACGCGTCGATCTGCGCGTCGAGGCGGTACTCGTCGGCGTACATCCGCGCGATCCCCGCGTCGTCACCGGCCGTCACCATGTCACGCACGAAGCGAATGTCGCCGCCGGCGGAGAACGCGCTCCCCTCGCCGCGAATGACGACCGCTTCGACGCCGTCGTCGTCCCGCCAGTGATCGAGGACGCGGCCGATCTCCGCGAACATCGGCCCGGTCAGCGCGTTGAGCGCGCGCGGCCGGTTGATGACGATCTGTCCGACGCTGCCGCGGCGCGCGCTGAGAATCTCGTCGCTCACGATCCGGCGTGCCGTTCGCGCCCTTCCGCGAAATACTTCCCCGCGCAGCGGAGACTCGCGCCGGAGGGCGCGGCCGCCGGCGTCCGAAGTTCACAGGCCCCACGAGGAGCCGACAACGATGACGACTGCGACCGCGCCGACCACGTACCAGACGGAGCTTCGCCTGCTGATCGGCGCGGAGTCGATCGGCGCGGACGCGCGAGAGACGATCGCCGTCCACGATCCGGGCTCGGGCAAGGAGATCGCACGCCTGCCGGTCGCGACCGACGCCGATCTGCAGCGCGCGCTCGAGTCGGCGCAGCGCGGCTTCGCGCGCTGGCGCAAGACGTCCGCATATGACCGGGCGGCCGTGCTGCGCAAAGCGGCGCAGCTGATCCGCGAGCGGGCCGACGCGATCGCGCGCACGCTCACGCTCGAGCAAGGAAAACCGCTCGGCGAAGCGCGGCTGGAGATCATCGCGACCGCCGACATCGTCGAGTGGTGCGGCGAGGAAGGGCGGCGCACGTACGGCCGCGTCGTGCCGTCGCGCTCGGAGACCGTGCGGCAGACGGTGCTGCGCGAGCCGGTCGGGCCGGTCGCGGCGTTCACGCCGTGGAACTTCCCGGCGATCACGCCGGGGCGCAAGCTCGCCGGCGCGCTCGGCGCAGGCTGCTCGATCATCATCAAGCCGTCGGAGGAGACGCCCGGCACCGCGCTGATGCTCGTCGATGCGCTGCGCGACGCCGGTCTCCCGGAGGACGTGGTCAACGTCGTCTTCGGCGATCCGCCGCACATCTCCGAGACCCTGATCGCCTCACCGGTGATCCGCAAGATCTCGTTCACCGGATCGACCGCGGTAGGAAAACATCTCGCGCGGCTCGCAGCGAACGGTCTCAAGCGCGCAACGCTCGAGCTCGGCGGCCACGCGCCGGTGATCGTGAGCGAGAAGGCCGACGTCGACCGCGCCGTCGCAATGTCGGTTTCCTCGAAGTTCCGCAACGCGGGACAGGTGTGCGTCTCACCGACGCGCTTCATCGTGCACGAGAGCATCGAGCAGCGCTTCACCGAGGCGTTCGCCGCAAAGGCCTCGTCGCTGCGCGTCGGTCACGGCCTCGAAGAGAACACGCAGATGGGCTCGCTCGCGAACGAGCGCCGGCACAGCGCGATCCGCGACCTCGTCGACGACGCGCGCAAGCGCGGCGGCAAGGTGCACACCGGCGGCACGCCGCTCGACTCGCCCGGCTACTTCTTCTCGCCGACGGTGTTCAGCGACGTCCCCGGCGACGCTCGCGTGCTCACCGAAGAGCCGTTCGGGCCGATCGCCGTCATCACGCCGTACCGCGAGCTCGACGAAGCGATCGCGCGCGCGAACGCGCTGCCGTACGGCCTCGCCGCGTACGCGTTCACGCAGGATCTCTCCGAAGCGATCGCGCTCTCGAACGGCATCGAGTCCGGAATGATCGGGATCAACCACTTCGGGATCGCGTTCGCGGAGCTGCCGTTCGGCGGCGTGAAGGACTCCGGCTACGGCTCCGAAGGCGGCACCGAAGGCTTTGAAGGCTATCTCGTGACGAAGTCCGTCACGATGACCTGAGCGCCGCGCGGGTACACGGGCCGGCATGAACGCACGCACACGCGACGCCGGCGCGGCCGGCACGGTCGCGCTCGGCGACCTCGTGGTGAACCGGCTCGGCTTCGGCGCGATGCGCCTCACCGGTCCCGGCGTCTGGGGACCGCCCGCGGACCGCGCAGCCGCGCACGCCGTGCTGCGGCGCGCGGTCGAGCTGAACGTGAACCTCATCGACACGGCGGACTCCTACGGCCCGCACGCCGATGAAGAGCTGATCGCCGAAGCGCTGCATCCGTATCCGGCGGGACTGGTGATCGCGACGAAAGCCGGCTGGCAGCGGCCGGGTCCGGGGCAGTGGGTTCCCGACGGGCGGCCGCAGCATCTGCGCGAAGCGGTCGAAGGCAGCTTGCGGCGGCTGAAGCTCGAGCGCATCGACGTCGTGCAGTTCCACACGCCCGACCCGAAGGTGCGCTTCGAGGACTCCATCGGCGCGCTCGCCGAGTTGCAGCGCGCGGGAAAGATTCGCCATCTCGGGCTCTCGAACGTCGACGTCGATCAAATCGAGCGCGCCCGCCGGATCACCGAGATCGTCTCGGTGCAGAACCGCCTCGCGGCCGACGGCTCGGACGACGCCGAAGAGCGTGACGTCCTTGCCTACTGCGAGCGCAATCGCATCGCATACCTGCCGTGGGCGCCGCTCGGCGGCCTCGGCGCAAAGCAAACGGCGGCGTTCGAGCGCGTCGCACGCGCGCACGGCGCCACGCCGAACCAGATCGCGCTCGCGTACCTGCTCCACCGGTCGCCGGTGATCGCACCGATCCCCGGAACGTCGTCGGTCGCTCACCTCGAAGAGAACGTCGCCGCCGCGTCGATCGCGTTAAGCGACGAAGAGTTCGCCGAATTGTCGCCCTAAC
>DATHLN010000169.1:0-3488 GCA_035488115.1 Candidatus Limnocylindrales bacterium | reverse complement strand
TCGAGCAGGACCCCGGGATCGCGCGAGAGGACGGCATGATCCCAATATGATCTGCGGCGGTCGTGGTGCGTGCGAAGGTGCAGCTTACCCCATACGTGCTGCGGCACGTGATAGAGGAACGTCGAGGCGAAGTCGCCGGCGACAAGGACGATGAGCATCGCGACGATCGAGGCGATCACCGGCGAGCTCAGCGAGATCGTGTTCACGCTGATCCTTACGGTTCCTGAAGAGGGCTAACGGCGGATTGGTCCCGGCTCCCGGAAACCCTCTCGGCGCCGTTTTCGTGGCAGCGGCGCTCGCCGTCCCGCCCGGAGTCCGGATCGAGGGACTGCGCGACGCCGCGCTGAGCTGGCATATACCCCCCGCCGTAGGGGTTATGCGAGGCCTCCGGTTGTGCATGGACAGCGGGCGCACGGCGCCCCCTGCGATGAAGGTCGCACGCGAGGTGATGCGGACGAACCCGCGGATCGGCGCGGTCGACGCGCTCGTGCTCGGCACCGAGGTGCTCGACGCGGCGCGCGCGCACGATCTCGCGCCGCCGTTCCTCGCGGCGACGCTGCTGCAGGAGTCGGCGTTCGACCCGTATGCGGTCTCGTCGGCCGGCGCGGTCGGGATCGCGCAGTTCACCGCGCCGACCGCGCTCGAGTACGGCGTCGATCCGTGGGAGCCGCGCTCGGCGATCGACGGCGCGGCGCGCGTGCTCTCCGCGTACGTCGACGACTATCGCGCGCGCCACGACGAGGATCCGTACGCGCTCGCGCTGGCCGCGTACAACGCCGGTCCGGCGGCGGTCGCGCACTACGGCGGCGTCCCGCCGTACGCCGAGACGCGCGAGTACATCGTCGACGTCCGCGACCGCTGGTCGCGCATCGTCGGCCGCTGATGAGCAGGAACCGTCCCGTCGAGGCGCCCCTGATCCCCGATGCAGGGCGGACGAGCGGCCCTAAGGGCCCCCCAGGTGCAAACCGTCCCGGTGCCTTGGGGTTAGGCGTCGCACGATGGCTTCGACCGCAGCCCGGCTGACGGACCGCTTCGTCCTTCACCGCGACCCGCATCCCGCCAGGGTCTCCAGCTTCGCCGAGGACGTGCGCGCCGGACTCGGCGCCCGCCCGCTGAGCCTCGCGCCGAAGTACTTCTACGACGATCTCGGCTCGGCGCTGTTCGAGGCGATCACCCGGCTGCCGGAATACTACCTGACGCGCGTCGAGCGCGATCTGCTCGCGACCTATGGGCGCGAGATCGCGGGCGCGCTCGGCGAGCCGCTCGAGCTCGTCGAGCTCGGGAGCGGGAGCGCGCTCAAGACGCGGCTCCTGATCGACGCGATCCTCGAGCGGCAGCCGGCGCTGACATATCACCCCATCGACATCTCCGCCGAAGCGGTGACGGAGTCGTCGCTCGCGCTCGTCGGAGCGTACGAGCGGCTGCGCGTGATCGCGTACGCGAGCGATTATTTCCCGCTGCTGCGCGAGAAGCGGCTCGTCACGCACGGCCGCGTGCTGGCGCTCTTTCTCGGCTCGAACATCGGGAACTTCGAGCCCGCCGAGGCGCGCGAGCTGCTGCGGCTGCTCGCCGCGGCCCGCCATCCCGGCGACGGGCTGCTGATCGGCTACGACCTCAAGAAAGATCCCTCGATCCTCGAGCTCGCGTACGACGATCCGACCGGCGTCACGGCGGCGTTCAACAAGAACTTGCTCGCGCGGATCAACCGCGAGCTCGGCGGCGATTTCGATCTGCACGCGTTCCGCTTCAGCGCGCGCTGGAACGAGGCGTCGGGCGCGGTCGAGTCGTTCCTCGTCAGCGAGCGCGAGCAGAGCGTGCGCATCCCGGCCGCGGGGATCAGCGTCGATTTCGCGGCGGGCGACGCGATCCACACCGAATCTTCGTACAAGTTCACCCGCGAGGAGATCGTCGCGCTCGGCCGCGACTGCGGTTTCGCGGAGAAGAAGACCTACACCGACGCGGCCGGCCGGTACGCGCTCAGCCTGCTGACCGTCGAATAGCGTCGCGCGTCCGCGCGAACGCGACGATCGCGCGTTCGACGTCGCGGTGCGGTATCGAAGCCAGCACGTTGTCGTCGTCGAGCGCGACGGCGTCGTCGTGGCTGCCCGCGAAGACGTACGAGCGTGCGACGACGAGATCGCTCGCCGTGCGGGCCTCGACCGCGACGCGCACGTATTTCGGCACCTCTTCCCACGCGTCGGCGACGCGCCAGCCGATCTCGTCGAGCTCGACCAGCACGCCTTCGACGAGATCGAACTCGCTCTCGCGGATGCTCAGGTAGTCGTACGCGGGAAAGGTGACGCGCTGCCAGCCGCGCAGCGTCGCCGGCTCCCACGGATACTCGGCGCCCAGGATCTCGCGGCGCCAGCGCGGATCCCGAAACGTCCCGTACCCGAACAGCGGAAAACCGCCGGTCGCCACGGCCGTGTGCTGCACCGGCCGAACGCGCTCCAGGCGCGGCCGCGTGTCGTGCGGGCGCTTCAGCTCCTGCGAGGCGTCGTTCACGTGCGGACGGCGCGCTCCGCGGCGCGCAAGGCCAGGTCGGCGGCGATCGCGAGCGCGGCGGCGGCGAGCGCGCCGGCGACGATCTTATCGGCGTTGTTCGTGCTGATTCCCTCGAAGAGCAGCGTGCCGAGGCCGCCGGCGTTGATCCACGCCGCGATGGTCGCAAGCGCGACCAGCGAGACCGTCGCGACGCGCACGCCGCCGAGCACGACCGGAAGCGCGGCCGGGAGCTCGACGCGCAGCAGCGTCCCGCGCGCGGTGAAACCGAGCCCGCGCGCCGCGTCGACGAGCGCCGGGTCGACGCCGCGCAAGCCGGCGACGACGCCGCGGATCAGCACCATCTGCGCGTACACGACGAGCGCGACGATCGCCGTCGTCCGCCCGAGCCCGAGCACCGCGACCAGCAGCGCCAGCAGCGCGAGGCTCGGGATCGTGTACAGCACGCCGGTCAGCGCGAGGATCACCGTCCCGGCGCGCGCATTGCGCGCAGCGAGCACGCCGAGCGGCAGCGCGATGACCAGCGCGACCGCCAGCGAGACGAACACGAGCACGACGTGCTGGCCGAGCAGCGCACCGACGCGCGCGGCGTGCGTCGCGAGATACGTCATCGCTCGACGAGCGGCCGCTCGAGCACGAGGCGGCGCGTCTCCGGGTCGACCCCGACGAGGTCGCGCACGAAATCGTCGGCCGGGTGCTCGAGGATCTCTTCCGGCGGGCCGGTCTGCACGACGCGGCCGGCGTTCATCACGACGACACGGTCGGCGAGCCGAAGCGCTTCGTCGACGTCGTGGGTGACGAAGACGACGGTCGTGCGCAGCTCGCGGTGGACGCGCGCGATCTCTTCCTGCAGCGAGGCGCGCACGATCGCGTCAACCGCGGCGAACGGCTCGTCCATGAGCAGAACGCGCGGGCGCGCCGCGAGCGCGCGCGCGACGCCGACGCGCTGCGCCTCGCCGCCGGAGAGCTCGCGCGGACGCCGCGCG
>DATHLN010000168.1:0-25582 GCA_035488115.1 Candidatus Limnocylindrales bacterium | reverse complement strand
GTTGGCGCAGGTGTTCGCGCACGTTTGTGCACAGGTGTTCGGGCAGGTCTGCTGGCAGGTGAGCTGCGCGCAGGTGTTGACGCACGTCTGGTAGCAGGTGGCGACGCACGTGTTGTAGCAGGTCTGCTCACAGGTGTTCTGGCAGGTCGCCTGCGCGCAGGTCTGGACGCACGTGTTATAGCACGTCGGCGCGCAGGTTTCGTAACAGGTCTGCTGGCACGTCTGGATGCACGTCTTCGCGCAGGTATTCGGACACGTGGCTAGGCACGTCGCCGCGTTGACCGTGCAGCAGTCTTGCTGGGTCTGAAGCGGCGCGCAGTCGTCCCCTTGCGTGTGCTGCGTGTCGCTGACGACGTCGCCCGCGCCGAGGCGCACGTCGAGATCGAAGTCGTCGCGGCCGGGACGGTTCTCGTAGTCGCTCATGAGGAACGCCTTTCGTGGAGCAATCCTTGCCAGGTGCGCGCCAAGAGCGCGACGGCGGTGCGCTCGGCGCCTTGCGCGCCGGTCAGCAAGCGGTTGCAGTGCATGTGCACGAGGCTGCGGCAGATCGTGGCGACGTCGACCGTGAGGCGGCCGTCGCGCTCGAGGTCGAAGAGCCGCGCGCCGAGCTCGCCCAGCGCGTCGCGGCGGCGTTCGAGCACCGTGCTCAGCCACGGCGCGGAGGACTCGTCTCCCGCGCCGCCGAGCAGCGAGCGAAGCGCGGTCTTGTGGCGGCGGTACTCCTCGCCGCCGTCGCGGCGGTCGCCGTAGTCCGTCTTGTACCAGCTCAACCGCGCTTCGGGGCTCATCCCGAGCGATGCGAGGAGATGATCGATCGACGCGACGGCGACGACGAGACGGTCGAGCGCAGGCCGCGGTTCGCGCAGCTCGTGCAGCAGCTCCGCGACCGTCGCGCTGTCCAGACAGAACAGCTCCTCGCAGATCTCGATCGCGCCGGCGCCGCCGTAGCGCTCGATCTCGCGGTCGTACGTGTCGAACACGAACCGCGCACAGCTCCCGCTCTCGACCAGCTCGCCGAGCCGCTCGCAGACCGCCGGCATCAGCGTCCCGCTGAGGATGCGCGGCTCGCCGTGGAAGCGCAGCCGCAGGTGGGGCTCGGGATCCGCGTAGCGCAGGAAGAACCAGCCTTTCGCGTGACCAGCCGCGACCGCACCGTCCGCGAGCTCGCGCAGCGGGCCGGCGATCAGCTCGTCGTCGCGGCCCGGGGAGCCGTAGATCTTCGCGAACAGCCATTCGCTGCCGGGCGGGCGCAGCCGCAAGCGCGGGTCGATCGTCGGTGCCGCGCCCGCGATGTGCGGCGCCGACGTGCGCGCGGGTGCCGGTTCGACGACCGGCATCTCGCGCAAGCGGAGAGAGGCGACGATCTCGGTGACGTAACGCCCGTCGGGACCGGCCAGCCACGCGCGGTCGTGCGCCGGAACGACCTCTTGCAACGTGAGTTGCCAGCCGTCGCGAAGCGTGTCGAGCTCGCGCCGCAGCTCCTCGGTCTGATCGGCGTCGTCGAGATCGAGCGAGAGCCGGTTGTCGCCCGTCGCGAGGAAGACGAAGCGCGGAACCGACCAGCGCGCGCGCCAGCGCCGCACCGCGTCGAGGAACGTCTCGCCGTGCTCGACGCCGAGCTCGTAGGCCGCGCTGAACCGGTCGAGCTTCCATTCCGCCGGGCGCAGCACGATCCGCCCGGACGTCACCCGCGGCAGGTACGGAAAGCTCTCCGCCGGGCCCCAGTCGAAGCTGCTGAACCGCGCGCATCCTTCGCGCGCGATCAGGTCGAGGAAGCGGAACGGGAGCGGCGCGCGGTTGTAGTTCAGCATGTGCCCGGTGCACGGAACGACCTCCCGGCCGTCGCGCGCCCAGCGCACGTAGAAGCGGTCGCCGTGCACGCCGACCGTGAGCTCGTCGAGCGGGATCACGTTCTCCGGCGCGATCCCGGGCGCGACACCGTGGACGATCGCGTGCGTGCGCACGCACGGGCGAATCGAGACGTTCATCATCCGCGCGCCGCTCGGCGCGTAGACGAGCTCGGCGAAGATCCGCCGGCCGTCTTCCTCCGCGCGCGCGGCGCCGGCGAGCGCCGCGGTCGCCTCGTCGCCGAGCAGATCGGCGAACCGGCCGAGATTGCGCCCGGCGGACGACGCGCCGAGATTCGGTCCGACGACGATCTCGAAATCGCCGCGATCGATCGCCGCGGCCGATTCCGCGGCGAGGAACAGCATGAGATCCACCGTGCGCGGTGCGCCGTGCGCGCCGGGCCACAGTTCGAGCCGCGCGATCGTCGCCGCGTCGAGCTCGAACGGCTCGCCGGGCGCGCGCAGTGCGGCATACGCGGCGTGCTGCAGTGCTCGACTGCGCGCCTGCGCTTTCGCGGCGTCCGCCGGCGAGACGGCGGCGGCGCCGCCCGCGCCGCCGTGCGCGCCGCCGTGTGCGTGGCCGGTCCGCATCGGTGAGCCGAGCCCTGCGACCGGATCGAGCAGCTCGAGCAGCGGCACCTCGCGCGCGCCGCCGTACCGCGCCACGAACGCTTGGCGGTACGGCGCGAGGACCGGAAGGCTCGCGGGCATCGGCGAGAGCCGCACGAGCAGCTCGGCGGCGCGCGCGGCTTCCTCACCGACGGTGCGGGCGAGCCGTTCGCCGACCAGCGGCAACGCCATGTCGACCTGCACCGGTGCGTTCCCGCTCGCATCGGCGGCACCGTCGCTCGCGAGCTGGACCAGCTCGCGATAGCGCGCGAGCGCTGCGTCTTCGCTCGCCGCGTCGAATGCGGCGGCCGCGTCCACGACGGTGCGCAAGCGCGTCAGCGCTTCGGCCGCTTCCGGGATACCGGCGAGCCGGTCGAGCACGTACGCCGCGGGCGCGGCGGCGAAGAGCGGCGGGCGCACGTCGCTCCACAGAAATGCGTGTGCGCACATCTGCTCGAGCAGACGCGCGACCTTCTCGGGCGTCGCCTCGGCCGTGTGCGCGAGGAGTGCGTCGCGCAGCTCTGCGTACGACGCGCCCGTGCGCGCCCGTTCGAGCGTCGCCAAAACCGCGCCCGTCGCCTTGATCGAGACCGCCTCCGCGCCCTCGCCCGACGCGTCGGGGAGCGCGGCGCGGCCGTCGCGCACCACGGTGAGCCGGTTCGCGGTGAAGCGCAGGTGCTCGCGGACGCCCGGGCGCGTCTCGATCTCGCGCACGAAGCGCGTGAGCCAGTCCATGTCGGGCCGCGTGCGGCGGCGCGGCGGCGCGGCGCTCAGCGCGAGATCGGTGTGCGTGTCCCAGCGCGCGAGCCCGACGCCGGCGAAGAGGCCGTACGGCGTCGGGCGGGTCGACATCCGGGTCAAAAAGCGCCGCAGCTTGCGCGCCAAGCGCGAGCGCGCCTGCGGCGTCCCCTCGGCGTCGAGCGCGTTCGAGAGTGCCTCGCTGCCGACCGCGAGCGCGAGCCGCACGCGCGGATCGGCGGCGGAGAGCACGTGCAGCGAGCGGTACGCCTCGACGGAGAGGAGCGGCGCGCGCACGGTGACGCCGTCGAGCGGCTCGTAGAGCGCGCGTGCGGCGCGCGCGCGCGGCCGGGGTTCCGGCGAAGGCTTGCGTTCGATCATGGTCCGCGCTTTCAGCAGAGGCAGGTGCGGTGATGGCAGCGCGTCGCGTCGCACGTGCCGCCGCAGCTGTGGCCGCACGTGTTGCCGCCGCACGTTCCGTGGCACGACCCGCCACAGGTGTTCGCGCACGTGTGGGGACACGTGTTCCCGCACGTGTTCAAACAGGTGTTGGGACACGTGTTCATGCAGGTCGCCGCGCACGTCTGGATGCATGTCTGGCCGCAGGTCGGCAGGCAGGTCGCCGCGCAGGTGTCGAGACAGGTGAGCGGACAGGTCGGGAGACACGTCTTCCCGCACGTGTCGAGACACGTCTCGACGCACGTGTTGTCGCACACCGTGCAGCACGTCCGCTCGGTCGGCGTCGGCTCGCACTGAACGTCTCGGGTGCGATCGGTGGCAGCGTGCCGCCGGCCCGGCGCGTCCTCGCCCAGGCGTACGTCGATGTCGAAATCGTCGCTCATGTGAATGCTCCGCTTCAGCTGATCATGAACAGGCGGTCCCAGGCGGGCTCCGCCTCCGAGGCCGCGGCCAGCAGCACGAGGACGAGCCCCGCGGCGCCGTCGAGCAGACCGGGTCGGTCGACGCGCACGTTGCCGGGCTCGAGATCGCGGAAGCCGAGCAGCGCCGTGGAGTCGTACTCGGCCAGGATCTGGTCGCACAGCGCGCGCGCGCCGTCGGCGAAGACCGCGAGCTGCGTGTCGGCCGCGAAGCGCAGCATGATCGCGAGCACGCCGCCGACGCCGTGGCAGAGCGTCGGCGCGTCGATCCCGCGCACGTGAACCGGCCGCCGCAGCACCGCTTCCATCGCCTCGACCGCGAGCGCGCACAGCGCGTCGTCGCCGAGCGCGTCGCCGGCGAGCCAGAGCGCGCGCGCGACGCCCGGGCTACCGTAGCACCACGCGCTGCGGCTGGGGCCGTTCCGCCACGCCGCGTCCGGCGCTTCGCGCCGCGGAACGCCGTCGTCGCCGGTCAGCGGGACGGCGTACGGCCACGCGACGCCCCACGGGTCCTCGATGCGATGGTCGGCGACCCACGCCGCGGTGCGGCGGAGCGCGTCTTCCATTCCGGCGACGCGCACGCCGTCGCGCTGCGCGAGCGCGAGCGCCGCGAGCGGACCGGGTATCCCATGCGCCAGACCGCAGTTCAGGTTCCCGAACGGGTACTGGTCGACCGTCTTCGGATCGCCGAGCATCGAGGGCGGCGTGTACCAGCGCGGCAGCTCGTCGCCGGTCTCGGCGAGCAGCGCGACGAGCGCGCCGAGCAGCGCGCGCAGCACGCTTGCGACCTCGGGATCCTCGCGGAGCGGAAGCAGGTACGCGACGATCCCGGCCGCGCCCGAGATGACGTCGAACTCGCCGAATCCCATCCCCGCTCGCCCGGCGAGCCGCTGCGCGGACGCGGCGATCTGCGGGAGCAGCGCGGTCTTCAGCGAGCCGAGGAGCTTCTCGTACCGCGTCCCGCCGCGGCCGAGCAGCCATCCCGCGAGCACGAGCCCGCCGTATCCCGAGAAGATCCCCGCGCCGCGGTTCCACTCACGCTCCGCCGCGCGCGCCGCGATGCCGAGATGGCGGTGTGCGGTCGCGTCGGAGCCGTCGCCGAGGGACGCGTCGAGGTAGCCGCACATGATCGCGAGCCCGGTGTGTCCTTGCGCGATGCTGCTCGGATCCCACCGCGTCGTCGTCGGGAACGAGCTCTGGCGCATCGCAGCGTGGACCGCTGCGCTCAGCGTTTGCGAATCGTTCAGCCGCGCCGCGACGTCGGTCGCGATCCGAACCGCGCGCGCCGCGGTTTCGCCGGAGAGGACGGGCAGCCACGTGCGAGCCGGGGAGAGCGTTGCATTCGTCATCGTCGTATCGTCCTTTGCAGAGTCAGCACGTGCAGGTCAGCTGCGACATGCGGACCGGGCGGCCGGTGTGGCACCCTCTTGCGCATGTGGCGTTGTGCCCGCACGTCGCCGGGCACGTCGCGCATGTCTGCGCGCAGGTCGCGGAGCATGTCGGACAGGTGTTCGCGCACGTCGCGGGGCACGTCGCGCAGGTGTTCAGACAGGTGTTCGGACACGTCGGCAGGCAGGTGTTCGCGCAGGTGTGGACGCACGTTTGCGCGCACGTGTCCAAGCAGCTGTTCGCGCAGGTTTTCAGACACGTTTCCGCGCACGTCGCGAGGCAGGTTTGGCGGCACGTGCCGAGACACGTCGCCTGGCACGTGTTGTCGCAAACCGTGCAGCACGTCTCTGCGGTCGGAGTCGGCTGGCACTGCAGGTCGTTCGTGCGCTGCGTGTCGAGCGTTCCGGCGCTGCCGTCTCCGTGCAGCCGAAGATCGATATCGAAATCGTCGCTCACGTACGTATGGTCCTTTCCGGAGTTCCTCGGTTCGTCATGGCGGTGACGCGCGATCAGCTTGCGCCCAGCGCGATGTAGAGAACTGACGGCGGCGGGCCGGCGCTGGCGGGGATCACGATCAGGGGCGCGGCGTTGCCGTCCGCTCCGGGTGCGAAAACGAGTACGTTCAATCCGGAGACGGCGTAGAGATAGCCGGTCGCGTCGACGGCGCAGCTCCACGTCTGCTTCGCGACGAGCTGGGTCGCGGCGCCCGTGATCGTTCGGGTCGGCGCGACGTCGCCGAATTGACCGGCCTTGAACACCCGTACCGCCGCGGGATCGTTGTCGGTGCCGGTATTCGTCACGTAGACCGCGCCGTCGGGGCCGACCGCGACCCCGAACGGATTCGAGAGGTTCGTCTTGTCGCCGAGGATGTACATGGCGCTGCCGCTCGGCGGAAAGATGACGACGCCCGGCTTGTTGCCCGGCCCCTTCTCGATCCAGTTCGTGGCGTAGACGTTTCCCTGGGCGTCGAGCGCGACGCTCCGGGGATTCGAGAGATTGCCGTCGGCGAGCAGCGTCGCCGTCGTCGACCCGGTCATGAAGAACGCGACGCCGGGCTGCGGCGTGGCTCCGAACCCGGTGTCGGCGACGTACACGTTCGCGCTTCCGTCCGCGACCGCGCCCCACGGAGCGCCCAGCCCCGTCAGCGTCTTCACCGGCGTGACGGCGCCGTTCGCGTTCGCGGGATAGACCTGGACATTCGGCGCGTTGACGACGTAGAGGAACGTGCCGCCGACCGCGACGCCGCGCATGGTCTTGTTGATGTTGGCCGTATCCGTGATCTTGCGCGAGGGCGCTCCCGCGCCGATCGCCGGAAAGACTGCGATCGCCGGCCCGGACGTCGACGACGTGTCCGAGACGTAGACGCCGAGCTGCTGCTGCACGTCGGGGACGAGCGTGAACCAGGTCTCGAAATCGCCGCCGCGGATCTCGTCGCCGCTCGGGAAGCGCAGCGCGATCGAACCGTCGCCGCGCGCGTACCCGAACGCGTCGCCGTCGAGGTAGCGGTTCGGATCGCCGGCCGACCAGATGCAGTCCCCGTGCAGGCGAAAGCGCAGCGGGACGTTCCCCGCCGCGGCGAGCTGGCGCAGCCGCAGCAGCGACTCGGCGACCGTCGGCGCGATCATCCACCTGATCGCGGGCTTCTTCTCGGGCTTCGTCTCCGCGTCGGCGGCCCACGTTCCGCCGAGGTTCGCCTGGACCGGGAGGTTCAGCGGCGCGACCGCCGTCGCGGTCGTCGCGAAGCAGGTCGCCGGCGAGACGCCGGTCGGGTTCGCCGCGCCGTCGAGCAGGAAGCGCAGACCGCCCGCGATCGCGGTCGGCGTCGAGGATTTGTCGTTCTCGGCCGCCGCGGCGTTGCCGCCGGAGTCGACGCCGTCCACGCCGGTCACGTGGATCGACGGAGCGCGTCCGGGAACCTCGCTCAGCGGCGAGAAGACGGTGCGGCAATCGTTCTCGAGATTGAACGTGATCGTGCCGTTCGCGTTGGCCCACGTCACGATCGCGAGCGGAACGTAGCTGCGCACGATCCCTTGCGGCGGCGCGCCGGTCAGCGTCTCGACCGAGCCGTCGATGCTGCGCGCGATGAAGGTCCAATAGTCGCTCGCGCGCAGGTTCGACGCGCCGTTCGTCCCGCCGAACGTGACGAAGATCCCGTCTTGCAGGCTCATGTCCGGCGTCAGCACCGGATCGAAGGCGGTGGCGGCGAAACCGCGCCCATCCCAGCGCCGCAGCACCGGATGCATCGCGGGCGTCGCCTTCTGCAGATCGGCGGGCAGCGGATCGGCGAGCCGCGCGACCAGCGTGTCGGGATCCGGATCGGCCGCGAGGTAGGTGAGGAAACCGGCGCCGGGACCGAGATCGGTCGCGTCGTCGCCGATCTCGACCAGATCTCCGGCGCGCAGCGCGGTGTCGGCGTCGCGACCGAGGCTCGAGAGCGTGACGAGCGTGGGGTCCGCGAGCGAGGGCGTGATCGCGACGGCGTCCGAGGCGTTGTTCCGCGACCACTTGAACTCCGCGGCGCCGCTTGCGACGGTCGACCCTTTCGCGAACGCCTCCGCGAGCGCGCTGCTCAGCGTGATCTGCAGACCGTCGGAGGAGACGCTCGCGACGGCGAGCGCGGCGTACCGTCCGCCGGCGTCGACGAGCGCGGCGGTCTTCGCGGCGGTGAGCGCGGCTTGCTGCGCGGGCGTGAGCGCGGGCGCCACCGCAAGCGTCGTCGCGCCCGTGTCCGCGGCGGCGCTGAGCTGCGTGCGGAACGCGCTCGAGCCCGATGCGCCCGCGACGTCGCCGGCGGCGTGGATCTCGACGCGGTAGAGGCGGTTCGCCTGTCCCGTGTAGCCTTCGGGATTCGGGAGACTGCAGCGGTCCGGCGGCGGGGCGGGCGGGACGACGTGCGTGCTCATCGTTCCGGCGCTCGGCTGCGGCAGATACGCCGCCGTGCCGCCGCAGTCGACCGCGTTCGTTCCCACCGGGGCGACGCGGACTTGCGCGATCGTCTTCAAGCGCGTCGCGGTGTCGGGCCCGCCCAGCGCGACCTCGCGGACCGACGGATCCTGGAGATAGGTGATCAGCCGGCGCCACGCTTCGAGGTAAACGACCGCGCGCAGCGTGCTGCCCGCATCGGGCATCACGATCGGCGGCGCGTCGGGCAGATCGGGCTGCGTGAGATACGAAATCGTCTCGCCGCGCTCGCACAGCATCCCGCCGGCGTACGCCCGGCCCGCGCTGCCGGCCGCGCCCGTGATGATGAAGTCGCTCTGGTCGCCGCCGGCCGGCGCGCCGATCTTGAACGCGTCGCCGGGATACGCGAAGCCCGAGACGCCGACGACGTCGATCGTCTCGCGCGCGAGCCGGTCGAGGCGCTCGAAGACCTCCGCGTTCCAGTCGGAGTCGAGCCAAAGCCGCCCCTGCTGGTGCAGGACGGCGTCGTAGCGCGCGTCGCGTCGCGGGTCGAGCTGCGAGAAATCGCCCTTCATGCGTCGTCCTCAGGTCTCCGCGATCGCGATCGCGGACAGCGCGGCGGGTAGGAACTCCTCGGTCTTGCGCGCGAGGTTGGCAAGTCGGATCGTGTCGAGGCGGCTCGCGAACGCACCGACCTCCGCGAGCCGGTCGCTGCCGGCGGTCACCACCGCGGGCGTGCGCACCGCGAGGCGCGCGTACGCGGGGCGCCCCCAGCGATAGCTCTCGAACGACGGCCGCGCCGTCGTGGACGCGAACGCCGAGGGTAGCGACGAGCCCGGCTCGTAACGCGTGAAGCGCACATAGCCGGTGTCCTTGTCGCTCGCTGTCGCGACGTCGTCGAGCAGCGTGTCGCTCGCGGCGATGCTCAGGCACGTGACGCGCCCGAACACGGTGACGCGGTCGAGCGTCAGCGCGGCGTTCTTCGCAACGATCGCGTCGCCGCCGCGCGCGTCGACGATCGTGTCGGCGAGCTGCAGCGCCGCGGCGCCGCCGATCTGCAGCGCGCCGGTGACGCAGGAAGAGATCGCGATCGACGGCGTCACCGTGCCGGGCGGCGGGCTCGCCGCGAAAGGCGGCGCCGTCACAGCGGGGAACGCGGTGACGAGCGACGGCGACGTGCGCGGATCGAGCGTCGTCCCGCTCAGCAGAAGCGCGTTGACGTTCGCGCTCACGAGCAGCGGCCCGCCGCTGACGACGACGCCGTCGAGCTCGAACAGATCCATCGGGTGCGCGATCTTGAAGCTCGCGCTCGCGGGCGCGCCGCTCGCGTCGTAGAATGCGAGCACCGGCCGCGCGCCGGCGGCGGCGCGCACGACCAGCCGGATCATCGTTTGCGGGACGGCGAGCGGCGTCGCGCTCACGTACGTCGCGCTGTCGGCGATCTCGATCGTGACCGACGGCGCCGCGCCGGCCGCCTTGAGCGCGGCCGCGAGCGTCGTGTACGGACCGCGCGCCGAGACGACCAGCGGATTCGGCGGCACGACCGCGTTCGCCGTCGACGTGCTCGACGACGCGAACGCGCCGATGCGCGCGGTGAAGCCTTCGGCGTACACGACGCTCAGCGCGGCGGAGCCGACGACCGGATCGCCGTTCGCAAGCACGATCCACCCGCGTTCCGGATCGATCCCGAGCGCGCCGAACGGGACGTAGGCGCCGCGCACGCTGTCGGCGGCGATCGGAACGCGCTGCTGCAGCGGCCAGACGCCGGCGATCGGCAGCGTCTGGCCGAGCGCCGCGCGCGCGAGCATCGGCGCGTTGAGCGAGACCGCGTTCGTCGTCGTCGCCCGCGAGCCGGGGCTGCGAAGCTCGAGCGGCGGCGCGTAGTACGTGCTCCCGTCGTCGGCGACGACGAACGTCGTCTGCGCGCCCGGGGCGTCGTCGATCTGTGGGACGTAGACGAGGAGCGAGCCGCCGGCCAGCAGCGGAACCGCCCACTCCGTCGGTGCGACAAATGCGGCCGGCGAGGCGGTGATCGTCACGGTGAGCGACGCGCCGGGCGGCGTGCCTTTCGGGGGGAGCCCGAGCGTTGCCGTCACGTCGCCGAGCCGCGCGGGATCGGCGAGGACCGGATCGCCCGCCGCTCGCCCGGACGCGTCGATGACGTCCGAGACTTTCAGTGGAACGACGCTCGGCGAGACCGCGCGCGGCGGATAGACCGCCGGCGCGCAGGCGGACGACGTTCCGCCCGTGAACGGCGCGTCGCCGGTCGTGCCGTCGGCCGCGACGTACCGCATCGTCGTGCTCCCCGGCGCGGCGTAGAGCGCGAGGAGGTTCGCGAAGACGCCGTCGCCTTCGTGCAGGCCGGCGCCGCTCGCGCGCGCGGCGCGCAGCGCGATCGTCCCGCGGGGGAACCGGCGCACCCGCGCGGCTTGCGCCGATCGCACCGCGATCGCGAGCGTCCCGGTGCCGGGCGGCGCCGCCGCGCCGAGCGTGAAACCGTCCGCGCGCAGCGTGCCGAGAACGGTCCGCTCGCCGCCGGTATCGGTGATCCAAATGGCGTCGAGCGCGAAGTCCGGCGAGCCGCCGAAGACGTCGACCAGCGCGCGCATCCCGGCCTTCGCGTCGAGCGCGACGCCGTCGGCGCGCCCGCCGAACGTGAACGGCGCGGCGCAGTCCGACGCGGCGGACGCCCGCGGCGAAGTCGTCGCGAGCGGAACGCCGTCCTGCATCACCACGAGGTCGCGCCCGAACGCCGGCCACGGACTTGCGGCGAACGTTTCGCGCGCGATCGGCCGCCCGTCGGCGTTCGAGAAGAGCGCGATGTCGCGGAAGAGCGGATCGAACGTGAACGCGCACGCGTCCGCGGGCGGTGCGATCCCGGGCGGTGCGGCGGCCGGGGTCGCGCCGCGCACCGCGAATGCCTGCAGCGGGCCGGCGAAGAAGCCGACGTTCGTGGTCAGATAGCGCCCCGGCGTTCCCCACGCCGCGACCGGGACGCCGCCGGAGTCGAGCGTGACGCGCGGCCCGTCGAACGCGCCGGCGGGGCGGATGCCGACCGCGTGCGCGAACGGATCGTCCGCGTGGCCGAGCCGTGCGAGCCGCGCGGGTTTGCGCAGATCCGCCGTGAGCGCGCGCGCGAGCCGGATGTGATTCAGATTTTGCGACCAGCCGATCTGGGTGAAGAACTCCGCGAACGCGACGTCCCAGCCTGTCGTGGCCGCGGCCATCTCGCGCAGCATCGCCGGCGTGCCGCGGCTGCGCCGCCAATCGATCGTCTTCCAGACCTCGAGCCGGCTGCTCTGCCCGACGGGATCCGGGAGCAGCTCGGTGCCGAGCAGCGCGCCGATGTACGGAACGACCCAGTCGGCGCACGACTCGATGAAGAAGTCGTTCCACAGATCGTCGAGGTCGCGCCGGATAGCGGCAGCCTGGTATCCGGCCGCGCTGAACAGCGCGAGGAGCGGATAGCCCTCCTGCACGTCATAGGCGCGGTAGCTGTCGGGGACGCGCGCGTAGAACCGCTGCGCGAAATCGTCCGGGTCGTTGCGGATCATGTGTCGGCGAACCCGCCGCCGCCGTACGTCACGACGACGGTGCCTTGCTCGGGATGCGCGAGATCGTCGATCACGACGAATAGCTCGCGCGCCGCCGCGTGCAGCTCTTGGCGCACCGCGTCGGGGTACGGATCCTTCCCGTCCGGCGGGATGCAGGCGAAGCGCGTGATCCGTGCGTTCGCGACGCCGGGAATTCCTTGCACGAGCGCGTACAGCTCGCCGAGCGAGAGCGTCTCGCCGAACGTCCGCTTCTCGAACGCGAAGAAACCTGTGCTGCCGGCGCCCGGCGCGAGCGCGGCGGTGACGTTCGCGATCGTCACCCGGCGCGGGTACGCGTCGCGGACGTCGATGGTCACCGCGAACGCCACGTAGACCGGGACGAAATCCGCGATCTGAATCGGCAGCCGCGGATCGCGGCGTGCGTCGAGGTATGCGTGAAGCGCAGCCGAGAGCGAGGCGAACGCCGTAGCGCTCGACGGGCGTGGATCCGGTCCGGCGATCGTGAGATAGACCGAGCGCTGCAGCAGCGGCACGCCGTCTTCGCCGCGCAAGCGGCGCAACGACGCGGTCGCCTTGGCGACACCCGGATACGCGAGCGCGAGCGCCTCGACGTCGCGCGCCGTCACGGCGCGCCCGAACGTCGACGCCTGCACCGGCGCACCTGCGCGGACCTCCTCCGTCGTCTCCGGATCGGCGCCGCCGTACGCCGGGAGCGGGTTGGTGACGCCTTCGAGCCCGGGCGCCGTGCCGACGAGCTGCGCGATCACGCCTGCATCGACGTTCCCTGACGTGCCCATACCCCAGCGGTAGCGCGCGTGCACGTTGTCGACGCCGGTCGGCGGCCGTGAACCGGAGACGCCGTCACCGAACGAGACGGTGGTGCGGCCGTTCGCGTCCTGCGCGATCGTGTATTCCTGCGCGTCGGGCGCAGCGTCGTAGAGCGAGCGGACCTCGCGCCACGCCACGCCGTTCACGGTGACCGTCAGCGTGCTCTTCAGCGCGCTGAGCCCTTCGGAGCCGGTGCTCGCGAGATACGTCAGCGGCGACTCTTGCAGCGTGTACTGCTGAAACGCGCTCGCGTCGCCGCTGCCGAGCACCTCGTCGGCGACCGTCGCGCCTTGCGTCGCGCTCGTGACGTTGCCGAGCACGTTCGTCTGCGCACGGACGTAGCGGTGCTGCAGCGGCGCGGTGAGCACGATCGTCGTCAGCTCGCCGGCGAGCGCGGGCGGCGCGGCAATCACGGCGGTCTCGGCGACGATCGACGTGACCGTCTTGCTCGCATCCGGTCCCTGCACCACGATGGTGCGACCCGCGAGCAGCTCGGGATGAAGCCCGCTCAGGATCAGCGTCCGCGCATCCTGCGCGTCGTCCGGATCGGCGGGGACGTCCGGCGAGAGCGGAACGTCGTCGTGCAGCGCGAGCCATACGCTCCCGGTGAGCACCGTCGTGCCGCGCACCCGGTAGCCGCTGTTCATGTCGAGCGCCCGGTCGAGCGTGACGACGGTCGATTTTCCGGCGATCGCGTACGCGGACACCGCGGCCGCGTGCGCGTCGTTCACGGTGAAGATGTCGTGAATCGGATCGCCGCTCGGGCTCGTCCCGAACAGCACGAGCCACATCCCGGGGCGCACGTCGTAGACGTCGTCGAGGAAGAGCAGCTTCTCGCTCTTCGAATCCGACGAAGGGAGCGGGAGGAAGGGCCAGGTGTTCGTCGTGCTCGGTGCGCTCGGGTCGTCCCAGTTCTCGTTCGCGTACGGGCCGTATGGTTCGGTCGTGTTCTGCGTGAGCGTCGGCGGCAGCGCGTACCAGCTCGGCGCGGTGCTGCCGAACGGCGAGGCGGAAATGCGCAGCGCGTGGATCTGTACGTCCAGCGGATCGTCGTAGACGACCGGGGGCTCTTCGTTCCACGCGATCGTCGTCGTCTGCGACGTGTCGTCCTCGGCGACCGAGATCAGCCGGCGCAGATCGGCTTTCTGCGCGTTCGTCCCGGCGAGCTGGACCACGAGCACGTCGTCGCCGGCATGCAGCTCCGTCGAGACCCCACTGAGGACGATGCTGCGCGTCACCTCGCCGGTGCCGAGCGGTCCGAACTGCGGTTTCGGCGCGGCGAGCGCGAGCGCGATCGCGCTGGCGTCGCCGTCGACCGTGATCGCCGCGGACGTCTCGAACGTTTGCGGTTCCTGCCCCGCCGGCGGCTGCGTCGCGAGCGCGAACCCCGCCGGAACCGCGACCGTCGTGCCGGCCGGCGCGCTGAATACGACGGTCGCGTTCGCCGCGGCGCCGGGCCGCGCCGCGTACTCGACGAGCCGCGCGAGCCGCAGCACGGAGTCGCGCTGCGTCGCGGTCTGGATGAACGCCTCGTTCGCGACGCGCTCTTGATAGAAGGTCAGGACGTCGCCGACGTACGCCCACAGCTCCATGAAGACCGTCGCGTAGTCGGTGCCGCCGCGATCGCGCCAGCCGGTGAACGGGTTCGTCGCATCGGAGAGCAGGTCGCCGGCGACGAGGCGGTCGAGCAGCGAGGCGCGGAACGACTGGAAGTCGCCGATGCGGTACGCGATCGGAACGGTGTCGGGCGCGTTGTACGGCGCTTGCGGCGCGGGCAGCGCTGCGGGATCGCTGTTCGTCACGACGGCGGCACCAAGCGGATGCGCAGGATCCCGTTCTGCGGCGCGTTCGGATCGTCGTCGAGGCGCACGATGCGGTCGTGCGGGACGTTCAGCGCGCCGTAGCGGATCGCGTCGCGCGTCGCCTCCGCGGGACGCGCGGAGCTCAGCGGCGCGAGCCGGTCGATGCGCACGTCGGTGACGCCGCGAACGGCGAGCGCGGCCGCGTCGATCCGGCTCAGGTAGACGGGGTCGCCGAAACCGAACGCTCCGGGTCGGAAGAAGCCCGGCGGTCCGGTGCCGAACGCGGTTGCGAGCGCGGCGCGCACCTCGTGCGGGTCGGCGCCCGGCGCCAGCGTGGCGGTGATCTCCAGCGCGATCGGGAACCCGCGCGGCGCGACGACCTCGACGTCGTAACCGGCGAGGCGGTGGTCGTCGAGCTGCGCGCGGATCGCCTCCGCGATCCGCGGGTCGAGCGAACTTCCGTTCGCCGGCACGGCGGTGACCCGCGCGGTCGACCAGCTCCCGGTCCACGCGAACGACGCCCGTGCGGCGCTCGCGAGCGGCGCGCCGGCCGGCGTGCGGACCGCAAGCGCCGCGTTCGCGTAGTCGTCCGCGGCGATCAGCGCGAGCGGCGTCTCAAACGCCGCGGTCGCAAAACGCCGGGCAGCGTCGCTCGATTGCGGGCTGCGCCCGCCGGTCGCCGGCAGCGGGTTCGTCGCCTTCCAGGCCGTGCCGGCCGGCGCGTTGCGAACGACGACCAGCGTGTCGGCCGCGACATTGCCCAGCGCGCCGCCGCCGACGCGGTACGTCCCGCGAATCGTCGCATCCTCCGGCGGCACGCGGCCGTGCACGCCGTCGCCGAACACGATGGTCGCCTCGCCCGCGTCGTCGACGTCGATCGCGAAGACGTGGTCGTCGGGACCCGCGTCGAGCAGCGAGACGATCTCGACCCACGGGACGTCGTCGCCGTCGACGAACACCGTCAACGTTCCGTCGCTCTTCGGCACGCGTGCGGTCGTCGACACCGGCGCCGTCGCCGCAGCGGCGCCGAGCGGCGCGCCGAGCGCGAGCGTCGAGCGGTCGATGAACGCGAGCGGACCGGTCGGGAGCGGGACACGGTTGCGCAGCGGGAGCACCCCCGGCGGAAAATCGTCGTCGTCGCGCTGCAGCTGGATCTTCTGGTCGGACGTGAGCTCGCGCAGGACCGCGTTCGTCAGCGTCTCGCCGTGCGTGGCCAGCACGACGTTTCCGTAGACGACGGTCTCCGCGACGTCGTACGCCGCGCTCAGCGGCGTCGTCGGCAGCCACGCGATCTCGGTGACCTGCGCGCCGGCGACGGTGCGGATGCGCGCGTCGGCGGCGAGCCGTACGACGTCGCGTGTTCCGCTTTTGCCGTCGTGCAGCATCACGTACGCTCCGGAGGTCAGGCCCGTGAACGCGCCGCCGAGCGTTGCGGCGAGCGCGTTCTGCGGGAGCGTGGACGCGCCGTTGCCGTCGTCGTAGAGCGGCATCTCGTCGTTCGCGGCGACGAGCGAGGCGGCGCCGAACGTCTCGAAGACGATCAGCGCGTCGGTCGCGTTCAGCGGCCGGTTCGCGACCTGGACCGGTTGCGCCGCGGTGATCGAGACGTCGCGGTCGACCGTGAACCTAAGCCACGCGTGCGCCGAGGAACCTTGGTCGATCGCGTAGCCGATGAGCGCGAGGTGCGCGGCGACCGAACGGCGCTGGGTCGCCGTCTCGAGGAACGCCTCGTTGCCGACGCGGTCCTGCATGTAGCTGAGCATGTCGCCCGCCCACGCGAACAGCTCGAGCATGACCATCGTCACGTCGGCCTCGCTGCGCTCGGTCCACTCGGGATAGCGCGCGGCGGCGAAGTCCAGCAACGCTTGGCGGAAGCTGGCGTAGTCCTTCGCGAGGTAGTCAACGATCAGCGGCGCGCTCCTCGGCGCCATCGGCACCGCGCTCACAGCTGCACCGTCAGCGCCTGCGGCTGCTGCGTCGTCTTCACCACGTACTCGATCGCGATCGTGACCGTCTCTTCGTAGCCCGGCTCGCTGGTCAGCGCGACCGACGAGACGTCGATGCGGTCGCCGAGCCATTGCTGCAGACCGCTCGCGATCAGGAACTGCGCGCTCGCGCGCAGCGGTTCGCTGTTCGGCTCGAAGACGAGCCGCGCCACGCCGGCGCCGAACTCCGGCAGGTTGAGGCGCTCGCCGGGGCTGGTGAAGAGCACCTGCAGGATCAGATCGCGCAGGTGGTCGTCGGCGGTCGTCGTCACGAGCACGCTGGTGCTGCCCACGTCGAGCGGGTATTTCAGAAAGCGCTGCTGCCGCGGATCGCTCTGCGCGGGGATCTCGGGCGGCATCATCCGCTGAGCACCTTCTTCGAGCTCAGCGTCGGCGGGACGGGCGGGAACGGCGGCGTCGGCGGCGCCGGCGTCACCGTTCCTCCGGTGGGCGGTGCGGTCTGCCCGGGATGCATGTGCGTCTGGTAGATCTGTCCGAGCTGCTGCAGATACTGTTGCAGCACGTCGCCGAACGCGAGCGGGTGGCCGCCGCCCGCGAGCTCGACGCTCGGCGCGTCGACGACGATCTTCGTCGCGTTGCCGGCCTTGATCTCGATCTGCGCGCCGTCCATCGCGATCGCGTTGCCGTTCGCGTCGGTGATCGTGAGCTTCTTGCCCTTGTCGTCGAGCACGACGACGTGTCCGGCCGCGGTGCGCAGCACGGTCGACGTCGTCGCCGCTTCGTCGGGCAGCTGACCCTTCGCGAACCAGCCGCCGCTCCAGATCGGAAAGCCGAGATCGCCTTCCTCGAACTCGATCCACACGCTCGCGCCGGCCGGCGGCATCACGAACACCCCTTGCTTGGGGCCGGTGAACGGGAACGCCGGCAGCGCCCAGCCCGTCGTGCCGGTGCCGAGCAATCGCGGAACGTTGGCGCGCAGCCGGCCGAGCTTCAACGGGTCCTCGACGTCTTTGACCACGCCGCGGTACTTGCCGTAGTAGCGGCCGTCGACGCGCTCGACGAGACGCTCCAGAACCTCGTCGTTCCGCGCCGCCATCACACGCTCACCAGCGAGCCGGCTTTGGTGCCGAACTTCTCGCTGCCGGCGACGTTCGTCGCGTTGCGGACCGCCTCGAACTTCTGCGCGTACGAGCCTGCGCCGGCGATCTCGTGCGTGACGCGCGTGACGTAATAGGCGCCGCTGAAGGTCTTGCCGGCGCCGCGCACGAGCACCGGGCGGCGCGGGCGCAGCACCGTCCCGTACGCTTCCGCGTTCACCTCGCCGGTCGCGGTGACGAACCAGCCCGCGCGGTTGCGCACGCCTTGCGCGAACGCGGTCTGCCGGCTCGCGTCCGCGGTCGGCGAGCCGAGCGCGAGCATCCGGCGCTGGCCGCCGCCCGGCATCGCCATCGTGCCGAGCGCCGAGGTCAGCGCGCCGAGCTGCTGCGCGCCGAGCACCTTCCATTTGAGCGACTGCGCGTCGGTGGTGCGGACCTTCGCGTCGCTCGCGTCGAGCTGCGTCACCGAGACGGTCGCCGGCCGCTGGGCGTCGAGCGCGACGGTGAAGCGGTCGAGGTTGCTGTCGTCGCCCATCTGCACGGCGAGATCGGGCTGCGGCGAGCCGCCGAGCTGCGGCGCGCGGAAGTACGCGCGCACGCCGGTCACCGCGTCGGTCTCGAACGAGAACTCGAAGCCGTTCCGCTCGGCGAGGTGCTGCACGTAGCGCAGGTCGCTCCCGCGCTGCATCGGGACGTGCTCGTTTTCCGGCCGCGCGGCGGGCGTGGTGTCCGTCGTGACGCGGTCGCAGTAGGTGCTCAGGATCGACGCGGCGATCTGCGCGTCGGAGAGCCCGGGCCAGGGCTTCGTCTTCTCGTCGAGGCTCATCAGCACCGCGGTGTCCATCGCGTCGACCGCGAGCGTCGCGTCTTCGGGATCGCTGCCGAGCACGAGCTCGACGCCGGTCACGTAGCCGTCGAAGACCGTCTGGAGGCGGTTGCCGAAGCCGATGTTCACCGTCACCGGCGTGAACGGCTTGAAGCGGTCGTCGCCGACGTAGCGCCACGAGCCGTCGGCGCGCATCTCGGCGGCGAGCTCGATCCGACAGGTCGCCGGTTTGGCGGAGTGCTCCTCGGCGACGAGCGAGACGACGTCTTGCTTGAGCGCGAGATCCGCGGCCGTGCCGGCGAACGAGAGCTGGAAGGCGGGGACGGCCATCTTACGACGGATCCGGCGGGACGAGGATCGCGCGGCCGGGATCCTCGAGGTCGGCGGCGTCCATGTCGGTGTTCGCATCGGCGATCGGCCAGAATCGCTGCGCGTCCTGATAGTACGCGTACGCCAGCAGATCGAGCCGTTCGCCGGCGACGAACGTGTGGCGGTAGCCCGCGGGCGTCGGCGGGATGACGCGCAGTGCGAGCGCCTTCGTCGTCACGCCGTTCGAGGCGGTGACGGTGACGACGGGGACGCTCTCGTAGCGGCTTCCCTTGAAGATCATCGTCGCGGCTTTCAGAACGAGGGGATCTCGCCCGCGACGAGCGAGGCGGCGTTGGCGATGTTGAGCGCGGCCATCGACTCCTTGACGACCTGGCTGTACTTGTACGCGCCGCTCCCGATGCGGTCGTCGGCGAGCTGGTCCGGCGTGAGCACGCGCAGCTCGACGTCGACCTCTGCGCGCACGGGGACGAGCTTGAAGTCGTACTGCGTCTCGGTGATCGTGAGGCTGGTGACGTTCACCGGCCAGATGCGCTGCACGCCCCAGGCGAGCAGCACCGTGGGGAGCCGCATCGGCGGTAGCTGATACGGTGCGCTCGTTCCGGCGAGGCTCGAGAGATTGACGGTCAGCGCGCTCTTCGGGACCATCAGCAGCTCGAGCGCCGACAGCGCGGGCAGGATCCCGCTCACGAGCGCGATCGGGTTGAGCGAGGCCATCTGGTCGGTCGCGTCGACCTTGAGCGTGAACGCGAAGCGCTCGCCGGGCGGCGTGGTGCGGCGGCGGCCGTCGCGGCGCCCCGAGCCCGCCGCTTCCGGCGGTTCCTGCACCGAGCGCGGCGTGCGCACGACGCGGTCCGGGTTGTACTGGAAGACGACGACGTTCGGCAGCTTGCCGAGGAGTCCGGCGCCGATGTTGACCAGCGCGCCTTTCATCACCGCCACGGCGCGCCTCCGCCGGCGCGCGCGAGCGCCGCGTTCAGCGCGTCTTCGACGCGCCGCTCGAGCTCGGCCGCGCCGATCGTCGCGAGGTCGGCGTCGATCTCGAGCGCGACGCGGTCGAGCGCCGCATTCGCGCGCGCCCGCGCGGGGAGCGTGCGCAACGCGCCGCGCAGCGCGCGCTCGATCCGGGCGGCGATCTCGCGCTCAGTCACCGAACGTCTCCGCGAAGCCGACCGGGATCGGGCGTTCGAGCTTCAGCAGCTCCGCGTGCGCGGCCGCGCGCAGATCGCCGGGAGCGATCGGTGCTCGGCGTTCCGCGGCGCGGAACGCCGCCGAGAGCGCGATGTTGCGGATCGTTCCGCCCGCCACGCTGAGCCGTGCGAGCCGCTCGGCGTCCAGCGGCGCGAGCGGCGCCGAGGACGGAAAGACGCGCCGCCACAGGTGCGCGCGTTGCGTCTCGTTCGGGAATGGAAAGTCGACGATGAACCTGATGCGTCGGACGAACGCCGGGTCGAGCGCGGACTTCATGTTCGTCGCGAGGACCGCGAGCCCGCGGTACGACTCCATCCGCTGGAGCAGGTAGTCGATCGCGACGTTGGCGTAGCGGTCGTGGCTGTCTTTGACGGTCGTGCGCTTCCCGAAGAGCGCGTCGGCCTCGTCGAAGAAGAGGATCGTTCCGCCCGACTCGGCACCCTCGAAGAGCCGGCGCAGGCTCTTCTCCGTCTCGCCGATGTACTTGCTCATCACCGAGGCGAGGTCGACGCGGTGCAGATCGAGCCGCAGCTCGCGCGCGAGCACCTCGGCGGCGAGCGTCTTCCCGGTCCCGCTCGCGCCGGCGAAGAGCGCGGTGACGCCGAGCCCGCGCGAGCCGGGCGCGGCGAAGTCCCAATCGTCGTAGACGGTCGTCTGCCCGGCGACGTGGCGCCCGATGTCGCGCAGCTGCTCGCGCTGGCGTTCCGGCAGGACGAGATCGTCCCACGTCGCGACCGCCTCGATCCGTTCGGCGACGTCCTGCAGCGGCTGGCGCGTCTGCTCGCGCGCGGCCTCCCACAGCCGTTCCGAGAGCGGCGGGTCGCCGCCTGCGAGCGCGGCGGCGTCGAGCGCGCCGGCGATCGCGTGCGCGCCGAAGTCGAACTGCGCGACGAGGCGCGACACCGTCTCGTCGTCGCGCAGGTCGCGCGCCGCGAGCCCGCCGCTCCACAGCGCGCGCTGCTCGGCACGCGGCGGTTTGCGCGCCTCCATCGGGATCGTGCGGCGGCGCAGCGGCCGCCAGCGCGCGCTCGTCGCGAGCACCAGCGGGCGCGCGAGCCGCTCGGCGGCGCGGCGCACCGCGCTCGCTGCGGCCGCATCCGCGGCGTCGACCGCCGATGCGTCGACGAAGAGCGCGCTGTGCATGAGGATCGCCTCGCGCTCCCACAGGCGCAGGCGGTTTCCGAGTTCCTCGTGCGCGAGCGCGGCGATCGTCGGCGCGTCGATCGCGAGGAGCCCGAGACCGGCGCGCGCCGCGCCGGCGGCGGCGATGCCGCGGCGAATCGTCTCGTCCGCGCCGAACAGCGCGATCGCGGCGGGCGCGCCGGAATCGCTCCAGGCGGCGCCGATCCGCGTCGCGAGCGCGTCATGCGTGGGGACGAGCGCCGCATCGGGTTCGAGGATCTCGACCTCGCCCGCGAGGCGCGCGTCGAGCGCGGTGACGCCGGTCAGATAGTGCAGCACGCGCTCGTCGATTCGCGCGACCGCCTGGATCAGCGACGTCGCGGCGTCCCGCACCGCGTCGACGAGACGGTACGCGCGCAGCGGCGCGCTGGCGGCGAGCGCGGCCCACTCCGGCTCCGGCAGCATCCCGAGCGCGAACGCGAACGTCGGCGGCGACGGCGCGCTCAGCGCGGCGACGGCGGGGTCGAGCTCGGCGCCGGCCGCCAGCAGCAGCAGCGCGCGCTCGAACGTCGTCAGACCGAAGCCGGCGACCAGCAGATCGAGCGCGCTCGGCGGTGCGTTCGCCGGCGCGCGCTTCTCGCGCCACCGCCGCGACGAACGATCGGCGTCCGATTGCGCGGCCCAGTCCTTGAGCGCATCGAGCGCGTCGGAGAGGCGCGCGTGGTTCAACGCAGTCCAGTCGACGTCTTCGACGCGCGCGATCACCGGACGAACTCCACCTGAAGCGAGCGAAAACCGTCGACCTCGACCGCGAGCGTGTGCGCCCCGGACGCGAGCGTGCGGCCGAACGTGTAGACGATCTGGTTGGGGTTCGCGTTCGGTCCCGCGAGATACGCGACGCCGTCGACGATCAGCGCGATCGCGACGCCGTCGAGCCGGGCGCCGTTCACGATGATGCGGTCGACGAGCGCGCTCCCGGCCTTGACCTGCTCGACGGTCACCGGCGGCGTGATCAGCGGGACGATCTCGAGGGTGCGCTCGTTGGTCGAGCTCGACGCGTCGTCGGCGCCGATCAAACGAACGGCGTACACGCCGTTCCCGAGCGCGGGGATCTCGACCGTCGCCGAGCTCGCGGTCGAGCCGCCGGCGAACGTCTGGGCCGAGACGGCGCGACCGCCGGACTCGAACAGCACCGCGAACGGCGGGACGCTGAACCCCTGACCGGTCAGCGTGAGCAGCGTCGGCGTCGCATGGAGATCGCTGCGTGCGAGCGAGAGCGACGCGAGCCACGGCGCGATGCGGAAGGTGCTCGCGGGGCCGGTCCGACCCGCGACGGTGACCCGGACGTCGGCATCGGGGCCGGCGTTGACGTTGGTGGGAAATGCGGCGCGGATTCGCTTGGCGCTCGCTTCGAGGATCGTGAGCGGTGCGCCGCCGAGCGTCGCCGCCGGCGGCCGCCCCGGTGCGCTCAGCGCGGTCCCGCTGATGACGATTTCGTTCGGCACGGCGACGTCGTTCGGACCCAGCCGCGCCAGCGCGCCCGTCGCCGGCACGAGCGCGTTGATCGTGGGCGCCTCGAACGCGAAGACATCGAGCGCGGTCCGGGCGACCAGCGCGCCGTTCGCCGGTGCGGGCTGATCGGGGATCAGCTCGACGAGGTTCACCTCGTACGCGACCGAGAGGCGGTACGGCTGATTGATCGTCGCCCAGATTTTGGAAAGCTCCTCGATCGACGTCGGGAGCAGGCTGACCTTGACTTGGTCGTACGCGTCGAGCAGCGCCGGACCGAGGACGGTGTCGGCGTCGAAGCCCGGGATGTGGACGTCGTTGAGCACCGGATTCTCGTGCAGCGTCATCATCGCGACGCCGAGCATGGTATGCGCGTCGTCGCCTTGGTCCGAGCTCGCGTCTTCGGGGACTTTGCCGAGCGGCGTCAGCAGATACGAGAGGTTCAGCCCGAGCAGCGGCTTCATCGCCGAGCCCTGCCACGAGACGTTCTTCGTCGACGGGCTCTCGACGACGCGGTACAAGTAGAGGTTGACGCCGAGCGCGTTCGGGAGCGCGTCGCCGGGCGGAAGCAGCGTGACGATCGCGGTGTCGTTCTCCAGCGTGAGCTGGCTGTACAGCAGCATGCGCAGCCCGCGCGTGACGTCGTGAATCGCCTCCGCGCCCACCTCAGCCTCCCAGCGCGAACCGGTTGAAGAGCGGTGCGTTCGCCGGCGGCGCGCTCGGCAAGCTCGGCGCGGGCGGCACGAACGAGACGCCGCCGCGCACGGTCACGTCGATCCGCCCGATGCTGATCCGAGGCTCCCTGCCGGCGCGGTCGTGTGCTGCTTGCGCTTGCTCGGCGGCATCGGATCGTGCGATGCCGGCGGCCCGTCGCGCCGGTGAGGGGACCACAACGTCCGTCGGTAGCGTGCTGACGTGCAGCTGTGCCGCGGCGGCGTGCGGCGAGGCGGGGTCGACGTGCGAGGGCGGATCGGTGAGGCGCGCATCGCGGTCCGCTGCGAGCGAGTCGGAGCGTGCGCGCGATCTCCAAGCACGCGGCGCACGAACGACGAACTCCGTTCGGTCCGCTGCCGGCGGTTCATGCAGCTCGCTTTGCGTTCGTGCGAGCGACGGTTCCGAGTTCGGCCGCGAAGAAGGCCGGGCTCCGCGATGAAGCTCGCCGTCCGTACGGACGACACGGTCGGTACGGACGACGCTTTCGGTATGGATGATCTTCTCGGTACCGTTGATCACGTCAGTACGGGCGATCACGCCGGCGCGCCGGCGCGGACCCTCTTCGGCGACGTGTCCGGCACCTGCAGCACGGTCGGATTCGGAGACGCCGCCGGTTCGGGTCGCGTTGGATTCGATGACATGGTCCGTCTGCGCGACGACGAGGTTCGTCTGCGCGGTGATACGATCGGTGTGCACGCTCTTCGCAGCCGGCTCACGGTCTT
The DNA here is from genome assembly GCA_035488115.1 of Candidatus Limnocylindrales bacterium. Classification (GTDB taxonomy): domain Bacteria; phylum Vulcanimicrobiota; class Vulcanimicrobiia; order Vulcanimicrobiales; family Vulcanimicrobiaceae; genus Vulcanimicrobium. The sequence continues at coordinate 1,582 of DATHLN010000168.1, read as the reverse complement.
CGACCTCGCGCGTGGCTGCGCGAGCGACCGCATCTCGATCGGGCGCCGTTACCTCCGGGAGGCACGGTTCGCCGCGATTCGGCTCGCGGTCGTCGGCGCGCCGCTCCGTGACGCGCGTCGCGTGCGGCGGATCGCCCGCGTATGGCGCGTGCGGCGCGCTGCGCATGGGCGCTTCAAGCTCGAACGCTTCCGCGTCTCCGTGCACGGACGCCCCGGCGGGCTGGATCCGCGGACTGAGCAGCGAGTCCGTCGCCGAGGCGGCGATGCGCTCGAGATAGTTCATGCGACGACGTCAGGCCGAGGCGCCGCGCGCGTCGTGGACGAGCTGGAGATACGCGAGCCGGCGCGGGCGGGAGAGCGCGAGGATCTCCGCCTCGTTCCAATGGTACGCGCGCGCCAGCTCGTGCACGTCGCGCAGCAGGTCGTGTCCCGCGTCGCGCAGCTCGCGGAAGAAGAACGCGGCCGGATCGAACGGCTCCTCGAACGCCGCGCCGCACTCCGGGCAGGTGAGGTCGAGATCGAGCGCCGCCTGCGGCGCGACGCGCTCCATCGCGGCGGCGAGGAGCTCGCGCTCCGCAGGATCGAGCGCGCTCGCCGCCGGCGAGATCGCACAGCGTTCGAAGAGCGCATCGACCGCCGCCGGGAGCGGGAGCCGCGCGACCGCTTCTTGATCGGCGCCGGTCGGCAACCGGAACGTCATGGTGCGGCCGCCGATCTCGGCGGCGTGCGTCTGGGCGTGCAGCGCGTTCCGCGTGATCGTCACATCGTCCGCCGCGAACTCGACGTCGAAGACGTGCCCGCCCGACGGACAGCGCACGACGAGCAGATACCGCTCGCCGAGCGTCATCCGGCGCAGCTCCAGCATCAGATAGTCGCGGTCGCCGGCGATGAGCTCGCGGACGTCCTCGCCGAACGACGCGCACGCGCCGAGCAGCTCGCTCACGCGTGCGGGGAGCGGCGTCCCGCGCGAGAACGCGAGCCGCTCCTCCTCATGCCCGCTGAGCGCGCGCAGCTCGGCCTCCGCGCGGCGCGCGCCGTCCCGCACGAGCCCGCCGGGGATCGCGACGCGCATCCGATCCGCCAGCATGGCTCAGCCGATCCGCGCGGGTCCGGCCGCCTCGGCGATCGCGTTGTCGCGGTCGAACCACTCGAACTCGACCTTGATGGTCTGGATCGCGACGGCGTTCGCGGCCGCATCGAGCTCCGGGAGCGCCTGGTACTCCGAGACCCAGCAGCGGTAGAGGTTGTAGGAGAGCGCGACCTGACCCGCTTCGTTGAACACGTCGACGGTGATGTTCTTGCGGAAGTCGGCGAGCGTGGTGATCGCGTTGCTCGAGAAGTCGTTCACCAGGTTCGCCCAGTCCTGGAACGCCGTGTCGTAGGTGATCCCGGCTTCGAGCGTGACCGCCTCGTACGACGTCTTGCCGGGGAGCTTGCGCGCGATCACGTTCTCGCCCGCCTCGCGGTACTCGACCATCTCGGTCGTGCGCCGCAGCGCGCTCATCTTGGTGAGCCCGGCGACGTACTGGTTGTCCCACTTGACCTTGAACCGGTACGTGCGGTACGGATCGAAGCGGTTCGT